>CAZGDN010000155.1:0-1503 GCA_964525235.1 uncultured archaeon | reverse complement strand
CGTGAGTTCTACCTGAGGCCCAAGTTCATTGCAAAAAAGTTAAAAGAGGGCCTGATAAGACCGGAAGAAATCCCCCGCCTGGCAAAGGCAAGCAAGACATTCTTCAAATACCTGCTTCAAAAACCAGGAAAAAAAGAATAATTCTTTCCATAATCATCGAAAGATTTAAATATCCCTTTTTGTCTTTATAGTATTATGCAGAAGCGTGAATTTTTGTACAGGGAGATCCTTTTTCAGGTTTTTGAGAACAGTTCAAGGGTTTTTACTCAGAGTTCTCTTTCGTCCAAGCTTGGCATTTCTCTTTCCAACACAAACCATGCCCTGAAGCCGTTGAAGAGAATGGGGGCTGTAAAAGTTAACCCGAGAAATTTTGTTGTTGTGAACCCCAAAAAGGTTTTGTTTTACTGGGCCAGCATTCGCAACCTTGAGCGTGAATTACTCTTTAGTGCAAGGGTTGATTTGCCAGTGCAGGAGATAGAGAAGTCAATGCCTGACTCTGTTGCCTTTGGGGCTTTTTCTGCTTTCTCGTTCAGGTTTGGCTCGGTGCCAGCGGACTACTCCGAGGTTTATGTTTATGGAAGCAATGCTGAGGAGATAAAAAAGCGGTTTGAGCTGAATACAAAAAACCCGAACTTGTTTGTGCTGAAAAAAGACCCTTTAATGGACCGTTATGGAAAGATTTCAACAATCGCCCAGACCTTTGTGGACCTCTGGAACCTGAGCCAGTGGTATGCCAAGGATTTTTTGCACGAACTGGAGGAGAGAATTGATGCAATACTGGAATGAACTCGTAACTCTTAAAAGCTGGGAGAAACTCCAGGAACTCAAAGCCAAAAAACTTGAATTTGTTTTAATTGGCGGCTGGGCTTGCTATCTCTGGGCCAAATCGCACAAGTCCAAAGACGTTGACATTCTGGTTGACCTAACAGAGCTTGCCAGGTTAAAAGCTAACTTCCAGCTTAAAAAGAACACGCGTCTCAAAAAGTACGAGTTTTCAATGGATGGAATAAGCGTTGACGTTTACGTGTTGTTTTACTCAAAGTTTGTGCTTCCAGCAGAATATGTGGCAAAAAACACTGTTATGGTTGAGGGTTTTCGCGTGCCAAGGCCGGAGATCTTGCTGTTGTTAAAGCAACAAGCAGAGTTTGAGCGAAAGCACAGCGAGAAAGGTTTCAAGGACCGGATTGACATAATGGACCTGCTGTTAAAGAGTGATTTTGACTTTGAGAGTTACTTGAATATTGTAAAAGAGTTTGGTTTGCTAGAATACTGGAAGAGGCTTGTGGAAATTGTCAGCTCTTTCAGAGAAGCTCCATATCTTGGCATGGGTATTCAGGAACTGAAAAAAGAAAAGAAGAGAATCCTAACAGCCCTCAAGGCTAAAATGTGAGTAACTATAAGGCACACCAGCGTGAAAGCAAAGACTCTAAACTGAAAGGTGGAAGAATTGAAGGCAAGCGTGGTAATTCCAGTCAGGAACAGCTCCAAAACAATCAAAGAATG
>CAZGDN010000154.1:0-1507 GCA_964525235.1 uncultured archaeon | reverse complement strand
TGTGGGTTGCATTGTGCCAGTTTTTGGCTTTTAGTCTTTCAATAGCCATTTGTTGAATGGTGTGATTTTTACTTTTTTGCCTTGTTCTTCAATGGTTTCCTCTTCGTTCCAGGAAATTATTGTGAGGTCATTGCAGTCCAGTTTTTTGGAGGCTTTAATGATGGCGCGCATTTCCCTGTCCTTTGTTTTTTCGCCTTCAAGGCTGTAGGACACCTGAATGAGTTTGCTCACTTTTTCCCCTTTTTTTAAAAGGAAGTCCACTTCCCAGCCTCCAGCGTAATAGAAGAGGTCGCGGTTGGCCTCAAATCCCTTTTTCAACAGCTCAGTGAAAACAAGGTTTTCAAAGAGCCTGCCCTTGTCTTCGACCCCCAGCACGGCTAATAAACCGTTGTCAACAAGATATGGCTTGAATCCAAGCATTTCCTGTTTTTTGTAGGATTTTTCAAATGCTTTCAGTGGATAGAACACCAGGGAGTCATGCATGTATTCCAGGTAATTTGCAACGGTGGCTTTTCCCACTGTAACTCCAATCCCCTTTAGGTTACGGTAAGCTTTTGATATGGACAAGTGAGTGGACTTGGCAACCATGGAAAACAAGAGCTTTAAGGCCTTGGTGTTGCTAACGTTCCATCTTTCAACTAGGTCCTTGAATATTGTCAGGTTAAGGATTTCGTCAAGGATTTCTTTTCTGAATTCCTTGTTCAAGACAACCTCAGGGTAACCACCCCATTGCAAATATTCATTCAATAACTTTTTGATTTCCGCTGTTTCCTTGGTGGAATAAAATTTTTGTGTCTTTATGCCGTTGAATTTCAGGATTTCTTCAAAGGAAAGCGGCAGAGCCGTTGCCTTAATGCTTCGCCCCCTTAACTGGGTGGCAATTTCTTTTGACAAGAGCTTGGAAGAAGACCCGGTGACGAACACTTTCTGGTTTTTGTCCAAGAGGTGCCTCACAAATTTTTCCCATTTTTCCAATGCCTGCACTTCATCCAAGAAAAAGAAACAGGTGCTCTCGGAGTTTTTTGGAAACAATTCATAATAAACATCCAGCAATGTTTCCATGTCCTTTAACTCCAAGTTCTCCAGCCTAAAGTCCTCAAAGTTAATGTACACAGTTCGGTTTTTTTCCATTGTTTCAGTTAGGTCATTGATTATTTGAAACATTGAATAGGTCTTTCCGGCCCTCCTGGGCCCAACTATTGCCAGAGCCCTGCCGGGTATTGAAACGCAATTCCCTATATTCCTTTCAACCAGTTGCACATCTTTTTCGAGGTAATCCCTTATCATTCTCCCCCAAGTTTCCCTAGCAATCATATTGTACTATTGGGAGTACAACTATTTAAAAAGGTATGTACTATTTAGAGTCCGCTTGTTTGGGTTATCTCAGTTCTTCCTTGATGCCGGTAAAAAGCGGTAATTGTGCTGAAAACCGCTATTGTTTCTGTTCTCCTTAACCCGCCTTTCGCAGTGCCAGAATTGCTTTTTTCCTGTTTTTTTCCCCGAAGAC
>CAZGDN010000153.1:0-1511 GCA_964525235.1 uncultured archaeon | reverse complement strand
CAGGTATTCCCTTTTCACTGTGCTCTTGTCTTTGTTCTTCACTGGGTGTAACAGCAGGTTTTGAAGCTGGGGTCTTCGAGGGTGTCTCTTGTAGTTGCGGCACTGTTGGAGCAGTGCTCACCGGAGGCAGAGGTGTTGAAACCTGTTCTGGTATCCTTTCCACTTTGTTCAAATCAGTACATCCACAGAACAACAGGAATAAAAGAAAAGACAAAAACAAATAATTATTCATTTCAAATAATAGTGCAATACCAGTATTTTATCCTTTCGCTGTAATAATCTACTTAATAATCTACTGGAAAGTGATAAAATGGTTCAAGAAAACATCAACAGGCTGAACAACCTTGAAAGCCTCATTTCAAAAATAAAAGAGCTCGATGAAACGCAAGAAGCAACAGGCTTTGTGCTTGTGGCAATCAACAAACCCAACGCTCCAATCTCTTTCACTGTCACCACAAAAAACACTTCAAGCGTTACAGTGATTGGTGCCCTTGAAGAATTCAAGCATGGCTTCCTGTCAGCTTTTACAACCAGCCAAAAAGACTAAAGAACAATATTTTAGGCCTTTATGAGGCTCGTGTGGGGTGTCTTATGTGAGCTTTGAAAAAATCGCATTGGCTCTTTTAATTGTGCTAGCCATAACAGCAAGTGGTTGCAGCCAAGGAAAAAACGAGGTACAGCCAACACCGGTCCCAGCACCCCAAGCAACCCAAACACCAATCGTAACCCCGAGCCCATCAGACACCCCAGCGCAGCACCCAAGCCCTGAAATCCCGACCTTCCCCCTGCCAATACCGGCTCCAGCACCTGCTCCCACAACACCGAAAGTCACTTCAGAAACCATTGTTGTCAATGGAAACAGGGAGAACTGGAGCCTTTCAGCCCAAGAAAAAAAAGCAGTTCAGATTGCGTTGAATGACAAGAGCTTCAGATTGTTCTATGAACTACCAAGGATTTACCAAAACCATATTTCTGCTTCCCTGAAGTGGCAAGAAAAGTACAAAAACTGTTCTCCAAAAAAACGCGTTGCCCTTAAGGGATTTGTGGAAGAGATAAGAATTGTAATCAGGGAAGTCGACAAAAACGTTTATGAAATAAAAGCAACTCACCCCCTGCTTTACGGTGGAAAAAGGTTTGAATGGCAAAATACACCCAGAAGGATAACTGTTGACATTGGAAAAAACGAAGTGGTTAACTCCACGTTTTACCAGCCATACAATGGCCTGTTGCTTCGCTCCGTTTTCACTGCTGAAGACCAGTTAATGCTTGGGTTCAGCGAGTACTACTTTGGCACCCGTGATTATAAAACCATGGCCGACAGGTTCACGCAAACATTCTGCAAAATGAGCGACGAAGACTTCAGGTAAAATTAGAAACCAAAGAACAAAAGCCCAAGTAGCGGGATTTATTTGCTTGCCCCACGCTTTTTCTCTTGAGATAAAATTAAGGACCAGATAGCAAAAGCGGAGGGAGCGGGATTTGAACCCGCGCGAGCAAAAGCTCAGTAGCTT
>CAZGDN010000152.1:0-1519 GCA_964525235.1 uncultured archaeon | reverse complement strand
AGGGTTTCACTCTGACTGATATTGGACAGGCGCAAAATGACCCCAGCACAGTGCTTTCATTGGTGTGGCAGCGTGCTATTCAGGGCTGGGTGAAATGCTTGGAAAGGAATTTGATCAGTGTTTTGCTGGGTTTTTCAATCGCAAAATTGCCTGTTTCCTGTTCTTTTTTTCTTTAACAAAAACATTTAATTTGATGCATGCTATCAAGATTTTATGAGAATAAAAGAGTTCGAAGAATTGTGTGGCTTTAGACCAAAATTTGGCTATTTTGAATTCGAATATTTATTCAACAAGACTCACACGCTTAGTGTGAGGCTTGAAAACACAAAGCTGCTGAAACTCATAAAAAGGCTTGCTGGTCTTGCATACCCAGATGAAAAATATGCCCATGTGAGGGATAGGAGATGGTTTCATTTTTTCCTTCCGCTCAGGAGGGGTAAAGCAATAGTTGTTCCTCTTGCAATTGTTAATTATGGGGATATGTTTGCACTTATTCCAAACAATTTCACTTCAATAGAGGTTTACCCAGGGAGTTCTAAAATAGAAAAGTATTATTATGAGGTGGTGAAAGAAGCCCTGCGATTTTCCAAAGTTTTAAAAAAACACACGGGAATAGTTAAGAAATGCCTTCCTTTTGATATTAGGACTGGCAGGGTTTTGGGAAAATACGTGCTTGGAGGGGTTCTGTCAAAGAAAGAAAAGGCAAGGATTTTGAACAGGTATAAAGCTAACCTAAAAAGAATGAAATTTTTGCATGCTATCTCTTTAGAGGATTATTTAAACACTGCTGCAATTTGCTACAAATCCGCGTTTGGAAAAGAGACTGAAGCGCTTGCTCCAATTGAAATGTATAAGAGATGGGCTGATGGAAGAGATTGTGGAATGCTGAAAATAAAGAATAAAACCAGTGAGAGAGCTTTCACCTATTGGTTAAAGCATAAGTCACTTTGTGGGGGTCATCCCTTTGAAATAGTTTTCAGTTGGTTTGAACATGGAATTCACCTCTATCCACCCTATAAAGAGCAGCCTTGGTTTTTGCTTTGTGTGACAAATTATGCTTATGTTAAAAAGTATATTAAAATGACAGAAGCCCTGATAAAAAACAATGTGCCCTTTAAAGCAAGGGATTTTGAAAACGTGTTAAATTATTTGGCTGGAGAAACATATTTCAGAGTAAACGAATATGCAAAGCATTTTGTTTTTTACTCTCCAGAGCTTAAAAACATACGCAAATATATTGAATGGGATCCAATTAAAACACCAAAGTGGAAATAGAAATCAACCCAAAAGGAAGAAACCCCAAAGCAAAAAGAGAAAAATTAAAAATTGTAGGACTAAAACCAAGGAAAGAATTGGCGTGTTTCCCTCAAATCAGTGCAGCTTCCCTCAATTCTCCAATTGCTTTTTTCCTGTTCTTTTCCCTGAAGACCGCTGTGCCTGCACGGTTATTGTGAGGGTTAGTATAGGAAGCCAAGGAGAAATAGTGGTATCTTGTTTTTAACAGTTGACAGGCCGTTGG
>CAZGDN010000151.1:0-1537 GCA_964525235.1 uncultured archaeon | reverse complement strand
AGCACCACGCTGAACACAACGATTTCTCAAAGTACTTGGGGGAATTCTATGACAAGGGGGTTGCCACCCGAGTAGAAGCATTTGAAAAAACACTCAAGGGCAACGAGCTAAGAAAACGCATTCTTGGAGAGTTATAGGTTTTTAACTTTTTTTCAGGATTGCACCATTGCCAGTCCACAGATTGGAGGGTTTTTAACTTTTTTCCCGCTGAACTTGTTATGGCTGATTTTAACGAAAAAAACCGTGAAAAAAAAGTGTTCGTTTCATGGGAAAGACTTGACTCTCTCTGCAGAAAACTGGCTGGAAGAATTCAAAAAGACAACTTCAGTCCGGAAATGATTGTCGCAGTCTCACGCGGTGGCCTTGTCCCAGCCCAGATTATTTCCCATTCCATTAAAAATAGCGAGCTATATGTTATAAAAGCAGATTATTACAAGGACGACGTGGCAAAGGATAACATGGAGTGGAACAAAAAACCGGTAATAACACAAAAGCTGGACAAGTGCATTGAAGGAAAACGCATTCTTGTGGTTGATGAAGTAACTGACTCTGGTGCAACAGCAATCGAAGTAAAAAAATACATTGAGTCCCTCAAACCAAAAGAAGCAAAATTCTTAATGGTTCACTGGAAGCCCTGGTCAAAATTCAAGCCCGACTATTTCGCGGAGCAAGCAAACGGCTGGGTTGTTTATCCATGGGCAAGCGAGTCAATAAAGGCGCAGCATTAGATGATGAGGTGGCAATTAAACACATGCACTCTAATCAATATATTCTACCAATAAATCAGGCTAGCCTTAAAACTTCTCAGTTTTTCCTTTCTTTCCTGCTTTTCAACCTTCTGAAAACCCTCTTCAGTTATATAAAGTGTCCCCAGAGGGTTTTAGGGTCAACACTTAATTGCCAGGCATCATGTGTTATAAACAAGCCATTCTCTAAAGCAATTCTCTGGTTTCTTATTAGCTTTTTCAGTATTTCTTGCCTGTTAGCCAGCCATTTTACCACTTGGCCTTTTGATGCTCTCTCTAAAAATTTGTCGAACCGCTGTCTCTCCTTTTCTGTTAATTGTTGGCGTCGCCGAGGCGAAATGCCTGTGTTCATAATCGTCACCAGGTCAAAAACAATATTCTTTCCGTTAAAAGTGAGGTCTGTTTTTAGCAACACCTTGCCCCTTAGACTATCTGCAAGGTAAAAAGTGGGTATCACGTCACAACCAAGCTTCTTCAGCTTTCTTAACTGAAAATATTCTTTCCTTAGTTCATCTGGCTTTGATAATTTTGCAATCAGCCCTATTTTTCTGCTTCCTGTTCTCCCTTCAACCTCAATGTTTGCCCTAAAAACCCTTTCACCAGGAATCAAACGCTCGCCAACCTCAATTCTCGCCCTTCGCTGCCTTCCACTGCAGACAAGCCTGTACCTTCTAGCCCTCGGCATAATTATCTTCGCTCTCTTTATGTTTAAAACCTTTTTATACGAACACTTGTATGCTCCGATGATGAGCTGACGATGAATCTGACCAATGATGTGTGATGGGCGGTCT
>CAZGDN010000150.1:0-1542 GCA_964525235.1 uncultured archaeon | reverse complement strand
ACAAGTCAGCAGACAAAAACCAATCAAAATCACCAGACAAACTCACTACAATTCCCTCTTTTTCTTTTTTCTTTTCAAGTTTAGATTTCCTTTTCAAGTTTAGATATTTGTTTACACTCTTCTGAAAAAATATACCCTATCGCAATTAATACTAAACCTGTTGCAAACAACACCAATGTTCCACTATTGTTTAATCCAGAGTATAACGAAAGTAGTACAAAATATGCACCAATCATTGCAACAGCAAAACCCAAACTTACGCACAGTTTCACTTCAACTCCTCCAAGCCAAGCCTTTTTTTTAGCATTTTAAAAGCAATATGAACACTTTGAAACACCTCGCTATGAAAGCCCAAGGTCTCACGAAAAACACCTTCAACTCTTTCAATCTCACCTAGCATAGCTGCAATAGGAACAACGGGAAAAGTCTTGTTCTCTGGAATTGACAAAATGCGCTCATTGTTTGCAGTCAAAGACTGAATCTTTGCCTTCCTGGTTAACTCATCTTCCTCGAAAAAACCAATGCACTTCCTCATTTCACACCAATCTCCTTCAAATACCTTTTGAGTGCCTGCTTCTCCGTCAAAGGATTTTTTCTCAACCTGACACCAAGCCTTTCAGCAACTTTCTCCCTAACATATCCAGCGAATAGCCTGTCAGGGCAATACTCCACCGCTCTGCAAACAAACTCGACAAGAGTCCTGTCCTCAATTTTCCCCCAATCCTCAACATACCTGCGTTTGGGGTCAGAGGTTGGAAAAACGTAGTCATTGCTCTTTCCGTAGATGAACCTGAAAATTGAGCCCATACGAGTATAACTCACTTCACAACACTCTCCTTCGTCTTAAAACTGGTGCGCTTTTCCTTCCTGCAAGCAAAACTCGCACATTGGAGAATCATCATCCTCGTTAGCATTCCAACAACGCCTACACTCAACCCAACGCTTCTTCTCCCTGATTTCCTCGCCTCTCTTCACTTCAATTCCTCCAGTTCTTTCTTCAGTTCTTCTGCAAAGTCGTCAACGCCAGCCCTATAAACGGAGTTCCCCTGCGGCTGTGGCGGGCAATATTTTTCCAAGACTCGTCTTCTGACAATCCCAAGTTTTTTCGCCAGAACTGAAATAGGGATACAGGGAACAAGGTCCTTTTTCTCTATATTAATGTTAAGGCACCTTCTGCCATCATATTCTGTATAATTTGCTATTCCTATTTCATCACCTTCTTCAAACCCAAAATAGTGCTGGGTTATCAAACAAAACTTTGATTGCTTTTTCATTTCAATTCCTCCAGTTTTAATTCTTTTTTTAACTCCTTCAAAGTATTCCAGTCACAGTAATTTTCCAAATCATCAATCGCTTTCCTCAAAACCGAAACAGGAATAGCAGGAAAAAAGTTCCCATGAACGATAGCCTTAGAAAACCTCAACTCCTTAGGCAAAGTACCCTGCACAAACTCAAGAGTATCCTTCTCAAAAAAACCAAAACAGTCCATCACTCTAATTCCTCCCTTATTTTTTCTTGCTCAAACTGGAAACAAACATCATC
>CAZGDN010000149.1:0-1547 GCA_964525235.1 uncultured archaeon | reverse complement strand
TTACCCAGATTGTTGCAATTTGCAGTGCTGCATTGAACTCGTCAAAGAAATAATCCAGTGCAGTACTCTGGTTGCTGTCCCTGAACCTCAAGTCCTGTCCAGCTGACTGCACCTTTGAGAAATCAAAATTGTTTGAGTCAAGCCTTAACAGCACAGAGTAATTTGTTTTCTGAGCTTGGTTGCTGTTGTCGAATACTACCTTGCGCCTGTAAGACCAGTCTGAATTCCACCAGGCGAGTGCAGTAGTACCAAAGGCATTCCATGGCCCTAGGTCAACCCTGTAACGCGTGGCAGCACAACCAGAACCATTGAAATCATCACAGCTTAACGCGACATTAAAGTCTTGGGTTTGCCAGCCACTTGGAGAAGTAAAAGAAGTGAACGGCGGTGTTATATCGCCTATTACATAAGCCCAGGCATACTTCATTGGCTCAACTGCGTAACTGCAGTTTTCCCCAGTGCAATGCCACCCAATTGCGTAATACCTTACCTCGTTGTTTCCATCCTCAGCTATAGTGAAATTTGTATCCGTGCCATAAGCGTGCTGCCATGCGCCCCTGTTAATGCTGTAATTGATTGAATAACAAGAGTAATCCTGCCCAGCAGAACAGGTGATTTGAACTGTTGCCTCGGTTACACTTTCCGTGACACTTGCACTTGAACCAAAGCCGGCAACAGTGAAAGGCAGACCCATTGCTATAAAAAACAGCAAGAGTGGCCATTTCCAATTCATTTCATTCATTCATCCTTCCTCGTACTGTTTTATCGCTCCAGGCGAGTAAACCATTCCCTTGTTCACGAAAGCATAATAGTGGTCCTTTATTTCCGTTTCAGTTAAAGCGCGGTTGTAGACTGCAACCTCGTCGATGAGACCGTTGATTGGTTTTGAATCCCCCATTCCAATCTTGAGGACATCAGTGCCAGCGTTTGTTCCATAATCCCTTATAACAGTATTTGCCAGCGCTCCATCCTGGTAGATCCTGGTTTTTTTATCTGAAACGGTGTGTACTACAACGAAATGGTGCCAGCCCGAGCCAATAGTGAAAGTTGCAGGCCCTGGGTCCTGAACATTGTTTCTTTTGAAGTAAATCCTGTTTTCATTCTCTGCATAAAATACAAGATAACCATTTGCTGTTCCGGCGTTCCCTTTCCTCAGAATGCCTGGACAGCAGGTTCCAGAAACCTTGCCAGCCCTTTTTGCCCAGCACTCTATTGAAAAATCCCCATTAAGCAACAAGTCACTCGAATTTGGCACGCTCACATAATCATTGCTCCCATCAAACCTCAACGCGTTTCCAAACTTTCCCTCAACCCAGCCCGAATTCAAGTCCCAGAAATCAAAGTTTGTGAGCGTTCCATTATTGCTTCCAGCTGAATCAAGCGCGGTTGTCTGCCATGCGTTTCCATCCAGATGCCACAATGAAACGAGATTTGCATCTGTTGCTTGAATGTGCACGAGGTGCTCTTTCGCGCCGGCGTTGTAATCCGCTTCAATCTCCTGCGCGCTCTTCGCGTAATTGTAGATGCGGACGTCGTCAATGAGACCG
>CAZGDN010000148.1:0-1552 GCA_964525235.1 uncultured archaeon | reverse complement strand
ACTCCGAGAATAAGTGAAGGTGAGCACGAAATCGTAGGAAATGCTGCCCTCGTCACTCAAGCCAGGGGTCTGCGGTGTCTCCTTGTCAATCTTTATAAGCCTTGATTTAATGGTTTCAGTGTTTTCCGCAGCATCCACAGAGTAATAGCGAATGTATTGCTGGCAGGTGGTGGAACATGTTACATCAATGGAAGTCCCACTTGCAGTTGGAGAACAAGAATCGTTCAGGTCAATGCAGTAATGGGTTTGCGTGCTACTTATATCAGTTACAGTAAGAGTAACATGAACGTCTGTAGTCTGCCAATCTGAGTTAGCATCATCGGTTGTAACAGGTGGAACCACATCCATCGTGTATGGCCCATAATGCCTTGTGCCCCCGGCATTCAGGTTGTTGTCAGCATTGGCTGCAATAACGTGAAAGTACCAGTTGCCATCGCTTGTTGCCACAAGCGTTATTGTGTTGCCATCCCACCACGCATCAGTGCGGTAAACTGTTGTGTCAGCGAATTTATCCCAGGCATAATAGAAATGGTTCGCGTCGCTTGTTGCAGTGAACTGCACGTTTGCGTCACTGCTCCAGGCGTTCTCTGTGTGGCCTGAGTTTATGTCTGGGTTGTTCGGCAGGGTAAAAGCACACTTTTGGGCAGAGAAAACAGTGCAAATGCCAGCACACGCCCTCACTTTATAGCAGTAGTGCTGGTTTGGGGCGAGAGAAGAGTGAACGAACTGCGTTCCTGTGCCAGAGTAAAGGCTTTGAGGCACAGGGCTTGTTTCCACCAATTGAAAGGAAACCCCTGAGGGATTGCCGTTTGAATCCCAGGAAAGAGTGAGTTGAGTGTTCGAGTCAACTGTTGCACTTAATGAAGCAGGCACCCTTAAAACGCCAGCTGTTGCAGGAAAACCAACTGTGAGAGAGTAGTTAGCGCTTGAACCAACCCTGGAGCCGCTGGGCTCTTCCCCTGCATCGTAAACAGTGTAGTTCTCGGAAGAGCCAGCCGAGCTTGGCTCGATTGCAATGTTTGGAATTGAATAGTTTTCGCTCGAATAAGCAGGAAAAGCAACAGGCAAGACTAGCACTAACAAGAAAATGACCAGTGCTCTCTTCCCACAATTCATCCAGCCCACTAACCGAAACGGTTTCTCTCTTAATAGACCAATCTATTAATTCTTATTCTATTAAACCACTGATTAATATAAATGTTTCTGAATGTTTTGCACGAGAGCAAAAAATCGTACACCAATCCTTAAACACATGCAATGACAAGATTCAGAGCAGTTAATTTGACTTTCAGGATGCCGCTTTCCTGAAAACCCAAAACACCCATCTTTCAAAATTTCTGTGGGCTCGTGTTGTAAAAAACCTTGGCTTAAAAGCCAAGACGTTCTCTTTGCCGCAACCAAGGCTTCATCTCCACGCTGAAGCGAGGAGCGTTCGCCATGCCAAGGTTTTTTAGTAAGCCTGAAAGGACCCTTTTGAACTCTGCTCAAAAAAGGGGAGTGACACACTCCCACGCCTAAAGGCGCGCTATTTTGGCAAAAGCCAAAATGCGTG
>CAZGDN010000147.1:0-1570 GCA_964525235.1 uncultured archaeon | reverse complement strand
AGAACAATAAAAACAATTAAAAAGCTTGCTCGCAACGATTAATACTATGAGCGCAAAAGGCGATTCACTTCATTTCGATTAAAACTCTTTCTAAGTTGTTTAGCGTGCGCTCTGCAAATGGCTGCGGTAGTGTAGTGGTTAGCATAGGGGACTGTGGATCCCCTGGCCCGGGTTCGAGTCCCGGCCGCGGCCCTTGGGGTAACAAAAATGGCATATAAAACAGTTCGGGGAATGCAGGACTTCCTGCCAGGGCGCGCGAGGAAGAAAAAATACATTGAAAGAGTGTGCAGGGAAGCATTCGAAAAATACGGTTTTTCACCGCTGGAAACACCAATAGTGGAGGAATTAAAGCTGCTTACAGCAAAGGGCTCTGGCGGGGCAGCAATCGAAGACGAAATATACTCCTTCAAAGACAAAAGCGGGAGAGAACTCGGGTTAAGGTTTGACTTGACAGTACCCGCTTCAAGGGTGGTTGCAGCAAACCGCGAGCTGAAAATGCCGTTCAAGAGGTACCAGATTGGGCGAGTGTACAGGTACGACAGGCCACAGGCAAAACGCTATAGGGAATTCACCCAAGCAGACATTGATATTTTTGGGTCAAAGAGTGTGTTATGCGAATTCGAGTTAATTGCAGTTACAGTTGAAATAATGCAAAAACTCGGGCTTAACTTCTACATAATTATTAATTCGAGGGGTGTTCTTGAAAACCTCGCTTTGGCATGCAATGTGCCAAAAGAGAAATTGTTCGATTGCTTTCGCGCAATCGACAAGGCTGGAAAAATTGGCTGGGCAGGGGTTGAAAAAGAGCTGGAATCAGCCAAGATCAGCCTTGAAATTCTGCCATTCCTGAAAGAGAACTCACTTGAAAAAGCAGTTAAAAAAATAAAAGAAAAAGGATTTGACATAACTGGGGCTAACATGCTTGATGAATTACTTAAACTCTTAAAAGAACAGGACCTTGAAAGGTTTGTGAGGGTTGATTTGAGCCTGGCGCGCGGTCTTGAATATTATACCGGGATGGTCTTCGAGGTAAAGGTTGAAAGCGGGCCAAGCGTTGGTGGCGGGGGCCGCTATGATAGGCTCGTGGAGTTGTATGGCCGGAATGACATTCCAGCCACTGGAATTTCTCTCGGCATTGAAAGGGTGCTGGATTCACTTGACAAAAAGCTTGAGTTGCCAGCTGAAAGCAGGGTGCTGCTCATTCCAGTCAACAAGGAATTGAACAGGGAAGCACTTGACCTGACCCAGAAAATCCGTTCGCTTGGAGTGAACGCGGAAATGAGCCTTGTTGAGAGAGGCATTGGAAAGAACATCGAGTATGCTGACAAGAAGGGAATTCCATTCATTGTAGTGCTGGGCGAGCGCGAGGTAAAAGAAGGCAAATTCAAGGCAAAGGAGCTGAAGAGCGGCAAAGAGACCGAAATTGCTTTCGAGGATTTGGCGAAGCTCAAGGAACTCGTTAAGGGTTAAAAACATTACATTCGCTAATTCTTTCTGTGCCCTAGTGGCTTAGTGGTAGAGCACTCGCTTGGTAAGCGAGAGGTCGCGGGTCCAATTCCCGCCTAGGGCT
>CAZGDN010000146.1:0-1582 GCA_964525235.1 uncultured archaeon | reverse complement strand
TCCTAATATTTAAAAAGCTTTTGTTTGAACGTTTTTGTGATTAGCAATTCCAGCATTGGGGGTTCTTTTTTCACTCCCCCTTTTTTGAGCAGAGTTCAAAAGGGTCCTTTCAGGCTTTACTAAAAAACCTTGGCATGGCGAACGCTCTTCGCTTCAGCGTGGAGATGAAACCTTGGTTGCGGCAAAGAGAACGCCTTAACTTTTAAGCCAAGGTTTTTTACAACACGAGCCCACAGAAATTTTGAAAGATGGGTGTTTTGGGTTTTCAGGAAAGCGGCATCCTGAAAGTCAAATTAACTGCTCTGAATCTTGTCATTGCATGTGTTTAAGGATTGGTGTACGATTTTTTGCTCTCGTGCAAAACATTCAGAAACATTTATATTAATCAGTGGTTTAATAGAATAAGAATTAATAGATTAATCTATTGAAAGTGAAACCGTTTCGGTTAGTGGGCTGGATGGATTGCGAGAAGAGAGCACTTAGAGTACTCGTTGTTTTCTTGTTAGTGCTAGTCTTGCCTGTTGTTTTTCCCGCTTACTCAAGCGAAAACTATTCGATTCCAAACATTGTGATTGAGCCAAGCTCGGCTGGCTCTTCTGAGAACTACTCTGTTTACGATGCAGGGGAAGAGCCCAGTGGCTCAACCACTGGCTCAAGCGCTAACTATTCTCTTACAATTGGTTTTCCTGCAACAGCTGGCGTTTTAAGGGTGCCTGCTTCACTAAGTGCAACAGTTGACTCGAACACTCAACTCACTCTTTCCTGGGACTCAAATGGCAATCCCTCGGATGTTTCCTTTCAATTGGTGGAAACAAGCCCTGTGTCTCAAAGCCTTTACTCCGGCACAGGAACGCAGTTCGTTCACTCTTCTCTCGCCCCAAACCAGCAGTACTGCTATAAAGTGAGGGCGTATGCCGGCATTTACACTGTTTTCTCTGCCCAAAAGTGTGCCTTTACCCTGCCGAACGACCCCGACATAAACTCAGATCACACAGAGAACGCCTGGAGCAGTGATGCAAATGTACAGTTCACTGCAACAAGCGACGCAAACAATTTCTATTATGCTTGGAACCAGGTTTCTGGTACAACCGTTACAACAAGTGATACTCAGTGGGATGGCAACACAATAACACTTGTGGCAACAAGCGATGGCAACTGGTACTTTCACGTTATTGCAGCCAATGCCGACAACAACCTGAATGCCGGGGGCACAAGACATTACGGGCCTTACCTCATGGACGTGGTTCCACCTGTTACAACCGATGATGCTAACTCAGACTGGCAGACTACAGATATTCACGTTACACTCACAGCAACCGATTTAACGGACACGCAGACCTATTACTGCATTGACCTGAACGATTCTTGTTCTCCAACTGCAAGCGGAACTTCTTTTGATGTAACGTGCTCCACTACCTGCCAGCAATATATCCGCTATTACTCTGTTGACCTCGCTGGAAACACTGAAGCCATTAAATCAAAGCTTATAAGGATTGACAAGGAAGCACCGCAGACCCCTGACTTGAATGACGAGGGCAGCATTTCCTACGATTTCGTGCTCACCTTCACTTATTCTCGGAGT
>CAZGDN010000145.1:0-1590 GCA_964525235.1 uncultured archaeon | reverse complement strand
ATAAAGTGAAAAAACAACACGCATTTTAAATTTTAATTCCATTCTTTAAAAGAGTCTCGAATAGCTTGTTCTGCTGGAGTGTCCTTAACAGATGTTTCAAACCCCGGTTCGTCCACATTCCAGGTATCAACCATAATTCCCATTAAATCTTTACTGGATTTTGCCTTCTCGAAGACATATTGGTAATATGGCTTCCGCTTGCCCTTCAAGTCACAGAAAGCCATTTCATCATATCTTTTATTAATCCATAATTCAGAAATAACCCATGGCAAACCAGATTTTTCTGACAGGCTTTCAGCCCTGGCAAAAACCCTATCCGCCATGCTCCTAAAGTCATCAAAATTGCAGCTTCCACCAATAAGCACTCCAAAAAAATCCAGACCAGAAACGTCAAGCTTTGTAAAATCCCACACGCCAGCATCACCAATTTGATAGTATACCTTGCCGTTATAGACAGCTCTTATTCTTGGAACAACATCCTCTTTGTACCCGTTTACAATTGCAATTTTGCCCTCCTCTGATGTGTGGAATGGCTGCACTTCGATTAGGTGGTCAGGCTCGTTTAAGGAAAAAAATTCCACTTTATACCTCTCTGCAAACTCTGCATCCTTAACCAGGATTTTCTTGTATTCCTCCAAGAATCTTTCAAGATCTTTCCTGTCTGCAAGCTTAACGCCTGGTCCTGGACTCCATGACACCCCTAAATCAATGGCAAGGCCTGCCTTTTTGGCAGCTAATATTTCATTGCCAATGGCTTCATACATCTGTTCTGGATGTGGGTCGCACGATCTGAACTTTCCGTTTTCATACAAGTAGCAGGTGAAGGTGTGGTAGGTGTTGATGTTCAGCCTTTCCTTGGCCTGAAGGTTTTCATTTAACAAATCCTGCCTTTGCTGCCAGGGTGGAACCATCCCAAAATTCCTGACAAAAGCAGTTTTTATCTTTGGAGGATAATTTCTTTCAAACTCTTTTTGTTCTGTTTGTTGTCGTGGTTTTAATGCTTCTGGTGCTTTTTCGTGAGCCTCAGTACTAGTGACAAGATTCTCCCCTGTTTTCTTTGGAGCACCTTGATGGCTTTGAAGTGTTAAGATATAAAACCCGCAGGATAACGTTATAGCCAAAAGCAACAAGAAAATCCAGTGCTGCTTCACACTTCCACGACCGAAGCCCCCAGCTTTAGCTGGGGGTAAAGTCGTAGTAGTTTTTTTATTGTTTGGTTTTTTCATAAAAACCTTACTCCAATAAGAATCGCACGACTTTAGTCGTGGGAGTGTGTCACCACACCACCTTCTCTTTCTGAAAAATAATTATTTGGATTTCGTTTTAATAACCTTTTCTTTCCAGCATACTGCCTCTCCTGCAGCAGAGTGCTCTCTCACACCAAAAACATTAAATAAAACTGTGCAATACAAATAGATACTAATTCAATAAGGCAAGAGGCAGAGAGTCTGCCTAAAAACCTGCACGGGTAGGGAAGTGGCCAAACCCGCGAGACTCAAGATCTCGTCGCTTAGTGCGTTCGGCGGTTCGAACCCGCCCCCGTGCACTCCATGTGTTCTGCCCCAACATGAAAAGCAGTAAAAAAAGGTA
>CAZGDN010000144.1:0-1603 GCA_964525235.1 uncultured archaeon | reverse complement strand
CTTGCAATCAACGCAATGTTCTCCCTTAACCCGGAAGGCATGACAGCGTGAACAAGCCTTCTCACTGGAAAAAACCACTTGTGGTGCGAGCCCTCGCTGGACTCCAGCGTGTAAGGGAACATTTTCAGGGCCAGGACTTTGAAAGAGTTTGATTCGAGGAGCGAAGAGAGCTCTTGGATGGAAAAAAGGGAAAAATGCAGTGGGGCCTCGTAGGAATGAGTTAAGCGATTCAACCAGCTCTCCCTGTTCGGCGTTGACAGCGCGAGAACGCCGTTTTCCCTGAGAACACGCTGGCACTCCCGGACAAAGAGTTCCGGGTGGTGCAAGTGCTCAATCAGCTCGCCGGCAACAATTGAATCAAAGCACTCATTCCTGAAAGGCATCGCCTCAGCGCTGGCTCTTAAAACATTGGGCTTGAATTCCCTGGCCTCCACATCAAAACCAACAACGTTCCTTTGACCAAGCTTTTCGAGCAGAGAATCATGCAGTGCAGTGTCACTCGGGTTAAAGCCAACATCCAGGGTTTTGCCCCTTGCAGCAGACAAAAGGAATTCAACGCGGTTCAACTCTTTTCACCAAGCAATCCTTTTAACTCGAGTTTCTCAGTGGCAATAAACGAAACCCCAACCAACGAGATTAAAAGCGAGGAAAACAACACCAGGAAAGAAAAAGCAACAGCGCTCTCGGGCGAAATGCCCTTAAACGAAAACAAAAAAATCATCAAGGCATCACGAGTGCCAACACCAGAAACACTCAAGGGCAACAGCAAAACAATGGTTGAAAGAGTCATGGTCAAAAGCAAAAACAAGGGCGAGAGGTTAAGGTTGAGGGAAAGAGCCAGTAAGTAAAAAGTAAGAGCAGTGAACAGCCAGGAAAAAAAGCTCAAAGCAAGAGAGAAACCCAAAAGCTTTGGCTTCCTCAAAAGCGCTTGCGTGGAGGAAAGAAACAAGTCAAAGCCAGAAGCCAGTTTTCCCTTGAACCTCTCTGGCACAAGCACGCGGTAAAACGGCTTCAGA
Organism: uncultured archaeon; assembly: GCA_964525235.1. GTDB lineage: Archaea > Iainarchaeota > Iainarchaeia > Iainarchaeales > DTGL01 > JAPLVS01. The sequence goes on along the minus strand of CAZGDN010000144.1, from coordinate 587 downwards.
AAGCGCTTCAGCAAATTCCTGTTGAACAAGAGGTAAAAGCCGGCGAGAAGAGCAAACAAGAGCAACAAAATCAGTGGAACGGAAACAACTGCCACGCCAAACAAGTAAACAAAAACAACAGAGGAAACAATCCCAAGAAACACAAGCACGCTCAGGTCAACAATCCTGTCCACAAGCACAGACGAAAAAGAAACACTCAAAGAACCAATCTTTTTGTTCACAAAAACTGCCTTCGCAAAGTCACCCAGGCGCCCAGGAGTAAAAGAACCCAAGCCAATGCCAATAAAATAATACTTGAAAATCCTCAGAAAAGGAAAGTCAAAACCCTGCTCTGCCAGCATCAAGTGCCACTTCGCGCTCCGCGTCAAGACAGCAGGCACCCCAGCCAGCACTGCAAGGAAAAAGAAAAACAGGTTAGTCCTTGAAAGGACAGCGAACAGCTTGCTGAAATCAATAAAGAAAAAAATCAAGCCCAGCAACAAAAAGCCAACCAGCACCAATTCCCTCTTCATGCAAAAAATAGCCCTAAAAACAATTAAAGACTTTCCATTCAAAGCAAAAAACCGCGCAGCGAGAAAAAAACAGGA
>CAZGDN010000143.1:0-1624 GCA_964525235.1 uncultured archaeon | reverse complement strand
ACTCTTTTAAAGAATGGAATTAAAATTTAAAATGCGTGTTGTTTTTTCACTTTATTTCAATCACTTGACCGCTTTGCACTAAGAGACCGCGGCCCTTTAGGAAGATTGCACCGCGCTCGCCCTCGCTTAACTTGTTCACGGCCTGTTGTGCTCTCTGGATTTCTTTTATTTTGTACTCTTTGTCGTTCAACGAAACTTTTTTCTTTTTTGTAATGCTTCCTTTAATGACCCTGCCGCTCAGCATTGCAGTGCCCATTACTTCGTAGTAGCCATCCAATTCAAAGGCACTGTCTTCAACACCATTCTTCTTTGCTTCTTCTTCAGCCCTTGACTGAACCTCAGCTATTTCAAGGTCTATTCTTTCCTTTTCATGCGAGGGAATGCAAACCCCAAGCGAGTGCGTTTTCTTCTCCCTTTGAAGAATTTTAAGGAAACCCATAAACTCCACTGTAATAATTCTTTAAAAAAAAGCTTAAAAAAAGTAAGCCTTGGGCGCGAAGACCCAGATTCCCTTAATGCAGCAATACGGTGTACAAAAAGTGGGTTTTTCAATCAAAAGAGCCAAAAAAAAGCTCAGTGGAGTTCAACCCATTCGCCGGGGTCATTCTGGTAGCCTGACCAAAAGTATGGACCGCTTCCCTCGTAGCGGCACTCGTGAGCCTGCCTGTATTCTTTTGAAAAAAAGAGTTCTTCTTTTGAATTAATGCCATGCGCTTTGAATTCAGCCCAGACATTGTTGTCCAAGTAGTTGAATATCGAGTCAAGGGCAGCATAAGGCGAGCTGTACCCATCTATTACCCTGTGTTCCTCTGTTTGCTTTGATATAACAAAATCAACAGTGTTATAACTCTCATCCCCTCCTACAAAGTCACCGTACCCAATGAGCTGCCCTTGTTCAACTATATCATTGGGTTTCAGACTGGCAAGCGGTTTTATGTGAATAACCGAAAACGTCCAGGTGTCCTCTGGCCTGAAATTGTCCCTGCTCTCAGTGGGCAGTATTCCAATCTCGCCCCCGCCATAGCAAGGCCCTGTTGACCTGCGGCATCTGTCAGTGGCAAGGTCAAAAATGTATCCCTTAAAAGGAGCATATACTGCAACCTTGTCATCTGTTCCAAGAAACTCAGGTTTTACCTTAAAGTAGTGCTTCATCGTGCTCTTGGGTTCGCTTCCATCACCTGGCACAACCAAGTGCCCCTGGCAGCTCCTGAACTTTGAAATCATTTGCACCTTGTCAAGGTCGATGAACATTGTTGAAATCCTTAAAACAGGCGGTTGCCCTTGCTGTTCTCCCCCTGACTTCCCCGGCCCCATCCTGCAAATGGGACTGCTTGGGTTAGTGGCACAAAACTCCCCACAGCTCTCAGGGCTTTGTGAACAGAATGCACCGCATTCAACCAAGCCAGAGCACTTGCCAGGAATGACAATATTTTTCATCTGCATCGCCAAGCACACCCCCGGCCATTCCCAAACAGACCTGGCTTTCGTGATTTTGAGCGCAAAACGCCCTGCACTCATCGTCATGCTCCATGCAGTATTCCCTGCACTCCTGCTCAGAGGAGCACAAGCCAGGTATTCCCTTTTCACTGTGCTCTTGTCTTTGTTCTTCACTGGGTGTAACAGC
>CAZGDN010000142.1:0-1646 GCA_964525235.1 uncultured archaeon | reverse complement strand
TTGACAAAGGCAAGCTGTTTTATGAAAGCAAAAAAAGCCCTTTAACTCATTTCTACAGGGCCTGATAAATTGAAAGTGGAGCAGAGTTAAAGATCCCCCATTTTTCTTCTTTAAAGAGTTTTGCCGACAAAAACGGTTATCGCTCCTCACTGGGCTGGCTTTTTTTCCTTCTTTTTCTTGTCCGCCAGGTCCATCAAGCTTGTTATCCTTTCCTTGAACCACTCAGGGGAGTGCCAGCCAGTGTACTTCTTGTTTCCGAGAATGAAGCATGGTACTTCCTCTCTTGATATGCTGTTTTGGCTCATTTTTCCTGGTTCTGCGTCAATGTTTATTACATCCAGCCTGATTGCATGCTGCATGTTCTTGTCTGCTTCAAGTGCCCTCAGGGTTTCCTGGAGCCTCGCTGATTCAAAGTCAAAGGTTTTAAGGAATGCAACAAGCTTTATTTCACTTGACCTCTCAACTTTTTCCTGCGGGAAAAGAATTCCCGCCAGCAGGGGTAACACAAAGAAATAGAACACAAGCCCTGCCACTACAGCAATTGATATTTTCCCCACTGGCGTTAATTCAACCATTCGCATCCCGCTCTCAAGAGCAGTCGGTTGTCGAGTCCTCTAGCATCTTGCAATCCCTGGATACAACCTTTATCTTGCTCGGGCTCTGGCCTGCTTCGAGTTGAATGTAAACGTTGCCATAAGAGCTTTCCTCGAGGTTTATGCTGCAAATATTAATATCTGACTCGCCACTGCTGTACTCTGCTACCACTGTGAACGAGTTCAAGTCCAAGTAACCAGTGTTCTCGAGCTGGATTGTTGCAATGTTTGTATCACCAGCGTCAAAGCTGCAAGAGTTGATTTGAAAGCCAGCCTCCGAGCACTCAATCTGCTCGTCTGAAATCTCTGCCTGCTTTGAAATCTGATTCGTGTAATATGTTTGCACCCACGAGGAATACAGGACACCAATACTCACAGTGACCACTATCAAGAGGATTGCAGCAATCACCGGGCTCACTCCCTTTTCTTTCATCATTTCACTCCACCTTGCATTCTCTCCCAGTTTTTATTATAGTATAAAGTGCGGGGCAGTCAACTGAGTCAATCCTTATCTTCACAGGCATTTCTTTTGACGCCTTTGCCTTTGTCCAGGCAACGCCTGTCTGGTGCTCTTCCAAGTCAAGCGTGACAGTGTTGAGGTCAGAAGTGCCATCCGCCCACAGAGAAGTAACCCTGAAAGTGTTTAAATCAGTATCACCACTGTTTTCAACTATGACCTTGGCTTGGCCGCTTGCGCTATAATAAAAGCAGTGTTTTTCGTCTGGTCTCACCATAAACGACGCACTGCTACACTCAACCGTTTCCTGAGAAATAGTGTCAATTGGTTGCTGTTGCCTGTTCCAGAAACCACGAGCCCATGACGCGAATATTACTCCCAGCGTGCTGACTAATAAAAGCAATAGAATTGTTGCAATAAGCGGGCTGACTCCCCTTTGCAGTCCTCCAATCACAAAACTCATATCTTCTCACTCGCTCTTCCCAAATGCCACTAGCGCAATAGCATTGAAGGAAAGTAAAAAAAGGGGTTTTCTCCCCCCTGTTGTTGTGGTTTTTCACGCGTTTTCGATGTATGTGTCGTCCAGGCTTACTTTG
>CAZGDN010000141.1:0-1647 GCA_964525235.1 uncultured archaeon | reverse complement strand
AGGAAAGCCTGCGGGACACTCTTGAATTCTGGCGTGAGAAAATCAGAGGCCACTGAGGGCTTTATGGAATGCTTTAACAATTCCTTCAAGGTCTTCTTCCGAGAGGTACTGGTGGCAGCCAAAATAAAAACCGTGTTCTCCTGCTTTCAACGCATTTGGAAGCTTTCCCTCGTACTCTTTTTTCTTGTAAACAAACTGAGGCTGGTGAAAGGGAATGCAGCCAAACAATGGCCTTGTTTCAATTCCCCTCTTTTCCAGTTCATCGCGCAGCTTTTGCCTGCTGATCTTTTCTGGTTCTTCGATTATTACCGGAAAGCCCAGGTAATCGTTTTCACTGGAAACAGGCGGCAGCCTTAACAAGCCGGAGTGCTTTTCCAGACCATCCCGCAAAAACTTCACGTTTTCCTGCCTTTTCTTCTTTGTTTCATCGGCTTTCTCTAGCTGCGCGAGCCCAATTGCTGCTGTTAACTCGGTTGTCCTGAAGTTGAATCCAATGAATTCCATTGTAAAACGGGCATCAACATCCTCCAAGCCAATGCCTTTTCGCCTAATTAAATTCAGAAATTCGGGGGACGGATCACGCTGCGACCCATTTTTTCCGTAAGACTTTAATTTGCCCAAAATTTTAGCCAGTTCAAAATCGTCTGTTGCAATCGCGCCCATTTCTCCAGCTTGGACATTGTGAGAGATGTAAAAAGAGAACGCGCTTAGCTCGCCGAACGAGCCAATCTTTTTTCCGTTGTGGGTCGCGCCATGCGCTTGGGCGCAGTCACTGAACAAGACTTGCTTGTTTGCTCTTGCAATTTTTTCCATTCCAGAAACATTGGCAGTCAAGCCCATCAGAAAAACCGGCGTGATTGCCCTGCAGTTTTCTTGGTTTTTTTCGGATTCAAAGAATTCCTTTATCCCCTCGACTGATAGGTTCAGGGTGCTAAGGTCGATGTCAACAAATTCCGGTTCAAGGCCTGTTAACTTTATTGCATTGACGGTTGCTGCAAAAGTCAGGGGATTGGTTAGAACCGTGTTTCCTGCCTCAAATCCCTTATAGTGCTTCAATGCCTCAAAAACGCACATTTCCGCTGAAGTGCCGGAGTTGAACGCAATTGCCCTGTTTCTTTCCTCGTATTTGGCAAACTTTTCCTCGAATTCCTCAACGGTTTTCCATTCCGAAAGCCTATTGCTGTCAAGTACTCTTTTCACTAACTCGCGTTCCCTTGCTCCAACCCTGAAATCACCAATAGGAACTCTGCTGACCATTGTAACACCAATTGTTTAGTAAGAAGAGCCTGCAAGGGGTTTTTAAATTTTTATTCCACTCTTGGTATTATGGTTTACCTCTCACTAATACTCCCAACCTATAATGAGAGCGAAAATATCAAAAGGCTTGTGCCGGAACTGCATGCTTTTTTAAATAAAAAAAAGCTCTCAGGAGAAATAATCGTTGTTGATGATGACTCACCAGATAAAACCTGGGAAATAGCCGAAAAAATGAAAAGAGAATTCCCCGAAGTCAGGGTAATCAGAAGAAAAAAACTCGAAGGAATTGGAGCAGCTTTAAGAGAGGCCTATGACAAAGCCAAGGGCGAAATAATTCTCTCAATGGACGCGGACTGCTCGCTTGAAGTAAACGAAATCCAGAGACTCCTC
>CAZGDN010000140.1:0-1650 GCA_964525235.1 uncultured archaeon | reverse complement strand
TTGCATTAAAAGCCTTGCAGGAAAAAGGATTAGAGGGCATAATGAACGTAAATGCTCAACTTGGGGCATCAGCCATGAACGCGGTTAATGCGTCTGCAAGTGCAGGGGAAAATTATTCTTATGGTAATAATTATAGTGAAACACATAGTTATGATGAAACAAAATAGGAGTCAAATATGAGTCAGATGCAAAGAAAGTGGCAGCAATTAGAGGCAAGAAGGATAAAGAATAGCACAAGAGATGGTAAATTTAGAGGTGCTTCTTTTGTTTCAGGCGAAGAGTTGAATAAGCAGGACACCCAGAGAAGAAGTCTTGAAACATTAGACAAACAAAGTGAAAACGATCTTAAGCTTCAAGAGTTAAAAAATAAAGGCGGCATGGAGCAAGTTGGATATAGGCAAGATGCAGTCACTGGCAGATTTGGCGAACAACTTGGATTTGATAAATCTAAGTTCCAGCAGAAGTCCGGAGAAACGAGAAGAATAAGTGACAGAGATTTTAGGCAAGCCACTGAGCAAGCAAACAGAGAAAGATACAATAAGCTTCTTTCTGGTGAAACAGACGAGTTCGGTGATTTTCTTCCTGGGAAAGAACCAATGAATCCCAGAGATATTTCTGAATTTATGAAAAATCAAGATCGTTTTCTTAGCGAGCAATCAGAAATGTCAAAGACTAAAGGGATGCCAGCAGCGGGTCAAGGCAGACCAGTCCAAGACATATATGAGACTGTTGACAAGGACGGCAACCGAGTTTTTACAAATAGACCCAGAGACACTCAACCACAAGGGATGCAAGCAGTACAGCCTCCACAAGCACAACCCGACTATTCATACGGCTCAAAACAAAACAGCCGGTCAGCATATAGGAATAACAAATATATCAAGCCCGCTACGGATTTTAATTTAGAGGAAAGATTGACTCCAACTAAAGATATTTATAATTCTTTCATGAAATCGTTTGGTAAGCCAGCAGGTGAGAAGTTAACTTCTTTTGTAAAAAAGAACCGGAGAGCATCAGTCTTTAATTAAAAGAGAGAGATAATGGCAAACTACACCCAAGAAGAAGAGGACAGTTACCAGAGATTTTTATCCGGCATGACTTCGCAGCCCAAAGTTCAACCCCCAAAACAATCAGGCGGCATGGCTGGAGCTGTATCTAAATATACCCCGGAAGAGGATGCCAGTTATAATAAGTGGTTAAATTCGTATTCTACTCAAAAAGTCGAACCAGAAGAAACATCAGGTGACGTAATAACCGGATTAAAAAGGGGCATCCAACAGACTCAGGCTATGGGTTATGGTGCAGTCGGACTTGCTGGTTCAGCGATTGGTATAGACCCCGTACAAAAATGGGGCTTTGAAGGGTATGAAAGAAATATCAAGGAAGCAGAAAAGTATCCTAAAAAACATACATTCAAAGATGTCTATACTGGAGAGGCAGGCATAGGCGGAGCCATTGATTGGGCGCAAGGAACATTAGGCGAACTTGTGCCTTCTATGGTTGAGGCTGCGATGGGAGCAGCTATTGGTAGTTTTGTAATGCCTGGTGGTGGAACTGCGGCTGGAGGGCTGGCTGGTAGAACAATATTAAAAAAAGCTATTGAAAAAACAGTTGCAAGTCAAATAAAAAAAGGTATAATTAAAAAAGGCT
>CAZGDN010000139.1:0-1692 GCA_964525235.1 uncultured archaeon | reverse complement strand
CGAACAGGATGCTTGATTTGTTGAAGCAATGCTCAAATCCAAACATATTATTAAAAAAAAAGCAAGTGTAATCTTTTTCATAATCTCACTCCTTCCGCAACCAATTTATGTAATCAGTAAATATACCCCCATGGCTTATATTTAATTGTTGTGTTTGGTTTTCCAAATAAACACTAATTGTTTAATTGTTTTGCTGTTTTCTTCACTGAATGGGGGAAGTTGCTTTATTAGAGAGAAAAGAAGCCCGAGCGCCGAAGGAAAAGAAGACGGTCGTTGTTTCAAAAGAGGACATCGGCGGAATGAATATTTATTCGCGCTTGCTGGAAAACTTTGACTTTGTGGAAACAGGGCATTCTTACAGGGAAAACCCTTTTTACGAGTCCAAAAAATCGGGCCTGCGTTTAATCCTGATTGATTCCCTGCACGTTTTCTCAGAGCACCTTGACGAGTTGAATGCGGAGTTCATAATTTTTGCCTCGCGGCATTCTTCCAAGTCCGGGAAGCCCACTTTGAGTGTGCACCCTGTTGGAAACTGGGGAAAAGCAGAGCTTGGTGGAGTGAGCAGAGAGCTTGGCTTGAGCTCAGCAGCACTCATGAAAAGTTATCTCATTGGATTGAAGGAAAAGCAGGAGCAACTTGACCTTGAGTACGAGGTTTCGTACGAGGCAACCCACCATGGTCCTTTCCTCGAGACGCCTTGTTGTTTTATTGAAATTGGGAGCACAGAGCCACAGTGGAGGGATGAGAAAGCGGGGTTGGCAGTAGCGGAAACAATAGTGGAAAAAACCGCTTTTCCAGAGTGCAGGGCTGCGATTGGGCTCGGTGGCCTGCACTACAATCCAAGGTTTACAAAGATTGCCCTTTTCACGGAGCATGCTTTTTCCCACATGTGCCCGAAATACAATCTTCCAAATTTCAACCTTGAAATGCTTGAAAAAGCAGTTAGTGCTTCACTGGAAAAAGTGGAGGAAATAATTGTTGAGTACAAAGGCCTTGGCTCTGAAAAGCAAAGGATCCTCGCACTGCTTGAGCAACAGGGCCTGCCGGTTATCAGGGCAAAGAGCATAAAATAGTTATGTATACTTTACCTTTTCTTTTTCTTTAAGTCTGCAATCTTTTTCGCGTTCAGCAGGAACATTGCAATGCGGATTTCATCGATTATTCTCTGGAGGTATTTTCCAACCCCTTTTTCTCCAGCCTTTGCTTGTGCTTTTAGTACTGGTAGTGCTATTCCACCCAGGTCTGCCCCGAGGATTATTCCCTTTACTACATCCAGCCCACTTCTAATGCCGCCCGAGGCAATTATTGGGCCTTTGAATTCTTTTCTGCACTCGAAAATGCTTACCGCGGTTGGAATGCCAATGTCCCAGAATGTCTTGCCTATTCCCCTGTTCCCACGCAGCGATTCAATGCCAGCCCAGCTCGTCCCGCCAGCGCCCTGAACATCTATTGCTTTAATGCCTGTTTTTGCCAGTTTTCTTGCAACAATCCACCCAATGCCGTGCCCTACCTCTTTCACGTAAACCGGCTTGCTTAGTTTTTTTGAAACTTCGTTGATTTTTTCAAGCGCTGTTCTAAAGTCGGGTGTTCCGCCTGGCTGTAGTGCTTCCTGTGCTGCATTTAGGTGTATTGCCAGCGCGTCTGCTTTCACTTCTTCCAGTGCTTCTTCGAGTTGTTCAATTGAATAGTCCT
>CAZGDN010000138.1:0-1738 GCA_964525235.1 uncultured archaeon | reverse complement strand
ACTCCTTTTTTCCACTTGCATTCTGCGAAGAGGATTTCTTTTGTTTTTTCGTTTAATGCGACGATGTCTATTTCTATTGGTTTTCTTTGGCTTGTTTTGTCCCTGTATGCACCCCACCACCTGCCGGTTTTTTCCGCGTTGAACGGCATTAAATATTCTAGGGCCTCTATTGCAATTTGTTCAAAGGCTTTTCCAATAAATGAATTGAACTCCTTCAAGGCTTTTTCAATTGCTTTTTTGTTTTCTTCTTCGATGTTTCCCTTGTTTGGGTAGATGAACTTGAACCAGAAGTGCAAAAAGTTGTCGTTGATTTTGTAAAGCCCCTTTTTTGTCCTTGGTTTTTCTGTTACTGGGGTTTCCCTTTCGATGAGGCCGAGCCTTATTAGGTTATTTAGGTATCTTGGGATTGCGGTTGCAGGCATTCTTATGGCGTTTGCTATTTCGGCTTGCTTTGTTTTGCCTGATGCGATTGCGTTTAATATTGAGAAGTAGGTCGCGGGCTCTCTGAGTTCCTCTTTTATGAGAAAATCCCCCTCTTCATACAAAACCTTTCCCTTTCTTGCAATTCTTTCCTTAATGTTTTCAATCGCACTCTTTTCAAGGTCTAATTCAACTAGGTAGAATGGGACACCCCCGGTGATGGAGTAAACACTAATCATTTCCTCAATGTTTTTGTGTGGAAAGAATTTTGCCACGTCCTTGAATTTTAATGGTTCGACCTTCCATTGCCCGGTTCTTCTGCCATACAAAGGCGCTTTATAGGCAAGCGTTTCCGACTCCATCATAGAAATGCTTGAACCGCATAAGACAAGCATTGTCTTTGTTTTGGAGAGGTACTCGTCCCAGTATTTTTGAAAGACCGAGCTTATTGCTGGATTCGAGTTGACCAAAAAGGGGAACTCATCCACTATCCAAACAACCTTCCTATTCCTCGTTTTCCCGTAGATGTACAAGAAAAGCGAGTGCCAGTCATTGAAAGGGTTTAAAAGGAGGGCATCATCTTTAAAGAATTCGCCGAATCCCTTGGACAAAAACCTTATTTGTTCTGTCTCGTTTCCCTTGGAGCACAGGTAATAAATGCCCGGCTTTGCTTTTTTAAAGTGGGTGAGAATATAGCTCTTTCCAACACGTCTGCGCCCATAGACTATTATTAGTTGCGGTTTTTTTTCTTTATAGGACTCTTCCAAAAATTCAATCTCCTTCTCCCTGTTCACAAATTCCATCGCACCACCAAAATAACATTCTAAATTATGCTGTATAACATAATGTTTAATAACATAATTATTAAGTTTAAAATTTAATATTCAATTTTGGCTTTGGGGGCACTCTTTTTGGAACCTCGCATTCATTGCTCGGTGATTTTTTTCGGGTGTTGTTTTTTTGTTTTTTTGTGTTCTTTCCCGTAAAGCGCCGGTTTTTTTGCCTGCGGGCTTGCTGGCAGCGGTCCTACAGCAGGCCTTGTTCTTTGATTTTTGGTGGGATCAGCTTGAACTGCGGTTTTTGGGTGGTGCTGTCAATTGATTTTTCAGCATAGCCCCTTAGAGTTTCAAATAATCGGTGTTTGTGAAATCAAATAATTGGTTTTTGAGTGTCAATTTTTGGGTTTTCGTTTTTCATTTCTTGAAGGCTTTCTCCAAGTCCTTTAGGTCAAAGCAGTGCGTGTTTTTTTCTTTTGCGCGTTTTTTGAATGATTTTGCGAATATTGCGTAGTGTTCTTTTCTTTTCTCGTTGTTCCATT
>CAZGDN010000137.1:0-1768 GCA_964525235.1 uncultured archaeon | reverse complement strand
AGGTTGAGGGCCTTGTGGCTTAGTGCCTTCAGCAGTTCGAATCTGCTACCCCGCAATTATTACTCATTTCTGTTATTACACATCTGTTTTTAAGGTTATTTGAGTAATAAATATTGTATGGCTTATCTTGCAAAACAAAAGAAAGGAAACAGTACTTACTATTACTTGGTTGAGAACGTTAAGTTAGCCGGCGGCAGGCGTGAGCAAAAAAGAAAATACCTAGGCAAGGAAAAGCCCTCTGAGAAAAAGCTTCAACTGCTTATGTCTAATTTCGAAAAAGAAATTGAAAAAGAGAGAGTGAAAACAGAAGGATTTCATTTTCTTTCAAGGGAAGAGGCTAATGAAATTGATTCGATTAATTCTGATTTTCAGAAAAGATATTCTAAGCAGAATAAAACTGTTCAGGGGCAGTTTGATGATGATTTTTTGATGGCGTTTGTTTACAACACTAATTCGATTGAGGGCTCGACTTTAACGCCAAAGGAAGTTGAGTTGTTGTTGGATGAGGATATTGCTCCGAACAGGCCTTTGGGTGATGTGCTTGAAGCGAAGAGCGCGGGCAAGGCACTGGAATTCGTCAAATCCTATGCTGGAAAGTTTGACGAAGCCTTTCTCTTAAAGGTTCACAAGATTTATTTTGAGCAAACCAAACCGTACATCGCGGGAAAGTATAAGACCAAGCAGAACAGGATTCGTGGTTCTAAGTGCAAGACTGTTTTGCCTGAAGCTGTTCCCCTGGAAATGCGCTTTTACTTCAAGGAATTTAAGGAAAGAGAGAAGGAGTTGCACCCGCTTGAATTGGCTGCTTGGGCGCATTGGAAGCTTGAGCAGATTCATCCTTTCCAGGACGGCAACGGCAGGATTGGAAGGCTTGTAATGAATTTTGTTTTGCACTCGCACGGCTATGCAATGATTGACATCAAGACGAAGGAAAAACAGGATTACTTCAAGGCATTGCAAAAATGCGATTCCGGCAACAACCCGAAAGCTTTAGCTGTGAGGCTGGTTCGCAGGTTTAAGAAGCAGTACGGGAATGCGCTGATGATTAATTAGAGAGTGTGAGCGGGAAACCTACAGCTTTTAAGCTGTGAGATGAGAGCGAACCGCAAGTGGTCTGGGGGAAAGTTCTATCGGACAACTGGCGATGTAGACCTCGATAGAACGCGGTGGTATGTGAGGCGCCAGGTTGACATACACCAGCGCACGCTGGACTATGCATCCTGAAGGGAACCCACGCCCTTCAGGGTGTGGAGTGTGTCAGATGTCTGAGAATAAGGCTTCGTTATTTGAACGATATAAAGAAATATGGAATAGAGAAATTTATTGCCCCAATTACAAACAAAAGGTTTACCTAAAACGAAAATTCGCATATAATAATCATTTTTGATTGTTTTCGCATTTTATTGGGGCATTAATGGGTTTATACTTTTCACTAATAGAGTCAGGGGGGAACTTGACTGTCAAGCGCACTCCATGTGTTAATGGGTTTATACTTTCACTAATAGTAGTAATAGTAATCGCTATTAGTAATCGCTATTTCAAAAAAAGCAAAACCAATTAAAATAACTTGTGATACAATCAATTTTAAAGGTTTTAAGGCGATGAATAGGTTGTCTGCTCTTTTAATGTTCACAATGCAACTACAAAAACGTTAGGTGGTAAAAATGAAAGTGGTTTACTCTGATAAATTCCTTGAGCTCTACACCGGAAGGGGCCCTGAGAGGGCCTCACGGCTTACTGCAATCTTGGATTTCCTCAAAGCAAGGGG
>CAZGDN010000136.1:671-1772 GCA_964525235.1 uncultured archaeon | reverse complement strand
CAACAAATGGCTATTGAAAGACTAAAAGCCAAAAACTGGCACAATGCAACCCACAGAAATCAACCCAAGAACAGCAGGGCTCGCGGTGAAAGCAGGAGCAAACATTTTGGTGGCAGGCTCAGCGGTCTTCGGGGAAAAAAACAGGAAAAAAGCAACACCAGGGCAAGCGATTCCAGCCCGGCACAAATTCTTAAAAGCCCAGCAGCCACAAAGCACCCTTAGCAAATTCACAGCCAGGCAAAAACACACATTTAAAAAAACTATGTATAGAATACAGTATGTATGGCAAACATAAAGTTTTTGGACCGGGTTGATGAAATCAGGGAAATCCAGGAAATGCAAAGAGGAGACTTTTTCCTGGTTGTAAGGGGAAGGCGGAGAATTGGAAAAACAGCACTCTTACTAAAGGCCCTACCCAACGCCGCATACCTCTTTGTCTGGCCCAACAAGTCCCTGCAGTGGATCACTGAAAGAATCTGCGAAGAACACTCACTCCCTGGATTCAAGCGCTTTACTGACGCAGTTGAATACTTGCTTGAGAACAGAAAGCCAGTGATTCTTGACGAATTCCAGAATTTTATGAAAGTGGACAAGTCTGTCTACGGGGAACTACAACAGCTCGTTGATAAGAGAATGCTTGGCAAAAAATTTGTAAAAATAGCAGTCGCCGGCTCCAGTTACTCCCTGCTCAACAAGGTTTTCACAAGCTCTGCATCCCCACTCTACGGGCGGCGCACCCACGAAATCCAGTTAAGGGCACTTCCAGTGAAAGACCTGTTCCAGGGCCTGCCATTCTCCCTTGAAGAATTCTTCAAGCTATGGGCTGTCTTCGGAGGCGTGCCCTACTACTTCAAATTAGTTGACCCAAGGCTCAACGCCACGGAGAACATTAAAAAACTCGTGGTCTCCAAAAGCGCGCAACTGCAAAACGAGGGCCGCGTCGTGCTATCCATTGAGTTCGGCAGGGACTTCAAAACATACGGAACAGTCCTGAGCGCGATTGCTGAGAGCAAAACAAGACTCAGCGAAATAGCAGCATTCTTTGACAACAAAACCAACGAGGTGAGCAAATACCTTGACATCCTCAGAAACGAGTTCGGG
>CAZGDN010000136.1:0-661 GCA_964525235.1 uncultured archaeon | reverse complement strand
CTCCAACCCAAAGAAGTCAAAAGAGGGCCGCTATGAAATCATTGACAATTTCCTGTCCTTCTGGTTTCGCTTCATTGACAGGCACCGTGACTACATCGAGCAGGAGAGATTCACTGAAGTCGAGGGCTTTTTTGACAAAAACTTCAACTCCTTCCTTGGAAGAAAATTTGAAAAATTCTGCCTTCAAGCAATAAAAAACAACCCAGGGATGCTGCCATTCAAGCCAGAGAGAATCGGAAAACAATGGGGAAAAACCAAGGAAAAACCAAGAGGGCAAAACACTTACGAAATCGACATAGTGGCACTAAACAAAAAAACAAGACAAATCCTCTTCGCGGAATGCAAGTGGCAAAACAGGGTGAACGCCAAAAAAACACTAAAAGAACTAAAAGAAAAAGCACAATTCGTGCAATGGAACAACGAGAAAAGAAAAGAATTCTACGCAGTATTCGCCAAATCCTTCAAGAAAAAAACCAAGGGAAAAACTTGCCTGTACGACCTAAAAGATTTAGAGAAAGCACTCAACCAAACCACAAAAACACCAACCAGAAAACAGCAGGGCTCGCGGTAAAAGCAGGAGCAAACATTTTAGTGGCAGGCACAGCAGTCTTCGGGGAAAAAAACAGGAAAAAAGCAATTCTGGCACTGCGAAAGGCGGGTT
>CAZGDN010000135.1:0-1777 GCA_964525235.1 uncultured archaeon | reverse complement strand
CAAAACTCATCTGGCTCGGGCTTGGAGAGTCAAGTGTGGAAATGACAGTTCCAACATATTCTTCCATTAAAGCACCAGTATCAAAAAAACATACGAAGCAGTTTTTAATATTACTAGGAGTTCGCTTCCCTTAAAACTCGCTGCGCTCTGTCTCCTCCATTCCTTCATTTTTCCAAAGCGTGTCACAGCACGAACAGCAACAAGCACAGCCATTGCTTATACATAACATTTCTTTCCTTAAAATGGCCTCTTGCTCCTCCTGAGCTCGAGCCTTGCACTCCCACCAATCCTGTCAAAGATCTTATTGTGAATTATTTCCACTTCCTCTGGCCTGAGTCTTGCCCTGAGATCCGCTTCAATGAGAACCGCAGGATAAGCGTACTCGCGGTGCAAGCAGCTCTGCGCATACACTACAGAGGCAATCCTGTCAATTTCTTTTCTCCCCTGTTTCTCGCCCAGCAGGAATTCTGCCCTGAGTGGCCGGTCGAGGGCAGAGGGTTTGACGTAAAAGGCGTGCACCATTCCGGCAAATTCCCTGCTGAAATCCTTGAGCACCGGGTGTTCCTCTGTGTTCTTTGCATAGGGAAACGCAAAAGAGCGCTCGCCTTCTTTGAGCAATGAGTCAAGTAACACGGCGTCAAAGCACTCGTTCAGGCCAGCGAACCCCTCTCTTCCAATTGTCTCCTCAACTATTTCCTTGAAGCGTGTTCCACGTGAGTCCTCGACGCAGCCAATGACAGTGCAGTCTTTTTCCATTGCTGTTTTGAAAAGGGATTCAAACTTTGAGATAACGCCCTTGTAAAACGACTGCATTTTGGAGTTGGACCTGGGTTTGTCCGCGTGCTGTGGCACAATCGAGCCATCAAGAAAACAGTACTCTGGAGAAAACTCTTTTATTGCCTGTTCCGCGAGCTCTATTTCCCTGCCAAGCCTCTGGAGGCTCTTGTTTGTTGAAATGTCCTCTTTCTGAAGTGCTCGGTTTGAAATAACCGGTTCTGGAAAAGAATAGTAGTCCGGGAGATAGTCCGCTTTGGCGAGCTTTCCATTGCTGTACTCGAATACCACTGCCTTTGCGCGGATTAACACCAGGTCAAGAGAGAGAAAGCTTTCCCCCACAAAACCGGAGTCAACCCCGGCAATCTTGCAGTTCAGGACTGGCCTTGAAACTGGTTCAACCATCCTATCAAAAGCACTCATTTTCCTTTCCTTAAAAGGGGCGATTTTTTCAACCAGTTTTTTCCTTTTCTCCTCTGCTGCCCTGATGCTCTCGGCAGCCCTTGAAACAAAATCAATTGAAGGCATTGCATTAATAAAACGCAGGAGTGCTTTTAAAGCATTTTCAGAGCAGGCTTCCCTTAAACAGGATGAGTGAATGAAGAAAGCTAGCTGCCTGAAATAGTTCCACTGTTTCCACCGCCAACCTGTTTTTGCCACCCGTTAGCGCGCTCACGCCAGGGCAGATTAGGCCGGCATTAACTACTTAAGAATTAAGGCTCTGTAGAAATGATTTGTAAATGGCTTTTTTTTCTTTCATAAAACAGCTTGCCTTTGTCAATCGAATTCAATTTTAGAATTCAATCAGGGGATTTCTACAAATCCAAGAATTAAGATAAATGGATTAAGTATGCAAATGCAATTTGAGGTGGTAATAATTCAGGATAAAACAGGCGGCTACGTGGGGCTTGTTCCTGAATTGCCAGGTGTCACACCCAAGGGGACAACCTGGAAGAATTAATGCAAAACATAAAAGAAGCTGCAACTCTTTACATCGAAACCC
>CAZGDN010000134.1:0-1789 GCA_964525235.1 uncultured archaeon | reverse complement strand
ACCCTTTTTTCTGGGCAAACGCTTTTTCAGTCTTTTCCAGTGCCATAAAACCACAAAAACTATGCTGGCTAACTAATAAAAAAGGAATTCCGGGGTTATGGCGAATGAACTCCGGGAACCCTTGGAAAGGATGCTGCCTGCCACACGTGCCCCAGGCCACACGCAAACCTCACAAAGCGCTCAAACCCAAGACCAAAGCCAGCGGATGGCGGAACCCCTGCCTCGAGCAATTCAAAATACCAGCCAAACCGCCCTGGGTCAAGCCCTGTTTCAGCCATGCGACTCAAGGCCTGCTCGGGTGTGTGCACTCTCTCGCTTCCAGAGATTGCCTCGCCAAAGCCCTCTGGGTAGATCAGGTCAAAGTCCACAAGTTTTCCGTTGTCACCCAGGCGGTCATAAAAACCGCGGGATTTTGGCGGGTAATCGAAAACCCAGAAAAACCCACCGAGCTTCTCTGACAAAAACTTCTCATGCTCCCATAAAAGCTCCTTGTCAGCCTCACCAGCCAAGCCCTCCGAACGCAAGAACTCCAATGCCCTCGAGTGAGTGATTCTCTTAAAGGGCCTCTTGGGTTTAACAAGTTTCCGGCCCAAGGCAGCCAGTTCGCCAGCACACTCCCTTTTTATGTCGGAAATTGCCCTGCAAACCAGTTCCTCGGCCAACTCCGTGATTTTATCCCTTGAAAAATGCGCTGCTTCCAGGTCAAGCTGGGTGAATTCGGCGAGGTGCCTCCCGGTTCCAGCTGACTCGACCGGTTCAAGCCTAATGTTTGGCGAAAAAGAAAACACTCTCTCAATTGCGGTCAGGGCCATTTGCTTGTGCATTATCATCGAGGTCGTTAGCTTGTAGGGCTTTCCATAGAAGTCAATCGTTGCAGCCCTAGCGCCACGAATTCCAGGGTCAGTGAGGGTGGAAATAATCGGGGGCCTTATCTCAAAAAAGCCGCGTTCCCTCAAAAACTTCCCAAAGGAAAAAGCAGCAACAGACTGCACTTTCAAAATGGGCTTTGTCAGCTTATGCCTGAAAGAAAGGTGCCATCTCTTGAGTCTCTCCATTGAATCAAATGGCAGTTTATCCAACTGCTGCACTTTAGAAAATTCAATAAAAACCACCTCGAAATTAAACGAATAATAAAAAGCACACCCAAAATATAAAAAACTATTTCCAAAAAAATTGAAAATATTACAAAAAAAACCAATATTTAAATATGTAATGGAACATACGTTTCATATGGATTCTAAGGATGACCAAATTGTTCGGGTTCTTTTGGCGAATTCCTGTGCCCCCAAACGCGATATCGCGAAAAAAACAGGAATTCCGCTTACAACCGTGTTCCACAGAATCCAGAAAATGGAAAAGGACGGCGTGATTAAAAAGTACACCGTTGACCTCGACTTCGACTTGCTGGGTTACAGCCTACAGGCCTTTGTTTTTGCCTCTGTTAAACAAAACCCAACCGAAGCCGGGGACCTTTTCCAGCAAGACATTGCGAGAAAGATTCTGGCAAGGTTTGCTGCAGTTGAATCCGTTTTCATTGTAACCGGCGAACTTGACATGATAATCAGAGCGCGCTTTAAATCAGTCCAAGAACTCAACAGGTTTATTACAAGAGGTCTGAGAAAAATTGAGGGAATTGACAAAACAGTTACATCCATCGTCCTCGAGGAAATCTCAGAGCCCTAAGATGCGCAAGATTTCAGCATGCTTTCTTCCATTGCTTGCAATGAAAACAGGGTCGTTTAATTGCCAGGGCTTGTTCTTTTCATTTGTTGCAATTCCACCGGCTTCC
>CAZGDN010000133.1:0-1823 GCA_964525235.1 uncultured archaeon | reverse complement strand
TTTCAGGAAAAACCATCGCGTGCGTGTTATATGTATTGTTAGGGTTTCCTCACGGTAGGAATTCTTTGTTTTTGATTTTTTCGGCAGGTACTCTTTTGCCACAAGGCCTGGTTCTTTGGCGGTTTTAACCGTATTTCCTTTCGTAGTCGTCGCAGAATTCGTTTGGGCGGAATGCAGTGGTTCCCTTGGTTTCACAGAAGTCAATAATTGCATTATCCCAGCTGATCAGGGGAACTCCTGCTTTTTCAGCGTAGTATATCTGCAGGCTATCTTCAAAAGACAGGTCATAGTCTTCTAATTTGGCTATTCTCCTTAGTTCAATGATTTCACCAAGCTTATTGGCAAATTCTTTGTTTTCTACCAGTTCAAATTTTCCCTTTAATTTCAATTCAGACAGGTATTCTTCAGTTGGTTTTGATAGGTTTGGAAATTTTTTTGACACTTCATCTAAAACCTTTTTGATGATAACAATCTTTATTGGTTCTCGTTCCACCAATTTGCAGAAGCGGTCAGTGTGCTGCTGTTGAAAAGCGGGTTCTTTTCCGTTAAATTTTGCAATTGGAATACAGGCGTCTACCACGAGCACTTTGTTTTCAGGCACAGGTTCTCTTCCCCAATTGTCACGATAGCCATTCTGCAAGTGCAGCTTTTTCGTTTCCCTTGTGTTTGTTGATTAATTTTTGTGTATTCTGAATGGTGTGTCTTTTGAATTCAATATCGGCTCTCATTTTTCCATGCCTGTATACTTCGTGGTCGTAATGCTCTATTTGGTTTCCAGAAAAAGGAGCGTATTCCCTGTAAATTGAATGCACTGCTCTTTTTTCGGCAGGCGTCAAAGGCAGGTCTGTGCTTTTCAGTTTTTGGGTTGCTTTAAAGATATGTTTTTTTATGGGCTCGCCCCAGTATCCCGTACTGTGCTCTTCCACGAATTCAATTAGCTTCTCGTTCTGCAGCTTGGCGGTTTCTTCTTTTATCTCAAATGTGTAATGCCCATGTGCGTAGTTTTTATTAAACTGAAATCCGGTTTTGATGTTTCTCTCTTTTTCAATATAGCACAGCATTTTCGCAAGCTTTTTTTCGCCCTCGATTCTTCCTGCTTCCCTTATCAACTGGGCAAGAAAGATAGCTTTTCGATTAAGGTTTAACATTATAATACCTATGCTGTTTTAGCAAATTTAAAGTTTTCTATGGCTGAATTCCACTGAATTAAAGCAAAAAAGCAGTAAACTGCTTTTAAGGCAGGAATTCTTTGTTTTTGATTTTTTTCGGCAGGTACTCCTTTGCCACAAATTCCAACGACTTGTTTGCGAGGGCCTGTTGCTCTATCCTGACTTTCTGGGAAATAGCAGTTTTTAGCTCTTTTTGCCAGGGCTTGTTCTGGAACCACTCATAGGCAAGCATTTCTTTTGCTCTCTTTATGTCACCGGGCTTCATTTTTTCCGTTACATTCTCCAGGCCGTAGTTTTTAATGTCCTCGATTGTCATGCCAATGTATTTTGCTGTTGGGCACGCGAGGAAAGCAGAGTGGGCTGCCAGTGCCATTGAACCCTGCTTGATAACAGAGTAAATATACCAGCCATAGGGGTCTCCATCGGTGAATGAATAAACTGGCAATTTTTTCTCTGAGTTCAGCCTGTGAATCAGGCGGCGTGCTCCCCTTGCGGCCTGCCCCCCTGTCCCGATAAGGATTGCCTTGTTTTTCTTGGCAAAGTTTTCCTCTATAAGCCTCTCGTACATTGCGCTTGTTTCAATTACCAGAACGTATTTGGCGTTAACTTGCCTGATTTCAATCTCGTTTGGTTCCATGCGGCTCATTATAGACC
>CAZGDN010000132.1:0-1880 GCA_964525235.1 uncultured archaeon | reverse complement strand
TATTGCTCGAAGAAGCCAGGAAACAGGAAATTGAAAGATTCGTTTGCATTAGCACTGATGAAGTCTACGGTTCAGTGGAAGAAGGCTTCTCAAAAGAGGGCTCCCCAATAAAACCCTCCTCGCCATACTCTGCATCCAAGGCAGCAGCTGACAGGCTAGCGTTCTCTTACTATTATACTTACGGCTTGAATGTTGTAATCCACCGCGCTTCAAACAACTTTGGACCAAACCAGTTCCCGGAAAAACTCATTCCACTCTTCATTACAAACCTGTTGCAGGGAAAAAAGGTTCCAGTGTACGGGAATGGGTTGAATAAAAGGGACTGGCTGTACGTGGAAGA
This sequence comes from uncultured archaeon, assembly GCA_964525235.1. Taxonomy (GTDB): domain Archaea; phylum Iainarchaeota; class Iainarchaeia; order Iainarchaeales; family DTGL01; genus JAPLVS01. Next base: position 1,540 of record CAZGDN010000132.1, on the reverse strand, counting down.
CAACTGCAGGGCAGTGGAATTGCTTCTTGAAAAAGGAAAAAAAGGCGAAGCATACAACGTTGCAGCACACAACGAAAAAACAAACATGGAAATAACAAACTTCATCCTCTCCGAGCTCGGGAAGAGCGAGGACTCGATTGAGTTCGTGGAGGACAGGCCAGGGCACGATAAAAGGTATGCATTGAACACTGAAAAGATTGAGAGCCTGGGTTGGAAGCCAGAATGGGAGTTTGAAAAAGCTCTAAAGCACACAATCCAGTGGTACAAGGAAAATGAGTGGTGGTGGAAACCACTGGTGGAGTGAATCTTGCCAACAGAAAGCAATATATTTTGTAAGAACATCATAAATATGGTGATTGCTGGGCATGTCGGCTGAAAGATTTGTAAAAATCTACTCTAATTTGCCTCTGAATGTAAGAAAGGAGATTGTTCTTGTAATTGATGACGAGCCCATAACCTGGAATGTTGCGTACAGGGAAATACGTGGCAAAACAGAGCTGGGAAAAACAATATTAAAAAAACTCGAAGCATTAAAGATTATATAAGGTGGTGCTGGTGGTTGTAAGCAAGGAAGAAATAAAAAAATTGGTCATTGCAAGGCTGGAAACCATGCCTCCCACAATGAAAATTTCGCTGGGCAACCCAGGTGTTTTCAATAAAGAACAGCTGATCCAAGAGGTAAAAAAAGATAGTGAAATCGGAGAAAAGATTATAGAAGTTCACCTTAGTTATCTCCGCTCCTTTTCTAAATAAGCGTGTGACTTAAATGGAATTTTTTATCACTCGCCCAGAGCACGACGAAGCAACATTTTACCTCTCTGCGTGGTCCAAAGAACTAATAGAAATGGCTAGGGGAAAAGGAATACAGGTTTTTGACTTCAACAAGAGCAGGGCAAATGCCACTGAAACTGCGAAATTGCTTACTAAAAAGAAACCCGGTCTTGTAATGTTTAATGGGCACGGTGGAAAATACACCATAATGGGTCACAAAAACGAGGTATTGATCGAATACGGCAAAAATGAAAGACTGATTAGGGACAAAATTGTTTACTGCCGCTCATGCAACTCTGCAGCCGGACTCGGAAAGAAAAGCATCAAGTCGGGTGTTGTCGCATTTTTGGGATATAAAGACTTGTTTGGGTTCCCACTCGACCCACAGCGAGCAGCTCATCCCTTGCGGGACAAATTTGCAAGACCCTGCTTGGAGGCATCCAACCAGGCTGTCAAATCGTTATTAAAAGGAAACACCGTAAAAGAGGCACATGATAGTGCTCAAGCTGTTTTCAGGGCATGGATTGAAAAAATGCAACGCAGTGACGCACCCCAGAAGCCCCTCATATTTTGCTCTGGCCCATGTGGGACATGGTCAACCAAGAATTTCATGGGAATGGAAATGCAAAATTTTACTAATCATGGCATAAACTGTTCCATGTTTCAGTCAAAGAGAGAGGTGAGTATATGCGGGGATTGATACTGGCTGGGGGCACTGGTTCTCGCTTGCGTCCACTGACTTCTGTAGTCAATAAGCATTTATTGCCTG
>CAZGDN010000131.1:0-1919 GCA_964525235.1 uncultured archaeon | reverse complement strand
AGCAAGTAGCAGCTACAGCCATTCAAGATGGCCAAGTAGCTGAAAAATATTTAGAAGATTTAAGAGAGGAGGAGTAAAATGGGCGAAGAAATTAAACAAGTTGGGACTGAGCAACAGGAACAAGCTCAGCAACCCAAAGAAGAGCAAAAGCCAGAGTTTGCTTTAACAGAGGATGGAGAGTTGGTAATCAATGATGGAGAAAATGTAGTCGCTGTAAACGCTTATGGTGACGCAAAAGAAGAACTGGGAGAAGAGACTAAAGAAAAGCCTACAGAAGAACCCAAAGAGGAAGAAAAAACTGGGCAATCTTCTGAAGGCGAGGAAGGGACAGAAAAACAAGACAAAGAAAATTTTGTTCAACCAGAAAATGAGTATTATACCAAAGAAGAGATAGAAAAAATAGGGATTGATAAACTTGATCCTAATAAAATTCCAGAAGAGTTAGTGCCTTTTTATAAATCTATGCAAGCTGACTATACACGAAAAACACAAAGGCTTGCAGAAGAGAGAAAGAAACTAGAGGCGGCAAAAGCTGAGATTGAGCGTCAAGCTCGTTTGATTGAGATGCAGTCCCAGACCAATCTGCCTTTGGAGACTCTTCGGAAACTTATGGAAGAGACCAAAGCAGAAGTCAGGGCTAAATTAGGGGACAACTATGATGAGTTTGACCCTGAGATTCAATCTATCATTCAAGGGCGAATGGCTGAGCGGATTCAACTTTACAAACAACAACAAATAGCTCAGCAAAAGCTGGAAGCAGCGGAACAACATCTTAGACAAGTTGATCCGTTATTCCCTCAAGTGGAAGTGGCGTTTAAGTATCTTGTAGAAAACGAATTATCTTTAAAGCAGATTGAGGCTTTAAGGGCAGCTCAGAAAGTAGGCGACCCAACACCTTTTCTAGAGGTGTATAACGCTGCAAGAGAGAGGGTTTTAAGTATATTAGAGCAACAACAGCAGCAGCAAGAGGTGCAAAATCAAACAGGGCCTACAGGGCAGCAAACACCAGCACAAGGGAATTTAGGGGGTTTTCAGCCTGACTCCAAGTCTGTCAGCATGGGACAGAGTCAGCAAAAGAAAGAACCTCCACAAGTAGAAAATGCTGGTGGGGATAATCCAAAAAAAGCTGCTCAAAAAAAGATCTCCCCAAGAGATTTAGCGGGTCGTTCTACGGATGAGCAGGCAAGTTTGTTAATTCAAATGGGATTAGTATAAAAACAACTAAGGAGGATAAAAATGGCCTATTTAACTACATATGCAGCAGAAGGAACCAGAGAAGATTTATCAAATATCATAACCAATATAGCTGTTACTGAAACTCCTATCTATTCTATGTTTGGGAGAGAGAAGGCAACAGCTACTTACCATGAATGGCTAGAGGACGACTTAAGGGCACCAAAGGATAATGCGCTTGTGGAAGGTGGAGACTACAGTGTAGAAGCTCCACAAGCAAGGGATAGGAAAGGGAATTATACCCAAATTTTTGTCCAGGCTTATGGAGTTACAAAGACCCAGGAAGCTGTTTTGAAAGCTGGTGTGAAATCTGAAATTGCCTATCAAATGGCTAAGGCCATGAAGGAAATAGCAAGAGACGTGGAGAAAGCATATATAACAAATGCAGCAGCGGTTGCAGGGGATGCCTCTACCCCACGTAAGTTAGGTGGTATTCCAGCGCAAATATCTACCAATGTGTTGGATAATAGTGGGACCAAAAGAGATTTAACAGAAACTCTTTTTAATGATGCTGTTCAGCAGGCTTGGGAGAGCGGGGGTGATCCAAATACTGCGGTTGTTTGTGGAAAACATAAGAGGATTATAAGCGGGTTTACGGCAGGGTTAACAAAAAACATTGATGCCAAAGATAAAAGGCTTGTGAACGCAATAGATGTTTATGAGTCTGATTTTGGCCTAATTAGAAT
>CAZGDN010000130.1:0-1924 GCA_964525235.1 uncultured archaeon | reverse complement strand
ATAAAAATATGGCTGTTCATAAACTAGCGAGGATTTCTACACCGCCAAAGCAATCAAAACCAATAAATAGAACAAGGCATTACTATTATACAATTACAATTCAAAATTTAAATTAAAAAATAAAAAAACAAGAAAAAAACAGGTGCACTCAAAAACTAAAAAAATGAGTTGAAATGCAGATGAGACCAAAAAAAGGAAAAATTAAAAAAAAGGAGAGCAAGGTGAATACAAGGTTCTTTTTCTTAATTATACTTCTATTGTTAATGAGCTACACTTACAGCATGCCTATAATTTTTAATTTGGGCGCGTACACACATTGTTGCACTCCCCGTGAAAACAAAATTAAAATGGTTAACAAAATCTATCTGCCAGTTAGTAATGCTTTTGAAATGGGCCTTTCAGCAGATATGTTTGATACTGGAAAGGGCTATGCAGGACGCGGGGCCAACAGCTTGAGCGTCAAAACAAATCTTTTTTTACCCTTAAACGTGATTTCTCAATTCAAGTACGAGGTTCTCAGGGATGGCAAGGAAATAAACAATATCTCAGGAAATGTGCAGGTAGGGGATACAATTAGAATCATACCAAATCTTGCATCACTGAAACAGCATGGAGATGACTTCATTTTTCAGGGAGCAACTTATGATTCCCCCCCAATAAAAATGCTCACCCCAGACCAATATACAAAAGTTGCAACAGACATTTACGATAAATTCATTTCCCGCTATCCTTGCGCATCATACAAAATGCCTTTTCGAGCACATCCTAATTCCTGTCCCTATGAATTTCCAGGCGCTGAAATCCCTGAATTTAAGAAAGAAACAGTTCCCTTTGATGAAAAAGACCCTTACTATATTAGCGATAACGGGTATCCAGTGTATATCGTACCCTTTGATGCTAAAAGAAAAGCCGGAATACAAGTCTTTTGCTCTTATGTCCCTATGCTTGGTTTCCCCATGAGTTGTTTGCAAGATGAAAAAGGAATTCTAACCTGTAAAGTCAAGCGCGCTGGAAAAATCAGTATGCAAACAAGAGCGAACATTGCCTGCACCTACTTCATCGATAAAATTATCAAGGACGGAGAAGCAATAAAAGCAGAGTGGGCTAATGTTGGTATCCCCGCCAACCTCAATGCTAGTGGTTTCATTACATTACAGGCCGTGCCACCAGGAAAAGAACCACCAATTGCAAAGCTGGAATGCAATCAAAAAATTGAAAACAGAGAAATCTACGGCGAAAATTATAAGATATTAGTCATTGAGTGCGATGCTTCAGCCTCTTATGACCCAGATGGAAAGATCACTAAATATGAGTACGAAATCGATGGCCACCCCATTATTGGGAAAGGGCCATACTTTCAGTCGCCATATGTTGTTGGACCTTACCTTAAGGTCCCATATCATATAACTCAAGACCAAAACCCCACTCAACTTTTAAAGTCTGGGCATTCAGTCATGTTAAAAGTAATAGATAATGATAGCTATTTTGGCCGGACCATGGTTTCCACAAACCCCAGTGCACCTCAGATAACCCTTACCGCAGAATACAACAAGCAAACAAGAATGGCAGAAGTAACAGCAAAGTGCGAAACAGAAAAAATAAACATCAGCATAAACAACGCAGTAACCGGCAGCTCAGTCCTCGAAAAACAACCAATCAAATGCGGGCAAACCACACCCATTGGACCGATAAAAGTAAAAGGAGCATACAAGGTAAGCGCAGCAAGCAACCCGGAAATCACGCCAGCAGTATTCACGGTTGATTAAACAAAGCAATTAGCTGCCAATTAGATACATTTAATAACCACTTTACCTATTTTTTATCTGAAAGAATTGTTTGGCTTTGGAAATGATTATTGGCGGCTTCAAAGTTGGAAACTACGCTGTTAGAACTGAAGCAGGCAAGCGAAACATGCTGTTTGACT
>CAZGDN010000129.1:0-1989 GCA_964525235.1 uncultured archaeon | reverse complement strand
AGGAGATGGAGCAACAGTCGGCGTAGGCACAGAACTAGAAGGCGCCGGAGTAGTTGCACCACTACCAGAACCAGTAGCAGAAGTCGTGCTGCCACCAATAGGTGCAATAGACAGGGGAATATAAATAATAAAAAATCCCAGGGTTAAAAGGGACATCAACAAATACTTTTCCCAGCCCATTCTAGTATTGTTAATATTGCCCTAATTAATAAATCTTTCATCCAAGGGGATATCACGGAGTTTAATGAAAAAGTTTTAAAGGACAATCAGGTGTATATATTAATGTTGAGGTGGTTGGAGTGAAAGGCAGGCTATTCGGAGTTACACTGTTCCTAATGCTATTAGGAGCATTGGTGTTTGCACAAACACCCTGCAAAACAAATCAGGATTGCAAAAAGCTAAGCACAGTGATAAAACTAGACCAAAATGTTTGCGTGGGTCAAGAACACTTGTATGATGGGCAAGCAGACCCTCTTATACCAGTTCGCCCATACCTGTGGAACGAATTGGTCGGAAAAACCTATACTGGTTATATTCAAACAGGCTATGAGTTTACATACAAGTGCAAAAATGGATATTGCGTAAAAGACGAAGTAAACTATGATCCCTACATTCTGAGGTGCAACTATGGTTGTCTAGTAACACCAACAAAAAAAAATGGAACGGAGCACTCTAACCTTTGCGTGTGCAAAAGTGGTCAAATAGGAGAAGCCTTTTGTGACCCAAGCAAGGGCAGAGATGTATACTACACCTATTTAGACTGGACCTGCGAAAAAGAGACAAGAATTGTAGGATACTGCCCAGTTGGCTCAAAATGCAGTATTGACAGCAGTGGAAAAAACTGGACTTGCAAACCATTAAAAGCAACCGAAATGTCACAAGCAAACAATGGCAGCGTACAATACTCACTGCTTTTTCCAGGAAGGCTTGAAAATGGAACAGTCATGGTTGCAGCATACCAGAACGGAAAAAAGATTGGTGAAAAACCGATCAGCAACCTCAGCGCAATGGAGTATATCAACAAGTATGGAGCACTACACGCAAGCCAGGCAACCTACTTTGCTCAAGCCACAGGGCTAACAACCACAATAGCAAGCATTCAAAACAAAACAATCACGCCAGGTTATGCAAGCATAACAATAGCATACGCTTCATACACGCCAAGAACAATTAACACATACACATACAAGCCAAGCCGGAGCACAACACGCACTAACACCTACAAACCAAGCTATTACTCAAACTATTACACCAGAACTTACACGCCAAAGGCAAGCTACACACCCTATGCCTCCACTCACAAAACCACGCGCGCTTACACGCCAAACTATTACTCTAACCATTACACCAACAGAACCTACGCATACACCCCGAGAGCCAGCAGCACGCGCACTTATTCATACAAGCCAGCAAACACCCACACTAAAACCACTTCCTACGCTTACACGCCAAAAGCAAACTACACCAGCAGAACGTACACGCGAAACACTTACACGCCAACCACAAACTACACTAAATACGCCCACACGCCAAAAACATACGCTTACACCCCAAAAACCAGCAACACGCGCACTTATTCATACAAACCAAGAACCACGCGCACTATAACCCACGAGCCAACCACAACCAGCACAACATACTCAAGATACTACAAGAGAACATTCACATAAAAAAATCAGCTTCAACAAAAACCCCCAGCATTTATTTCCACAATGCGCTCAGTTATCGCAATTTGTGAAATACTTTTTAAGTTTTTAGCATACGCTCCAACTACCCCTTCGAAAGCCATGTTTAACCACCCTGTTTCTTGACAGTCATTACTGCAACGATTATTGCCATTAGTGCTGGTTTGTTTTTGGTTGTTAGGGCTGCTGGTGTTTTTTGTGCTTGCTGGTGATTATTAGTATTGTTGTTGCTATTAGTGCTGTTAGTATTGGTGTGGTTTCTGGTGTGCTTGCTTGTTTTTGTGGTTTTTTTACTATTATGTGT
>CAZGDN010000128.1:0-1992 GCA_964525235.1 uncultured archaeon | reverse complement strand
TGCCTGTTGGCTCTGAGAAAGCTGTAAGGTTTTACGCTGATGCCTGCATTAAAGCAGGAGTAGCACTCGTCAACGCCATGCCTGTTTTTATTGCTTCAACGCCAGAGTCAGCAAAAAAATTTGAAGAAGCCGGCTTGCCCGTGCTTGGCGATGACGTGAAATCACAGCTTGGGGCAACAATCGTTCACCGCGTTCTCACAAAGCTCTTCGAGGACCGCGGGGTGAAATTAGAGCACTCATACCAGTTGAATGTTGGCGGCAACACTGACTTCAAAAACATGCTTGACAGAACAAGGCTGAAATCGAAAAAGATTTCGAAAACAAGCTCTGTTCAGAGCCAGATGAAAAACGCGCTGACAGAAAAAGACCTCCACATTGGGCCAAGCGACTACGTGCCATTCCTCAAGGACAAAAAGATTTGCTTCCTGAGAATCGAGGGGAGAAAGTTTGGAGACATTCCACTCAACCTCGAGCTGAGGCTTGATGTTGAGGACTCCCCGAACTCTGCGGGGGTAATGATTGACGCGATTCGTTGCGCAAAGATTGCACTTGACAGGAAGATTGCAGGCGCGCTGGTCTCGCCAAGCAGCTATTTCTTCAAGCACCCCCCGAAACAGTTCCCTGATTACACGGCTAGGAAAATGGTTGAAGAATTCATTGAAGGCAAGCTCGAAAAATAAGAAAAGAGCGGGTTTAAGACTGGCTTTCGCACTTCTTCTTTGCAACTGGCAGCATTTCAACCAGCATCTCTGCGTTTAAACCGCTTTTTTTTCTTGCAATTAAGTCACCAGCAAAACCAACAAGGAAAGTTGCAGCCAAAGCCGATTCAAGCAGTGGATTCTTTGAAGCAAATGCAGCAATAACGCCGGCAAGCACATCCCCTGTTCCACCAGCGGTCATCAAAGGATTGCCTGTTTTGTTAACATAAAGCTTTTCTCCATCGCTAATGTAATCAGTGGGTCCCTTGAGGAGAACAATGCAACCGTGCGCTCTTGCCCTCGCTACAACCTCTTCGGAGCATGGTTCTTTATTGAACAATGCCCTGAACTCGCCTGAGTGTGGTGTTACAACGCAGTTTTTGTGCAGGTTTTCCCTTGAAACCAAGTGAAGCGCGGTTGCGTCAAGTACAAATTTCTTGTCCTTAAACTTTTGCAGGGCATAGTTAACCAGGTTCTTGTTCTCCTTGCTTTCGCTCAAGCCAGGCCCGACTAGGATTGAATCAACTCTTTTAGCTAGCTTGCAGAGGTTCTTTTTATCAAACTCAGAGACAATGATGAGCGGGGTTGCATTCTTTGCAAAAGGAATATTTTCCCTCTCTGTCAGCACAAACACAAGGTCAGCAAAGAGAGAAGCTGCCCTTGCTGCAAGGATTTCCGCCCCATGGTACTTCCTTGAACCCGCTATTATTAGAACAGAACCATTCTCCCCCTTGTGGGAGTCAAGCTTTCTTGGAGCAAGAGATTTAACAACTGCGGGAGTGATAAGCGTGCCAGCATTCATTCTGTTCACCCGATATATTTTTAAACAAGCGAATGTTTAATATTGGTTAAAGAATATTAAGGGAATGCCGATGGAAAAAGATATTTTGGAAGCGCTTGGCATTGCAAAGCGTGACCTGAGGGAATGCTACACTGAGTCGGGAATTCTGGCAGGAAGAGGACACCTGCAGGAGTACTGGGCGCGGGACAGCTTTTTTGCCTCACTGGGAGCAAACTCGCTTGGAGACTTTGAACAGTCAAAGAAAAACCTCCAGCTCTTTCTCGACCTGCAAAGAGAAGACGGTCTTGTTCCAGCGCTTGTTTCAAGAAAACTGAAGCCAAAATATCGACCACTAAAAATTTCAACCCCTGTTGACCAGAACGCGCTTTTCATAACCGCAATAGCAGACTATGCTCGCAAGAGCGATGACAGGGTATTCATTGAAGGCAACTTCAAGAAGATTTCGCTTGCCATGGACTGGCTGTGCAAGCAAGACAGGGACAGTGACAACCT
>CAZGDN010000127.1:0-2011 GCA_964525235.1 uncultured archaeon | reverse complement strand
TATTACCTTTTAACCGAGGCGCCGCTGACGCTTGAATTGCTCGTGGTTCTCCTGGCCATCTCCTTTGGGGGCGAATGGTTGTACAGAAAGCGCACTTTCAGGGTTCTCAAAACAAGAAAGGCAATACTCCCCTGACCAGTGCTTGTCCCTGGCTTTCACTGCAGGCCACCGGTTTAAATGGTTTTGTGATGCAATCTCTTGGTGATTTAATGGTGATGGGCAAATGCCCAAAGTGTGGTTCTCTGGATATTGACTGCAAGGGCTTTTTGATGGGCGCAGACCGCATTTATTACTCTGGCAGTAACCGAATCATTGCTTGTTCCTGCAACAACTGCGGCTACATTGAATTATTCAAGGAAATCAAGAAATAATCCCAGCGCAACAAAATAGAGAAAGCAGGTTGTTGCGCGAAATTCGCTCCACCCTGCCTGGGTTTTTCTCTTTTCAGGCCAGTTCTCTCTCTGAACTCTTGACCCTGCTGGGGTCCTCTTCTTTTTCCCTGAACTGGGCGAGTTTCCGTGCCCTTTTAGCGCAGTCCATGCAGAGGATTTTCAGTGGCTGGGAGTCTTTGACCTCGATTTCTAACTCCAGGGGGCGTGCTTCTGATTCAACAAACCTTTCAATGTTCGCCAGCTCACAGTAGTAGTCTTCACCTGCTCTCAGTGTCCGCCCGCACTTGTAACAAGAATAGGGCGTTTCTGGCTTCCTTTTAGTCACAGTCAGGAGTGGTTTGAGCTGGTGCAACACGATGCCGCTGACCGTTGACTTGTGCTTTGCTGCCCTGCGCTCCAGCACTCCCTTCTGGTAGGGGCTTACTCTAATGGTTAACTTCTCGGTTTTGAGCTCCTTAACTGCATTCTTCCTTTTTGGCATACAATTGTTTTGCCGAGGACATAATTTAAACATTTGTCCGACAAAAATGCCAAAAGCGTCCCACGCAGCCTTAAAAGCAAGGCAATCGCTGTTTTTAATGGAGGTGTTTTTAATGAGAAAAACAAGAATAACCAGGCTGGAGGAAAGAGTGGAGGAACTGGAGGACCTGCTGGGCTTCACAGAAGACGAAGAAAGAGAGGAAAATACTGCGCCTGATGGGGGCTGGGGCCCAGTGAACGTGCCAGACAGTGAACGAGAGCAAGGAGATGCGGGCTTCAAGTGCAGTCACTGCGGCAGGCTCATTCGCCCAGGTGAAACCTATTACTGCCAGGCAATCACAAAGGAAAAATTCCACAAGAAAGACGGCGTGACAGAGGTAACACCGGAAAAAGCCTTCCAAACCGCAACATGGTGCCAGAACTGCTACAGCAAAATACTAGGCCTGTAAACCATGAGAAACCAAAAGAAGGGCCACGGTGCAATACCACAACACAAGTGTTATTACCCGTGGCTTTTTACGTATTTTTGAGTAATAAGACACCAGGCCAGTAACTCAGGCCAAAAACAATCCCTTCCTCGCACCTGGGTTCTTCGGAGTCCCATGAGCCACCAGCAGCCCCCAGAAAGGCTTAAATACTCCAAGGACCAATTAGTTAGCATGAATATTGAATGGTTTTGGAAAGAAAACGATTTCACGAAAATTTCACTGATTATTGCCTTTATGTGGGTGGTGAAATTTTTTTTCATCTCTACTTTATTTGACATTAGTTCTTTTGTTCCACTTATATACCTAGTAATAATGGTGTTTACTTTTAAGAAAACCTCCCTGTTATTCAAGGTTTTCTTAGCGACGTTATTTTTGGCGTCAACCCTGGCTTCTTGGTCTTTTGCTGATTTTTTGGAGATATCTTTGCTTCCAGCTTTTGGATTGCTAGCCGGGGCGGTCGGCGTTTTCCTCAACTCCAAGCACAAAAGAGAGCGAACGCTGTCATTCAAGGCAATGGCAATAAACTTTGCTTTATTTTGTGGTGCAGTTATCACCGTATTTTTTCTAATGAGCTGGTGATCCCCCACTAACTTCACATTATCGCCCCTGCAACAAACCTGCCAGCCGCACCCAAAGCTGGACTGGGCGCGT
>CAZGDN010000126.1:0-2017 GCA_964525235.1 uncultured archaeon | reverse complement strand
AGAAATGGAAAAATACGTTAAAAAAGTAGAGCTGAGGGCATAAAAAAGAAAAAAAGGGGGTTAAATTATTTCCCCGATTTCTATGTTGTCATCCTCGCTAATTAAACCCGAGCCAAAGTCGTTCAGTTCCTGGTCTGCGTCCTGCTGAGAAATCTGCTGTGCTGGTGTCGGTGTTGGATTAGCTTGAGGCAACTGGTCCTCAGTTCCACTGCTTGTCTTACTCGTACAACCAGCGAGAAATGCAAAGAACAACAATGCTGCTAATGCAACCATTACTCTCATTTAAGCACCTCTCCTATGTTGGGCAATCCCGCTCAAGGGCCCTGTTCTGCGCCCAATAACTTTAGAAGTTCCCTGCCTGTTGCCTCTTGGCCTGCTGCCTGTTATCCTGCTGTTTATCCTGCTTCTGAGTTTGTTCATTATCGCCTTAAACTTTGGGTTCTGCTCAATCCTCTGGATTCTGTTCTCAAGCCTATTAGCTCGCCTTTCAAGGAAATTGAGCCTTGCAACTGCAGTCTTTGCCTGCTTGAAAACCCGCCTCTTTGCATTCAGCTGCCTTAGCTTCAGGAGTGCCTCGTTTCGCTTTGCGGGTTTAAGTGACTTGAATGCCTTGCCAAGCTCTGCGCGCACTTGCTTCACGCTTAACTCTCCGGTTCTGATTCGCTGAACAAAGGCAGGTGCCTTGCCCTCAATGTTTTGGAAAACACGCTCGACTCTCTGCGCGTTGTACTCTCTAATAAGCTGTTTTATCTGTTCATTTAACGCACTTAGCTCAGACCAGTCAATTTCCTTGAATTTGGCTGCAAGCCCGCTCTTGTCCATTCCTTCAAGCATTCCCCTTGCAGTATCCCTGAATTCTTTTGAAAGAGAGATTGCATCATTTTTCAGGTCAACGAACTGCTTGACCGTCTCATCACTGTTAGCCTGTGGTTGAACTGCAGCAATCTCCTCCTCGAGGGACTCAAGCTCGGCGAGAATTGCCTCCAGCTCTGAAACATCTGCATTTGAGTCAGTTTCCTGGATGAATTCAACCACTTTCCGGCCCTTAAGAGTGTTTCTGGTGACTGCTCTCTCAAGCTCAAGAAGCCTTACCCTCGCACCAAGACCAAGCTGCATTGCAGCAATTTGCTTTCCTGTTTGCTCGTCTACAACTGGTTGGTTTGTGTCAGGATTAATGCCATCAGCCTCAGGGGCTGCTTCACTGGAAGTCACTGTTGGCATTGGAATTTCCCCTGGAGTCACCAAGGGCGTTGGTGATTCCATTGGCGCATCCGTGTCAGAACCAGGAATCACCTCGGGTGGTTCTGCTCCAGTTGGTGTCACTCCCGCAGTGTTTTCATCCTGTGCTAAAACAAACGGCATGACAACTGAAAACAAAAGCAAGAGCACTGCCATAGTTATTCTCTTTTTCAAAGTAATACCTCCTCAAAATATTGCTTCAAACATTGCAGCGGAACAGTTAAATAAGATATTGCGGAACAAACCGGAACAAACCGGAATCACTTGGCCTCAGCCAAGAAAAGCACATTTGTCAAGCCTCTCTGTTCCTTTTTTAAAATGCCCCTTTTCACCAACGCGTTCACGTTCCTTGAAACAGACGACTTTGGAATGCCAAGCTCGGCTTCAACCTCCTTCTGCGAAACCACGCCATGCCTTTCAACGATTTCAATTATTGCAAGCTGTCGCTCTGAGAGAGCGACACGATTGAACCCTGCTGCCCGCGAGGTTCTTCTCTTCAAAAAAAACACAGAGCCAACAATGGTTATAACAATTCCTGCTAAAAAAACAAGAGAGAGTGCGCTGAAGTTTCCATTTTTCTTTCCCTGGATTGAATACTGTATTTTAAGGAAAAACCTCTCTTTTCGCCCAACACCGCTAACCACAACCCTGCTGTTTTCGCTCCTGATCTGCACAGGCCCTGGAGCCCGAAGATAATTAATCGACGCCCCCTCCGGGAGCTTTACTGAAAAAACAAAATCAGAAAAAACACCATTCAGGTCAACGCTGAAAATCCAGT
>CAZGDN010000125.1:0-2080 GCA_964525235.1 uncultured archaeon | reverse complement strand
CTGCTTTGGAAAGTCAGCCTTCTTTCTCTTCATGCTTGGCGGGATTACTGGCTGGGTTTCCATGAGACTGCGTGCCCTCATTGAAGAAAGGCTTTTATTGTACTAAGCGAATCAGTGAGGGAAAACCAGAGCATATCGCTTGGGGGCTTCTAACTGGTTTTTACTAAAAAACTTTGGTATAGCGAACGCTCTCGCTTCAGCGTGGAGATGAAGCCTTGGTTATAACAAAAGAGAGAACGCCTTGGCTTTTAAGCCAACGTTTTTTTATGTTGGGAGAGTCGCAGGAAACTGGGTTAGCTCATTAGGTGGCTCGTTTGGGGGGTTTACCGATTTTTGGGCCTGCGTTTTAGTAAATCGTTGTAGTGTGAACGTTGCCTGAACTCGCCGTCCATATCATACCCGCCACCCTCAACAAGTTTGAAATTTGTTATCACTTCAAATTTTTTTCCATTTGGAGGGATAACCCACTCAAGCACGCTTTTGTATGTGACAGGTTTTTCGTTTCTTTTTTTCCAGTAGTTTATGCTAAATATGGAATCCCGCGCCGTCCCTGCCGAGATTATTTCGTATTTATAGCCTTTTGCTTCGGGGTGTGCCATCTCCCAGTCCACGGCTTTTTCCCAGTAGGGGTAGGGCAATTTCATGCCGCTGGTGTTGACCCTTTTTTTTAGGTCGTTGAGTATTTCCCGTCTTTCCTTTCGAATCCTATTAAGAGTTCCCCTTTGGGCTTCGATACTCTTTCCAAAGTGGTCCAGGCCAATTTCGCCGAGAAAAGCCTGCTTTTCGGGCGTGGTCTTTATCTCCGAGAGCCACTTGCCAAAAATTTTTTCATCTCTTGGAGAACCACTGGTCTCAGTGTCTATTACCATTTCCGCGTTTTGAAGAGTGGGCAAAACGAAGCGTTTCTGGTACGGGGCACGCTCTGCGAACTTTCTTGCAACTTCTGTTGGCTCACGCTTTCTTTTAACAATATCCCTGCTGCTGCGAACCAGGAACTGCTGCCCAAGTGATGCCTGCACCCCAATGCGGATGTCACCAAGTTTTGCCAGGGGGGCGTGCAGTGAATAGAGGCCTTCGATTATCACAAAATCCAGCTTCGAGCCATCAATTTTCTTGGCAGTCATTTTTCCGGTTGAAACATCCCGCTGTTTTGTCCTTATTGTTCCGCCTGACCTGAGCACGCTTATCTCGGACCTTGCCCTTTTCAGGTCTGACGCCCGTGGATTATCGAATTCTCCGTCTATCACTCTCCCCCCCTTGAAAACACCCGGTTTTACTTCCCTGACACCGATTTTGGATACTTCGCGCTCCCGCCCAAAGCGCTTTACCTTCACCTTCGCCCGCGGCTTAAAATAGCTGTCGAGTGATATCTGCACACCTTTTAGTTTTTCATAGGGGTAAAGGTTTTTCATTATTAAATCAAGCCTTTTTGCGATAGTCGTTTTTCCAGCACCCGCGATGCCACCCACAAGTATTATTACCGGCCTGCGCTCGGATTGTGCTTCCTTAATTTTCATCTTTGCCTGGCGCGCAAAGTGTGAATAAAAATTCTTGTAATCTGAAGTTACCAAACGCGCCCTTGCCGGCAAAAGAAAGTTACGTGCCCGCCAGCCAAGCGCCCTTGCTTTTGTAACAGCTCTCATGGGCTTTGGGCTTGGATAAATTTTATATGGCCTCTGGTAGAGCTCCCGAAAGCTTTTTCCGGCTTCTCTGATTTCTTTGCGTTCCCGCCAATATTTCCGGGGGGAGGTTATGCTGATACCACGTTGCACGAAAAACTTGATTAATGGACTCATATCTCCTGTTTTGCGTTTTTTTTTCTTGGGCTGCTTGGGTCTTGGGGGCTGCCCCCACTTCAAGCTCATAAGTAAGTATCACCAAAGAGGAATTTAATTCTTTTGGGTGATTTTAGCAGGGTTTTGAGAGAGCAACCAACTTTAACTCTTCAGCATGGCGTGGGTCAGGGGGGCTTGTAAGAAAGAACACCCAAGCTTTTTATGGGTGCAATAGCCGGCATGCTTTTTTTAATTTCATTGCATGATTTTTTTGTGGTTTTATGAAGAGCGCGTATGTTGAAGGC
>CAZGDN010000124.1:0-2089 GCA_964525235.1 uncultured archaeon | reverse complement strand
TTACCCAGATTGTTGCAATTTGCAGTGCTGCATTGAACTCGTCAAAGAAATAATCTAATGCTATTGCCTGGCTACTGCCCCTGAACCTCAAGTCCTGTCCAGCTGACTGCACCTTTGAGAAATCAAAATTGCTGGAATTAAGCCTGAGCAGAACAGAGTAATTTGCTTTCTGGGTTTGATTGCTGTTGTTGAATACTACCTTGCGCCTGTAAGACCAGTCTGAATTCCACCAGGCAGGCACAGTAGCACCAAAGGCATTCCATGGCCCTAGGTCAACCCTGTAACGCGTGGCACCACACCAGAACCATTGAAATCATCACAGGAAAGCGCGACATTGAAATCCTGGGTTTGCCAGCCACTTGGAGAAGTAAAAGAAGTGAACGGCGGTGTTATATCGCCTATTACATAAGCCCAGGCATACTTCATTGGCTCAACTGCGTAACTGCAGTTTTCCCCAGTGCAATGCCACCCAATTGCGTAATACCTTACCTCGTTGTTTCCATCCTCAGCTATAGTGAAATTTGTATCCGTGCCATAAGCGTGCTGCCATGCGCCCCTGTTAATGCTGTAATTGATTGAATAACAAGAGTAACCCTGCCCAGCAGAACAGGTGATTTGAACTGTTGCCTCGATTACACTTTCTGTGACACTTGCACTTGAACTAAAGCCAGCTGAAGCAAGTGGTAAGGCGAGAGCTATGAAAAACAGCTGAAACAACCATTTCTCCACCAATTTATTCATTCAACTCCCCTCAAACAGCTTAATCACTCTAGGCGAGTAAATCATTCCCTTGTTCACAAAAGCATTAAAGTGGTCTTTTACCTCGCGCTCGGTCAAAGCATGCTCGAATATTGCCACTTCGTCGATTGTTCCGCTGAACAGCTGCCCAAAAACTAGGCAGATTCTTTTTATTGTTGTTTTATTCATTTCACACGCCTTTTCTTTTCCAACGCTAATCGTTTACCTGAAAATGTAATATATGGACCTCCCTTTCCTTTCTTTATTAGAATTCCCTTCTCTACTAAATCATTTAATTCTTCAGAAGCCACCCTATTTGAGACAGAGTTTATTTCTCTGTATTCCCTGTTGTTATGCGTTCCTTTCTTTTAATGCGCTCTAATGCCTTTTTTTCCCTTTCATTCAAACCAAGCGTGTCCAAGTATTCATCCGTATAGATGTCCCTCCAAATCACGGTTACAAAGCTGCCCATTTTCTGCTGAAATTCTGGTTCTGGCAGGCCTCTTTTCTGCACTGTTTTATCATCGTTTGTTCCACTGCCAACCTTTTCAACATACTTTGCCAAGTACAATGAGCCAGCTATCAGAGGATTGCGTGGAATGGATGGGTGGACTTTTCTCAGGGCATCCAGTGTTAATTGTGGCGGCAACACTGAAAAATGAAAAGGAAAACAGCGAGCAGCAAGGTGAGAGAGAGGGCAATGGTAGAAAAACAGGAACCAAAGGCAACCCCTGGGAAGAACACTACTGCGATTGCGTGCTTTTGGCAGTTTTATGGCTGTTGAGGGGGGACGCCCAGGGGGTTTAATGGTTTAAGAGCTTGTTCTGCTGGGAACTCCACTTCTTGTTTGGGGTTTTCTTGAGCCATTCAACATAGGCGTCAATGAAATCAAGCCTCTGCTCGAAGTTTCTTTTCTTTTCTTCCTCAAGCTCTTTCAGGTCCTTTTCGGTGAGCTTTAGTTTCTCCATAGTATTCTCTCCGCCTCTCTTTCAACCCTCAACTCGCTTATATGGCTTAACAGCAAACCCTTATTTAAGTGTTCTTTGAACAGCTTGTATAAGTACCTTGCGTCCTCAAAGTCCTTTTTTGAGCCAAGCTTTAATTTGAAGGCAATCTGCAATTCAAGCTCTGAAGTATTGATTTTTTTGCCATTGACTATTATGGCAACTTTTCTTTTAAGCGAATAACGGTTGTACTTTGTCCTTGGATACTTTAACTCAAAATTCGGGATAAAGGTGCCCTTTACCGCAAACCGTATCGCAGTGTTACTATTCAAGTACTCACTGAATGCTTGTTTTGGAGAGGCTGCATTGAGGCACTCAAAACCGTTTTTTTCGAGCTCGTTCCATAG
>CAZGDN010000123.1:0-2135 GCA_964525235.1 uncultured archaeon | reverse complement strand
AGAAATGGAAAAATACGTTAAAAAAGTAGAGCTGAGGGCATAAAAAAGAAAAAAAAGGGGGTTAAATTATTTCCCCGATTTCTATGTTGTCATCCTCGCTGATCAGCCCTGAGTCAAAGTCGTTCAATTCCTTGTTCTCTTCCTGTGGGTTAAGCTGTTGTGACTGGGTTGGAGCTGGACTGGCCTGCGGCTGCTGGTTTTCAGTTCCCTTGTTTGCTGTACCCGTGCACCCTGCAAGGAATGCAACAAAAAGCAATGCAAGCAATGCAACTGCAAGCTTCATTTCACGCACCTCCTCCTGGGCCAGCAATGCCCTTCAGGGGGTTATTCCCGTGTATGCCTCTGCTCGGAAAACCCTGGTTATTAACCCTGACTCCTCTCTTGCCTGACTTGGTATTCTGAAGCCTCCTGTTCATTCTATCTCTTATCCTGCTCATTATTGCTTTAAACGTTGGGTTTTGCTTGATTCTCTGGATTCTGTTCTCGAGCCTTTTAGCTCGCCTTTCAAGGAAATTGAGCCCTGCAACTGCAGTCTTTGCCTTTCTGAAAACACGCCTCTTTGCATTCAATTGCTTCAAGTGCTGGAATACCTTGTTCTTCTGCACCGGCCTGAGAGCCTTGAAAGCCTTTACGAGCTCTGCACGCACTTGTTTAACACTCATCTCTCCAGCCCTGATTCGCTGAACAAAGGCAGGCGCCTTGCCCTCAATGTTTTGGAAAACACGCTCGACTCTCTGCGCGTTGTATTCCCGGATTAGCTGCCTTATCTGATCATTTAGGGCTTTTAGCTCGGACCAGTCAATTTCCTTGAATTTCGCTGCAAGCCCGCTCTTGTCCATTCCTTCAAGCATTCCCCTTGCAGTATCCCTGAATTCTTTTGAAAGAGAGATTGCATCGTTTTTCAGGTCAACGAACTGCTTGACTGTCTCATCACTGTTAGCCTGCGGTTGAACCAAGGCAATCTCTTCCTTGAGAGACTCAAGCTCTGCAAGCACTGCCCCTAAGTCAGCGACATCTGCATTCGAGTCATTTTCCTGGATAAACTCAACCACTTTTTTGCCTTTAAGAATGTTCCTGATAACAGCCCTTTCAAGCTCAAGAAGCCTGACCTTTGCACCTGGGCCAAGCTGCATTGCAACAATCTCTTGCCCAGTCTCCTCATCCACAACAGCCTGACCAGTTTCAGGGTTAACACCTTCGCCAGCCCCATTAGTTGTTTCCTCTGGCGTCACTGTTGGCATTGGTGTTTCCTCTGGAGTCTCGGGAGGTGTTGGCGTTCCCACGGCCTCTGGCATATTCAGGCCTGGCAGAGTTGCTGCATCGGGTGGCTCTGTTTCCGTTGGAGCGGGAGTCACTTCCACACCCGGTGTTGGGGTTGGCGTTGGAGTGGGTGTTGTTCCTGGCGTGTTTTCATCCTGTGCCAAAACCAATGGCACAACAACTGAAAACAAGAGCAAAAACACTGCTGCTATTTTCCCTTTCAAAATATTACCTCCTCAATGTTCACTGCAAATATTAAACCGGAACAATTAAATAAAGTATCGCGGAACAAAGCGGAACAGACAGGAATGAGTTGACTCCAGTTAAAAAGTTGTCATGCCCCAGAACAGCTCGGAATCACTTGGCTTCAGCTAAAAAAAGCATGTTTGTCATGCCCCTCTGCTCCTTCTTTAAAATGCCTCGTTTAACCAACGCGTTCACGTTCCTTGAAACAGACGACTTTGGAATACCAAGCTCGGCTTCAACCTCCCTCTGTGAAACCATACCGTGCTCTTCAATGATTTTAATTATTGCAAGCTGGCGTTCTGTCAAAGATGCGCTGTTAAACTTTGCCACCCGCAGACTTTTTTTCCTCAAAAGAAGTACAAACAAGCCAGCAGCCACAGCAGTGCCAAGCCCGAAGAAAACAAAGGGCACACCAAAAGGCTCGCTTTTCTCTCCCTGAATCGAATACTGCACTTTCAACAAAAAACGCTCATTCCTCCCAACTCCACTCACAGCAACCCGGTCATCAACACTGCTAATCTGGACTGGCACAGTTGCCTTCAGGTAGTTAATCGAAGCATTCGCCGGCAGCTTCACTGAAAAAACAAAATCAGAAAAAACACCATTCAGGTCAACGCTGAAAATCCAGT
>CAZGDN010000122.1:0-2160 GCA_964525235.1 uncultured archaeon | reverse complement strand
ATTAAATCATCATCAGCCAAAAAAGCATCAAAAGGTGTTAACCTCATCATTGCCTTACATATCGTATGGCGATGATAGTAAAAATATTGTCTTTTTTCTTCACTGGAAATGTGCTCTCCCGAATGGTTTATTAATAGCTTTTTCCTTTCCATTGTTTGTTATGATCTATAATAGGCAGAAGCTTTTGCTGCAGGTTGTTAAGGCATTGTCTGAGAAGGATATTTCTTCCAGGGCCTATTTAGTGAAAACTATGTTCCTGTTGAGGCAGAGGCTTGGCTTTGAAGCTATTGGCTATGACTTTTTTCCTTATAAGCATGGGCCTTTTTCTAATGTGATTTATGAAGATTTTGGGGCTTTGGAGAAAACGGGCCTGTTTGATGAGGCAAATTTGTGTTTAACGAAAGATGGAGAAAAATTTGTTGAGGGCTTAGGGGATAGAGAAAAGGTTTCTTTTGAGCTGAATAGAATCCTTTCTGATTTTCCCAGCGTTTCTGAAATAAAAAACTTTGTTTATGAGAATTTTCTTGAGTTTACTGTCCGCAGTACTTCTTTGAAGAAGAAACCAGTGAAAGAGAAGGGCATTTGTTCGATTGGCTATGAGGGCAAAACCATCGACTCTTTTTTGAATGAGTTGATCCAGCACAATGTTTCTTTGCTTGTTGATGTTAGGAAGAATGCGTTCAGCATGAAGAAGGGATTTTCCAAGGGTTCATTGAAGAATTACCTTGAAAGGGTTGACATTAAGTATGTGCATTTTCCGGAACTCGGAGTTGAATCTGATAAAAGAAGGAAACTGAATTCTGCAGCAGATTATAAGGCACTGTTTAAGGAGTATAAAAAAAGCCTGCCTTCCAAAAAGGAAAAAATTGAAGAGCTTAAGGAGCTGGGTGAAAGGGAAAGGATTGCTTTAATGTGTTTTGAGGCTGACAAAAACTTTTGCCACCGCGGTGTTTTAAGCGATTTCTTGGATGTGGGAGTTGTTCATATTTGAAGGAAAGAATCCTTATTCTTACAAAGACTTATCCAAATCTCAGCAAGAGCTATGCTGAAACTGTTTGTGTTGCCGGCATTACTGACAAGGGAGAGTGGAGAAGGCTTTACCCCATTCCTTTCAGGAAGCTTCCTTTTTCACAGCGTTTTAAAAAGTTTGACTGGATTGAAGTTGACACTATGAAGAATACCAAAGAAAAGCTGAAGCGAAAAGAGTCTTATAGAGTTGACGCCAGCTCTACCAAGGTTTTGGATAATGTTGGAACAGGCAAAAACAGGGATTGGAAGGAAAGAAACAAGCTTTTGCTACCTCTCGTAGACAAATCCCTTGAGGAACTGGAAAAGCTTAAGAAAAGCAAAAAGGTTTCTCTTGGCCTGCTTAAACCTGCTGACTTAATCGATTTTACTTTGACTCCCATAGATGAGTGCCGTGACTGGGAAAAGGAATTGATTGACGGCACACAAAGAACACTTTCTGGATTTTACAAATCTCCACTTGATAAAGTACCCTGGAAGTTCTCTTATGTTTTCAAATGCAATGACTCCAAATGTTCAGGCCACTCTATAATGTGCGAGGACTGGGTGCTGTTGGAATCGTGGCGTTCATAGAAAGCCAAATACAAGACAGACCAACTATTGTGGCAGAAGCTTAAAGAGAAGTATTTTGACTGGATGAAAAAAAGAAACCTACACTTCATTGTAGGAACAGAATCCCGGTACAATAAATTTCTGATAATAGGTCTCTACTACCCACCAAAACAATAGCCTGCAAATAAAATCAGTAAAATAGTTGGCCTAACTATGCCTTATTTGCCATTCAATAAGATTATGAATGCTGGCCAGTTGCCAGGCTTCTGCTTCTTTTCTCATTTCAGCAATTTCTTTTTCCGTTGGTTTCCAAGCTTCTTTTTAGATGCCATTTTGTCTCTTCCTCTTCAGCCAAAAATCAACCAGCTTACTAATTATTTGGCCGTAGCTTTCTTCCTTTTTTCCTAAATCCATCAGCTTATCTCGAGTTTTTTTCTCAAGCTGTATTGTGGTTACTCCTTTTCTGCTTGGCATTTGCTGTGCAATATCACTGGCAAGTGGCCTCACCATCGCCTATCGCATCGTACGGTAATGATAGTAAGGGATACTAGTGCTCTGGAAATTTTGCTATTAAACTCTGTG
>CAZGDN010000121.1:0-2187 GCA_964525235.1 uncultured archaeon | reverse complement strand
TGTCTTTGTATCAGATAAGGGATTTGGCACTGGAGTCCGGCCGAGCAGTGTTCTCCGTGCAACAGTTATCAAACCTTATTGGAAAACCCAGGGCTGTGAGCACGGTTTACGCTTCCCGGCTTGTGCAAAAGGGTCTGGCTGTAAGAGTGCTCAGGGGAAAGATTTCGTTTGAAGAAGACGAATTCATAATTGCAACACAGCTCATAGAGCCATCCTACATCTCGCTTGGCTCGGCATTGCGGTTTAATGGCATTACAAGCCAAGTGCAAAAAGACATTGAGTGTGTTACAACAAAGAACTCCCTGAAATTCAAAAAGCTTGGCATTGTTTACCACAAAATTCCAGGCTCGCTGCTTTACGGGTTCAAGAAACACTCAAAGGGGAAAAGCTATGTCTTGATTGCAGAACCAGAAAAAGCCGTGCTTGATGGCCTGTACTTAAACATTTACTCAAAAAAAGACCTCTTGGAATTCCGGGAAAAAATCAACATGCAAAAGCTAAGAGAACACTCAAAGAAATTCAAAGGAAAAGGAAGCAAAAAAATAAAGAGGCTGGTGAAAAATTGATTGAAAAAAAAGAATTGCTGGAAATAGCAAAACTCAAAGGCCTAAAACCATGGCAGCAAGAAAAACACTACATTCAAGCAGTAACCCTTGAAACACTTGCAGAACAACCCCTTGCACTCAAAGGCGGAACATACCTCTGGCTTTTTCACGGCCTGCCAAGGTTCTCTGAAGACCTAGACTTCACAGCAAGAGAAGCATTGCCAAAAAACCTGCCGGAAAAAGTATCCAAATACCTAAACCTCTACGGAATAGAAAACTCAACAAAAACAATTGCAAACAACACAATAACACTGTCCTTTAGGATAAGCGCAAAGGGTCCACTGAACACAGCGCACTTGGACGAATGCAGGGTTTACGTAGAAATAAGCAAGCGAGAAAACATTGAAAAAAAAACACTGCCAGTAAAGCTGGACTTTCCAGAATACAACCTGCCGACAAAAAGAGCAATTGGAATGAGCCTCGAGGAAATCGGAGCAGAAAAAGCCAGAGCAATAATGACAAGACAAAAAGCAAGAGACCTCTACGACCTGCACTACCTAATAGAAAAAAAGCAAATTCCATTCAACCACGAGCTGATATCAAAAAAACTAGAATACTACCACAAAAAGTTTTCAAAGAGAGAATTTTTGGAAAAAGCAAAACAAAAACAGGCATACTACAAAAAAGAACTCAAAAACCTTGTATTCGACGAACTACCAGAATTCAATAAAACAATCCAATCAATACAAAAATGGGCAAAGTAAAAAAACAACAGGGCAAATCAGTTCTTCCTTGCAATCAACGCAATTCCCCCCCAAGATTCACAGGAAAACTCTTTGAACTTGTCTCCCTTTATACAGAAGCCCCCGGGATTCCACAGAGTGCAATAAATGCAATTACCCCCCCAAACAGAAAACAAAGTTGTCGTGTGTATACGATAACTTTAAATATTTTTGTCGTATATATATGATAACATGAAGGATGAGGCGATAAGGAAACTGCTTTTTGCTTTTCGGGAAGAGAAACTGGAAGATGTGAGGGCAAGGCAAAAAAAAGACTCTTTTTTGGATTCTGACTTAGTGACTGACCTGGTGGGTGTGAGGAGAGCTGGAAAAACCTATTTCTTGTACGACGTTGTAAAATCCTTTGAAAAACAGGTTGGAAGAAAGCAGTTTTTGTATTTGAACTGCGAGCACAGGAGCATTTACCCCCTGTCTTACAGCGATTTAAATTACCTGATTGAGTTTATCCACGAACAGGACTTATTGCAAAAAAAGGTTTTTCTTATGCTGGACGAAGTGCAGACCGTGGCAAAATGGGAGGTTTTTGTCAAGAGCGTTTACGAGGAGTTTAAGGGCAAAATAAAGGTTTTTGTTTCAGGCTCTGTAAAAAACCTGCTTTCAGAGGATTACGGAAAGCTCTTGAGCGGAAGGCACAAAACCCAGACAATTTTTCCCCTCTCCTTCAGCGAATATTTGGCTTTTAGGGGAATCGAGCAAGAAAACCTCACAGAGGCAAGGGAATCCAAGCTAAAAGCAGCCGCTGAAAAGTACACGCGCCTTGGCGGCTTTCCAAAATACGTCCTCGGTGACGACAGCACTTACCTTGAAGGAGTATTTAGCGACATAATTGAAAGAGACAT
>CAZGDN010000120.1:0-2216 GCA_964525235.1 uncultured archaeon | reverse complement strand
GCTAAGAGCAATCAAAAAAACAAAAAAAGAAAAGGGTGAAAATTCACCCCAATAGTGAGAAAAGACCTGCGTTCACAGTGGGTAAGTTGCTTGCTGCCTCAGTAAGCAAGGTAGAAAACGCAACCCCCAGCAGTAAGGCTAAGAGCAACACAATCGCCGCTGGAATTACAACCACTGCAACCACTGCCCTGCCAGTACTCAGGTTATGAGCTGCCTTGATTAGCAGAACCAGCAAAACCAGCAGGTAAAGACCTGCAATAAACACAAGACCACTCCAGGCCAATGCAATCATTGACAAAGCCGGTGCCAGAGCCACAATCAGACTAACAAGCGCAGAGAGCACTCCAATGGTTCCAGTGTAAGCAGCATCCAGTTTTATAATTGAAGCAATTGTGGTGTTAAAATCGCCTTTGCCTCCAACAACCATGGCAAAAAGATGAAGCACAATTGCCCCAATAAGGACTCCAATAATTCCCGTTATGAGACCACCAATAAGCACAGAAACTGCCATAAAAGCCCCGGCAGGAGAGGGGACCACCAGTGTCTGGATCGCACCGATTACCAAAACAATAGCAAGTGCAATGACATAGCTCGTGAGGGCTTGCCCCAATTCTGGTTTCTCTGCGACAATCTGTTCCGGTTTCTTCTTGTAAAACAGGATATCCAACCATTCCTCAAAAAACATTCCAATACCTCCAAACTTTGTAAAAAGAAAAGGGCTTCCTCATATTTAAACCTTGTGTGGCCAAAAAAAAAGCGTATTTTGAGGGAAAGCGCTTTTTAAACCTATAGCGGAGAAAATTATTGTAAGGGGCCTGTGGTCTAGTGGTTATGATGCCGCGCTTACAACGCGGTGGTCGGCGGTTCGATCCCGCCCGGGCCCACTCCCAACAAATAAAAACATTGCCTTCAAGAAATTAATCTTGGAAGCGGCCGTAGTCTAGCGGCAGGATTCCACCTTGCCAAGGTGGTGACTCGGGTTCGAATCCCGGCGGCCGCACTCAGAAACTTACGCCACAGGACTATTTTTTTAAAGTCGCTGGTTTCGAAGCCAGTGAGTCCTTCTTCAACAGCTCCAGGTAAATGCCCACATTCAAAAAAGCCAGAACCAGTGCATAAAATGGCAGGACAATGAGCCCAGATAGCTCATAGCCAATGTAGCTCGTGAAAACAAACAGCTGGCTTCCTGGAACTGCTGTCAGGCCCTTGGATGAAAGCACTGCTGAAACAAAACCAGAGTCAAGCGAGTGAGCAAGGGGGAACAACAGCGCGCCAAGCGCCATTCCAACCAGCACAATGAAGAAAAACGAGGCAATTGCCCAGAAAAACTGGACCACGATGTTTGTCAAAAAAATGTCAAAAAGCTTTCCTTTGGTGAGCTTGAATGACTCCTTCAAGCAGTCAATTATACCAATATTCTTGCTTAAATAAATCGCTCTGATTGGGTACAGTCTAAGACCAGCGATTACCACCACAAAGAAATAGACAAAAAACGCAGGCAACAAAATCAAAACTCCAACCAAGGGAAACAACAGGGATGCCTGCCCAAGCACAATTAAAACAAGGGAAAGGAGTATTCCAGCGAGGGAAACCCACTGCCAGAGCCTTAATTTCTTGTCAAAGGCGTAAAAAAGCACTGAAAGGACGTAGGCAACAGCCAAACCAATTAAGCCAACAAACTTCGAAAGAGTCAGAGGCTGGCTCTTGAGCTTTGCAGCTTTGAGGCCAAAAATAGTCATCAAGGCCTCGATGTAAACCCCTGAAAGCATTAAGATTAAAAGCAATGGAACGGAAATCACAAGAAACAGCAAGAGCCTCGTAAAAAGTAAACCGCTTGCAATATCAGAGGCCAAGAGGGCTGCAACGCCAGCGTTGTTCCCGGAAAGCAGCATTGAAACATAATCACCAAAAAATGAGAGAACCAACACGCCAAAAGCTGCAGCTGCCAATAACAACAAGCCCCAATAGTAAAAAACATACCTCCAAAAAGATTTCTTGCGAAACCAAGAGAAGGAAAAATGCGCTGCGTCTCCAATTTCAAAAGCCACAAAATCGCCACAGAGATTAATGACAAGGTCGTTATTATTAGTATCGGTGGCATTCCAGTTCAAGCGCAAGCACGAAAAAAATCAAAGAAAAAAACAGTACACGGGTTTTACTGCTATCACTTTAGTGCTCTGGCAATCTCGCGCTTTGCCTTTGAAAAGGTTTCCTCA
>CAZGDN010000119.1:0-2227 GCA_964525235.1 uncultured archaeon | reverse complement strand
ATTTTAAAAGGCGTAGTAATTTCGTATCACGTTTGTTTTTAACAAACTTTCTCCCATACGGGGTACTTCTATTCACTTAGCCGTTTTTTTTTCATTCTTGTTTTTTTCTTATTTTTTTGTTTTGTTTGCCTGGCTGGTTTTTTTTGTTCTTGCTTTTCTTTAGTCTTTTCAGGAGCTTGTCTATTTTTTTCTCGTTCATCTTTGGGTAAGGCTTTCCGTCAACTACAATTGCCGGTGCCTTGTCACACAGTCCAATGCACATTGTCTCCTCGAGAAAGAACTCTTTGTCTTTTGTGCTCTTGCCCATCTTTGTCTTCAGTCTTTTCTCAAGGTGTTTCATGAGGCGTTCGGCACCGTGCATCCTGGAAACAGGGCAGTTGCACACCTGGATTATGTGCTTTGCTCTTTTTTCAAGGGAAAGAAACGAGTAAAAAGTAGCAGACGAGAAAACCTCGCTTTCAGGCAGTCCTGTTTCCCTTGCAATCTCCTTCAGTTTTTCCTTTGGGATATAACCCTTTTTTTTCTGTTCTCTTCCAAGCTCGTTTAATAGAACTTTTTTTCCAGGCATAATCAAAGAACGGCAGTAACCTATAAAAAGATTGCATTCGTGTGTTTTTAATGCGCGGTTTTGGAAACAAGCTTGTTGGTGTTTCGCGTTACGCTGAAGTTTCTATTTGGGCTGAGTCGTTTGGTTATGGTGTTCTGTGCTTTCTGTTGCCTTTTGTTTTGAGCCATTCGCACCAGCAGCTCTTGGTTGGAACGATTGTGAACACTGCAGTAATAATGTGTGCTGTCAGGCTCGAGTGGAAGCACGCCCTGCCGGTTATTCTCATGCCCTCGCTTGGGGTTCTTGCAGCCGGAGCCTTGTTTGGAAACCTGACTCCTTTCCTTTTGTTCCTCGTGCCATTCATCTGGGTTGGGAATGCACTGCTGGCATTCTGCTTTAAGCACTTTTCAAAGAAGAGCTATTGGTTCAGGGCGCTTCTTGGAGCAGGGGTTAAGGCGGTCTTTCTTGGAGCAGCAGCACTTACCCTTGTGTTCTTGTCTCTTGTTCCAACTGCCCTTCTGTTGCCAATGAGTGCAGTGCAGTTTGCAACTGCTTTAAGCGGTTCAGTGGCAGCATTCATTGCACTGAAGGTATTTGACTTGTTCAAATAAGAATTTGTGTCTTGGCTTATGTTTTTCCCTAACCAAAGCCGCCCCCGCCCCCTCCAAAGCCACCTCCTCCGAATCCACTGCCACCAAAGCTGCCTCCTCCGGAGAACCCACTGCTTCCGGATGTAATGGCGGCGGAGTTGAATGCTGAAGAGAACGCGCTGGTCATTGCTCCAAAGCTTGCAGTGGAAAAAGCACTATATCCTAAAGTGCTTGTTCCAACGAAGATTGATGAATTAAGTTCCCCCTGGTAGTCCTTGAAAACGTTGTCCATTGCCTTTTGAACCTTTTTTGCAACCCCCAATGGAATCGAGTAAACGAGGTATTTTTCCCATAGGGCGATTGCTGTTGGCGGCAGATTTTTGATGTTGGTGAAGTCACTGATGTAATCCCTGAACTTTTTCCATTTCACGTAGTGCTCTGCTCCCTTTTTTGTCCTGTTGGGCATTGCGTCGGGAAAGATTACAACGAGCACCACTGCGGTAAGCATCACCAGAGGCAAATTCAACGGGTCTATCATTAATGCAATTAGCGAAAGCAGTACTGTGCCGCCAACAAACATTGTTTTTGCATCCCTCTTGGAAAAAAACTTCATTTCTTTAGCCTCCTCTTTCACGGCTTTTTGCCATTTTGTGAAGAATTTTTGGGCTTCAAATCTTTTGAATTGCAGGTATTTTGCGAGCTCGCCAAGGGTTACCTCGTCCGGAGTGCTGTCCTTTTCAAGCCGGCTTAAAAGCCCCCGCTTTACATGGTATGGTGCAGCTTTTGATATAAGTCCAAGAAGTATTGCCTGGCTTCTCGGCAGGCCGGTTGAATGGTGCTCTTTTATTATTATCTTGTAAGAGTCTTTTTCGCCCCAGAAACCTTTTTCTTTTATTGGCTCGAGCTTGAGCTTTCCCTTCAAGCAGAGGTCAAGGACTTCAGCTGGCAAAACTTCAATCTTCGGTTTTCTTGCCCAGGGATTAAACAAAGCGCTCACGATTGCTGGGCTGTAGTTATAGGGTGGTTCGTGCTCGTAAATGCTTGGAACACTCACTTTTGGCTCTCTTCCCCTCCAGAGCCAGAGCAGTGC
>CAZGDN010000118.1:0-2287 GCA_964525235.1 uncultured archaeon | reverse complement strand
ATCACCCTTTTCAATCGATGAATAAAATAACAATTAGGTTATTTAAATACCTTTCGATTTTGTTTTTCTCCTCCCAGGGCCTTTTTTTTAGCTAAACTGTAGTTATTTGTAGCATTCCCCTTTTACCCTGCCAGTTGCCCTTTCCCTTAACACGCTTTTTTACTAAAAAACCTTGGCGTGGCGAATGCTCCCCGCATCGGCGTGGAGATGAAGCTATGGTTATAGCAAAAGAGAATGCCTTGGCTTTTAAGCCAAGTTTTTTACAAGAGCAATCTTTTTATTCTATTAAAACATTATTAGAATGGAGTGAATTGGTTTAATCTGTTGGTTTGGTTGGCTTTTGCTGGTGCGAGCATGAAATTGTTTTTCATTCAAAGAGCTCTGAGAATTCAAACACGGAGAGGCAACGCCAATAGCTCCAACAGCGCTGCACGCGTGCGCATTTCTCCAATTCTATTAACCTTGGTTTTCCTCTTAGTTCTCACAACCACTGTTAGTGCTGCTTGGTACAACTCCAGCTGGCTTTACAGGAAAGCAATCACCGTCGACCACGGCCAAGTTCCCTCTGATCAAACAAACTTCCCTGTTCTGGTAAGCCTTCCAGCTGATTCAGACCTCGCTCTGCACGCCCAAGCAGACGGTGACGACATCCTCTTCACTTTCTCTGATGGCTCCACAAAGCTCTCCCACGAGATCGAAAAATATATTGGGGGCAAAGAATGAGTGGGAAAAAGCTGGAACAATTTTTGTCGGAGGGCGAGGGGCAAAGCGTTGAGTTCAAGGAGTCATTGCGCTTGCTGAACGAAATCGGCGAATGCATTTCAGCGTTCTCTAATTCCAACAACGCTGTTATTTTGGTCGGGGTATCGGATAATGGAAAGGTTGTCGGGGCGAGCATTGGAAGGAATTCGTTGGAGGAACTCGCTGGGTTTATTAAGAGGAACACTGATCCCCCTGTGTTTCCAAGGATAACAATTGAAAGAGTGCGGGGCAAGAAAGTGGTTGTGGTTAGTGTTGGTGAGTGCAGTGAAAAACCGGTTTTGTTTAAGGGCAGGGGTTTTAAGCGGGTTGGAAAAACAAACCAAAAGCTTTCAGCTTCCGAGATAAGAAAGCTCGCGAAAGAAAGCGGTGAAAGAGTTTACTGGGATGAACGGATTTGCAGGGAAGCGGGGTTGAAGGGAATCGACGAGGAAAAAGTGAAATGGTTTTTGAGGAAAGCGAAACACGAGCGAAATTTCGGCGTTGAGCCAGAAACCCCTGTTGAAGAGGCTTTGGAGAGACTGGACTTAACGAAGAGTGGAAAATTAACAAATGCTGCTGTTTTGTTGTTTGGAAAGAATCCACAGAAATTCTTTTTGCAGGCAGAAACAAAGTGCGCAAGGTTTAAGGGAACCGAGCCGTTGGAGTTCATCGACATGAAGGCGTTCTCCGGCAGCATTATAGACCAAAGAGAAAACGCCATCGGATTTGTAAAAGAGCACATTAAGCTACATGCAAAAATAGTAGGCACTGAAAGAGTCGAGGAATGGGAGTATCCAATAGAGGCAATAAGGGAAGCGATTACAAACGCTGTCTGCCACAGGGGCTATGAAACAACAGGAAACGTTCAAATTAGAATTTTTGACGATAGAATTGAAATATGGGGCTGTGGTCCGTTGCCCAAACCATTGACAGTGGAAGATTTAAAGAAAAAACACAAGTCAATTCCAAGAAATCCATTGATTGCAAAGTGCTTTTTTTTAATTAAGTTCATTGAAGAATGGGGCACCGGCACGAACAGAATCATCAAATGGTGCCTGGAAAAAGGATTGCCAGAACCAGTGTTTGAAGAGATTGCAAACAACCTCGTGGTCATTTTTAGAAAATACAAAATCACAGAAGAAATTTTAAAAGAACTAAACGAAAGGCAAAAAAGAATTGTTGAATACCTGAAAGCACACGAAAAAATAAGCAGAAGCGAATGCATGAAACTATTAAACACATCCAAAGACACTGCTTTCAGAGAGCTTCTAGCTCTTCAGAAAAAAAACATTCTTACAAGGCAGGGGAGCGGAAAAAATGTTTACTATGAACTCAAATGAATGCGACGCATTTGCGACGCATTTGCGACGCAACAAAAGTAAAAAAAGACAAAAACGATAATGGAATAGGGAAAGCACATGAAAAAGCAAGCAATTCAGCCATTAAAGAAAGCATTCCTGGTTTTTGTACTCATACTTGCCCTCTTTTCCATACTTAACCCAGTTCACGCCGCCTGGTACAACTCCAGCTGGCTTTACAGGAAAGC
>CAZGDN010000117.1:0-2336 GCA_964525235.1 uncultured archaeon | reverse complement strand
TAAAATTGTTCGCTTTTAATCGTTCCGCTTTTTAATCCTTTTTTTAAACATTTTCAGGGCTGTATTCAATTAGTACTTTGGGGGGTTTGTGGAATGGCTGAATCAAAGAAGGGCACTTATGCTGTTAAAACCGGGCTGGCGAAGATGCTCAAGGGCGGCGTGATAATGGATGTGGTGAACGCAAAGCAAGCGCTTATTGCTGAGAAAGCTGGGGCCTGCGCGGTGATGGCGCTCGAGCGCGTCCCAGCAGACATAAGAAAAGAGGGCGGCGTTGCGAGAATGAGCGACCCGAGAAAGATAAAGGAGATAATAAAGGCTGTCAGCATTCCGGTCATGGCAAAGGCTCGCATTGGGCACTTCGCAGAAGCGCAGGTCCTGGAAGCCTTGGGTGTTGACTTCATTGATGAGTCAGAGGTCTTAACGCCAGCTGACCCAAAGTACCACATTGAAAAAAAGAAGTTCAAAGTACCATTTGTGTGTGGTTGCACCAACCTCGGAGAGGCACTGAGGAGAATAAACGAGGGCGCAGCAATGATTCGAACCAAGGGGGAAGCAGGAACCGGGAACGTGATTGAAGCAGTGAGGCACATGCGCATGGTAACAGAGGAAATCGCAGCCCTGAAAAAAATGAACGCAAAGCAACTTGAAAAAAAAGCAAGGGAGTACAGGGTTCCACTCTCTCTGGTGAAGAAAACAAGGAAGCTCGGCAGGCTTCCTGTTGTAAACTTTGCAGCGGGTGGCATTGCAACGCCGGCAGATGCTTCCCTGATGATGCAGCTTGGCTGCGATGGCATTTTTGTTGGCTCCGGCATTTTCAAGTCCTCTAATCCAGCAAAGCGCGCTCGTGCAATCGTTGAAGCAACAACGCATTACTTGGATGCAAGGGTTGTTGCAAGGGTTTCAGAGAACCTTGGTGAGGCAATGAAGGGCAAAGAAATCTCGGAACTGAAGGAGAGGCTGCAGGAGCGCGGCTGGTAAAACTGTTGTGGAAAAGCCTCGCAGGAAAACTGCTGAAAGGCAAATTTTTTGAGATTCTATGTGGAATTGGTTTTGTTCAGGAATGAAATGCAAACGCTTGAAGGGAGAGTCTGATAGGCATGAATGAGTTGGCTGTTGGAGTTCTTGCCCTGCAGGGTGGCATCAGAGAGCATGCTTCCATGATTGAGGAATGCGGGACAAAGGCAGTTGAGGTAAGAAAGGTAGCAGATCTGAAAGGCATTGACGCAATTGTCCTGCCTGGCGGTGAGTCAACAACAATGAGCCTGCTTTCAAACGAGCACGGCCTGCTTGCTTCCTTAAAGAAAGCGGTTTTGGGTGGAATGCCTGTCTTTGGCACTTGCGCTGGGGCAATCCTGCTGGCCAATAACGTTGAAGGGCAGAGAGGCCTAATTGGTGCAATGGATCTCCAAATTGAAAGGAATGCTTATGGCAGGCAGCTTGACAGCTTTGAGACAAGCCTTAGGGTTAAGGGAGTGGGTAGGTTTCATGGCGTGTTCATAAGGGCGCCGGTGATTGAGTCTGTTGGAAAAAGCGTTGAGGTCTTGTCTTGCTATAAAGGAAAACCGGTTTTGGTGCGGGAGGGCAAAATGCTGGCTGCAACCTTTCACCCGGAGTTAACCCGTGACACGAGAATCCACGAGCTGTTTTTGAAGGCTCTTGCCTAACACTCTCCTTTTAAATTTTTGCAATTTTAATGGGTGTGGTGCATTTCAATGACCGAGTTATTTAATAAGAGCACGATTGTAATGGTGTTCTTGTTTTTCATTTCCTATTTTGCGGTTTACTCTCTTAACTACTTTGGAGACTTTTTATCCGGAATTCCATTCTTTGGAACGCTTTTTCCAGGGTATGACTGGCGCTTTGACTCGGCGAGCGTTTCACCACTCTACGTGCTCATGCCGGCGCTTGGGTTTTTAACTGTTTTCTTTTTGGCTGGCTGGGTTAAGAGAGAGTTAGACTGGGATTTTTTGAAGACTGTGCCGTTCCTTGTTGTGTTCATTGTGCTGTCACTCCTTGCCTTCTTTTTTGCCCTGTGGTTTTTTTACCTGCCGCAATACTGGAGTGTTTCCTCTGCCGGGGGCTCGCTTAACACGTGCTTTTATCGTGTCGAACACAACTGGTCAAAGGTGCCTGGCGGGAGCTCGCCTGAAAACATGGGAAAACTCCTGCAGAGAACACCCGGCAATTGTCTCTGGAAATCCTGCTTTAACTGCGGTGTTGTCAAAATGCAGGAGAGTGGCGAGACAGTTCAAAAGACTGTGTGCCAGCTGAACTACCTGAGCTGCTTTGGAAAGTCAGCCTTCTTTCTCTTCATGCTTGGCGGGATTACTGGCTGG
>CAZGDN010000116.1:0-2355 GCA_964525235.1 uncultured archaeon | reverse complement strand
ATTTTAAGTGCGCTTGGTTTGATGAAAACCGTTTCTATGAATTCTTTCCATTGCACGCGGTTTATTCAAGAAATTAGCGTGTGAGCGGGAAACCTACAGCTTTTAAGCTGTGAGATGAGAGCGAACCGTTACCTATTTCTGTGTTGTAGTGTTAACTCCTGTGTCGAGCGCCGTCGAGCGAGCGCTCGACAGGAGCGTGCATTGTTATGAAGGGTCAAAGTGTTTTAAATAGTGTCGGCCATGCAAAGGGCCAGTGGGTTTATCACGTGGAGTGGTGCCCGAAGTACCGCTATAACCTGTTCAGGAAGGACTCTCACAAGAGCGATATGGAGGAAATCCTGGAGAGGATTTCCTCTGAGTATGGAATGAAGCTATTGGAGCTCGCTGTAATGCCTGACCACGTGCATATCGTTGTAGAGGTGCCGCCCAGGATGAGCTTGGGCAGGGCTGCGAACCTGTTGAAGGGTCGCTCGGCATACGAGTTTTTCCGGTTGCATCCAATGCTGAGGTTGCGTTATCCGCGTGGTCACATGTGGTCTAGAGGAAAGTTCTATCGGACAACTGGCGATGTAGACCTCGATAGGACGCGGTGGTATGTGAGGCACCAGGTTGACATACACCAGCGCACGCTGAAAGACTATGCATCCTAAAGGGAACCCACGCCTTCGGGGTGTGGAGGATGTCAGGTTCTTATTCCATCAAATATTTGGTTCGCCTTTTCCAATAATTGGGTTTGCGGTTTTCAGTTTTTGGGCGCGTGGTTTTCAGGAAACAGCTGGCGAAAATCCAGTTTACGGCTGGGCGGTTTTCACTGAACGAACGTTTTTTAAAATGAACGATTGTTTATTTTGTTATGTCATTGTTCGCGGTGTTCCGAAAGTTTGTGGGTTTCAGGGTTTTGGAGTTTTTTTTTAGGAATCCCTTGCGCGAGATTCACTTAAAGGAACTGTCCAGGGAAACTGGAATCAGCGCGGGAAGCACCAAGAGCTACTGTGACTTGTTTGAGGATGCTGGTCTGCTGCTTTCGGATAGAAAAGGCAACCTCAGGGTTTTGAGGCTTGCTAACGAGGACTTTGCTGTCAGGGAGCTGAAAAAAGCGTATTTTGCTGTCTTGTTGAAGGAAGCCGGCATTGAGAAAGCATGCGTTAACTGTTCTTCGCTTGTGGTTTATGGGAGTTTTGCCTCGGGTGAGTTCGATGAAAAAAGCGATTTGGACCTACTGGCAATCGGTGAAAAAAAAGATGTTGACTTTTCATTGCTCAGAAAAATTGAAAGAAAATACGACAAAAAAATCCAGCTCACAGTAATGCCTTTTTACAAGTGGAAAAAGCTGAAGAAGGCTGGGAATGATTTTGCGGGAAATGTTCTCAGAAAGCATTTATTGGTAAAGGGCGTCCCACTGTGAATTTTGCCGGCTGCCTCAAAAAGGGCTTGATTAAAAGGGATGCAAGCACGCCGGGCAATATAGGCAACTCCATTGCAAGCGCGGAACGCTTTCTGAATTCAGCCAAGAGCAATTTTGGGATAAGGGATTATGAAATGGTTGAACTTGCTTCTTACAATTCTGCTTTTCATTCTGCAAGGGCGCTCCTTTTTGCAAAGGGTTACAAGGAAAGGAGCCATTACTGCCTGGCGGTTGCATTGAGGCACTTATACAAGGAAAACACTGAACTGGTGGAATTGATTAATTCTTTTGACGAACTCAGGCACTCAAGGCACAACGTACAATATGGTGGGACACTTGTCAACAGGGAAGAAGCAGAGTATGTGTTGGGCTTTGCCAGCGATTTTCTGGAACTCGTGAAAAAATCTCTCAAAAAAACAATCCGATAGAATTTCAAAAACCAGGCACCCAGAAAATCAATTTTTGCACTCTGCTTTTGGAAAGGGATAAAAGGTTTTCCGCGCAGAGTTCTTTCAATGGCTAAGAGAGTTGGATTGGAGAAATGTACTTATTGTGGTTCGTTCAATACAATCAAGCGCGGTTTCAGGCAGAACAGGTTTGAACGCCTACAACGCTTTCAGTGCAGGGATTGTGGCAGGTTTTTTACAGAGAAGAAACTCGGGCAGAAAAGTTATCCCCCTAGAGTAATTGTGAGAGCGCTCTCGCTTTACAATTCTGGTTTTACCTTGAAGGAAACCGCTGAAAAAATAAACAGGCGCTTTGCGCTCAGTATCAAGCCGCAGACAGTGCACGCTTGGCTCAAGGATTACAGCGAGGTTTGTTCTTTTAGGAGATTGAGGAAAGAGGCATTGAGGGTTTTTCCGGCAGGAAAAATGGTTTTTCGCAAGCGCCTTCAGCACTCCCAGGTGTACGAGTTTCAGTTGCACAAAGCAAAGCTTGAACTGCTCAAG
>CAZGDN010000115.1:0-2431 GCA_964525235.1 uncultured archaeon | reverse complement strand
GAAAAAGCCTGGTTTTTTAAAGCTCTTTTGTTTTGCAACTTTTTCGATTGCACCGCGTATTTGGTTAATGTTCCTTTTTTCAACCAAAAATCCGTTCCTGCCATCTTCAATTATTTCCTCTGCGCCAGTGCCCTTACAGGCAATGCTTGGCAGCCCAAAGCACGCAGCCTCGGCATACATCAAGCCGAATGCCTCGTAAACAGACGGAACACACAGCACGTCAGAAGCTGAATAAAATTCCGCGAGCTTGCTGTGGGGAATGCTCCCAAAAAACAAAACATTCTCACCAAGCAATTCTCTCACCAGCCTGTTCTCTCCAATGCCAACGACTGCAAGCTTTGCATTGGGAACTTGCTTGACCGCTTTCGCTACATACCTCAAGCCCTTCACCCAAGCGGCATTGCCAACAAACAGCACAATAAAATCATTGTCAGAAAAGCCGAGTTTGCTTCTCGCTTTTTTCTTGGAGAATTTCTTGAATTCACTGCAGTCAACGGCGTTTGGAACAACAACTGGCTTTATTCCATAAAACCTTTCAGCCTCTCTTTGAACTGCACGGGAAACACAAGCAAAAGCATTCCCAAGCTTTACTCCAAACCAACCCTTAAAAATTGAAGCGCGCAAATACAGGTCGGCGGAAAGCGAATAGCTTGTTCCACCAAGCATTATTTCCTTTTTCCACTCTTCCCTGACAGCTTTATCCAAGCCATGCAGGTGAACAACAACCTTGAACTTTTTGCGCAACAAAGCGCGCGCTATCACTGCATCAAACGCTGCCTCTGGAGTATGAGAATGCACAATATCGAACTCTTTGTCCTTAATAAAGCTAGCAAAAAGCAAAGCAGTGACTGGAGTGTGGTGCAGGAAATGCAGGCGGCCATTCAGACAATTCAAATAGGAATTCATTCCCCTTGGGGCATTATAGCCGTAAAGGTAGTCAATTTCAACTCCCTTTCCTTTGAGGGCTTTCCCCAGTCCAAGAACAACCCTGCTCACCCCAGCATTCCTGGAAAAAGCGCCGTTGTAGTGCATTAAAACCCTCATTTTTTACCCCTTTAATCTCTTTAAAGCATTAATTAGTACGCATATTATAATTTATTATAATTTTTCGGTAAAAACCGAAAATTTCAGGAAAAACCAAAAATGCCTTCCAAGCATTCCCCTAAAAACAATGCTTGACTGAGGCTTAAAAACGGTTTTGGTACGAAATGGAAAACTTAGACTAGTTTAATATGGCTGGCAGTAGAACCGCTTTGCACCTTCAAATACCCATCACAAGGTTTTAACCCTGTTCATTAACGCCCATAGGGCCTGTGCTATGCCAAGGGTTATACTGGCATTTACAAATATTTTGCTCATGCCTTGGTCTGCAGCAAGCCCAGTAAAACCCCATCCTGCGATTTGAAGAAGGTAAAAGGAAACAACAACTACCAAGAGGGACATTGCCAGGAAGTGTGCACCTGTTTTTCCTTTTTCGACATATTTAGCAGGGTCCATTAAGTTATGTTTTAGCGCAAATACTACAACAAAAAACCCAACTATTGCTTTTACTTGAAAATAAGCTGGAATAATAAGAAGCCATAATGCCACTGCATGCAATTCTGCATAGGCCCATATAAAAAGTGCACTAAGAAAGGAAAGGATGGTTAAAAGCAATACTGCAATCGTTCCAAAGAACCTTTTAGCATACGCCTCTAACTCGGGTGCTCTTTTCTCATCATAGAATGGAAAGTATACCAAGAACCCTGCCTGTACAAAAAAAGCCAAGAGAACCACAAGTTTGGGCGTATTTAGGGTAGAAAGCGAATCAAAAAAGAGAAACACACAGGCTATAATCCAGACGAGCCCAAGATTGAACAGGGAAAGAGCATCAAATT
This sequence comes from uncultured archaeon, assembly GCA_964525235.1. Classification (GTDB taxonomy): domain Archaea; phylum Iainarchaeota; class Iainarchaeia; order Iainarchaeales; family DTGL01; genus JAPLVS01. The sequence continues at coordinate 554 of CAZGDN010000115.1, read as the reverse complement.
TTCCAAGCCCCAGATTTAAAACACTTATTACTTTTGATGAAGCTTTTGTCCTCAACATACTAACTAAAATAAGCATAGTGAATTTAAATATTGATTGCAGGCAAAAGGCAAGCCTCCCCGGCAATTTTGAATTCGTACCAATTCCCTTTTAAAATCACTTGCATAAAAAACATTTAGGTGGTGGGGTTGAAATTACTGGTTACAGGTGGCTGCGGTTTCATTGGCTCAAATTTCGTCAAATACTACTTGAAAAAGCACCCGAAAGACAAAATTGTCAACCTTGACAAGCTCACCTACGCTGGCAGGGTTGAAAACCTCAAAGAACTAAAAGGAAACAAAAACTACGAGTTCGTGAAAGGAGACATCTGCAACCCCAAAAGCGTTCTGAAAGCAATGCAGGGAGTTGACAGAGTAGTGCACTTCGCTGCCGAATCACACGTTGACCGCTCAATAAATGACCCACTTGCGTTCCTCAAAACCGACGTAATGGGAACCGCGGTATTGCTCGAAGAAGCCAGGAAACAGGAAATTGAAAGATTCGTTTGCATTAGCAC
>CAZGDN010000114.1:0-2456 GCA_964525235.1 uncultured archaeon | reverse complement strand
TGCAACTGGCTCAGAGCAGGATGCAGTGAAAAAACTCGGTGAGATGATTGGCGTTGAAAACCCAACACTGAGGGATTTTTCACCAAAAAAGTCTATTTTGTCATACCTTTCCAGTATGGGCTATTCTTTTGGCAAGGGCTTCAAAACCTCTCTCGAAAGCGATAACATTTCGCTGAGGTCCTGATTAGGATTCAAGTATTTCGAACTCCTTGGATTCGGCTTTATGGGATTGCCCTTCGCAGTTTTCGTCCAAGAAGTACCACTGCACAATTTTGTAATCTCCGGGTTCTGCTTGTTTCATTCCCTTTTCGCAGGGGAATGTTTCCTTTTGACCTGAATCCCAAGTGCATTCGAATTCGCTTGTTTCGCAGTAATTGGTGTCCCAATAAAGCAACGCTCCGCTTTTCCATTCAGCGCAGGTTTCAGTTATTTCCATTTGCGGTTCCACGTATCCCGGAAGGTTCTCGCAATCTTTGCAGTTATTGTAGTCGATGCAGTCTATGCATTGATATTTGTGAATGCCGCAAAAAGGATACAAAGCAACCCAATCGCTGTTTTCGCCCCTGTAAATAACATTCGATTTCCATTTTGGGTACTCGGCTTGTCCCTTCAAAAACACGCTGCCATCAAAAGCATAACTTACAGCCTTGCCCCGCGCGTATTCTGGCTTGCCGGTTTTGATTGAGATGCCGGAGCAGCCCGCTGGGCAGTTACATTTGTTTTCGGGTTCTTTGCATTCGTAGTCGCCGCATTTGGTGCAGTAAAAGCTTCCTTTGAGTGCAGAACTTTCTTCTGGTTCATTGCAAAAGGGGATTGCTGCTATTTGTTTTAAACCGAGACAGCATTCTTCTTCGGTTAGCACTGAGCCTTTTTCTCCTTCTCCAACGCATTCAACCTCAGTGTTGGCAAATCAACCATAACCCACATTGCCCTGATTTCCTTTTTTGGCTCAGGGTTGAATTCGAGTGAAATCATTTTTTCGACTTCTGTTCGGGGCAAGCGGTAGGATAGCCTTGCGAAGTTTTCAGTATTTGAGGGGAAATAGAAGTTCATCTGCCAGAGCGAGTGGAAGGATTCGGACTCCTTTTCTGTAAAGCCTATTTTTTTCATGATTTCTTTGGTGTCTGGGTAGCCTTGTTTTTCAAGCAGGTCAATTTCTTTCTCTTCGCTTGGCTTTAGTTCTTTAAGATAGCCAAACAGTGCTCTTTTGTCGATAAAGGAATCCTCCTCCAAGACTGAAACTGTTAAATCGTAGACTGTATGGCCGGAATTGTTTTTCAAAAAAGCTTTTTTTGTAGTTTTATTACATGAAACACTTATCTTGTTTTCAAAGGGCATTTCCCCTTCGTAAAAAAGGAATCTTGATTCAGTTCCATTAAATTCAAGTGTGTCCGCGTCAACATTGTTAAGCGTTGGAATTATTTGCTTTAAGGGAACCGGCTCAAAGCCCTTTGAGGGCTCAGACCCTTTGATTTTGCCTTGTTCTTTTACTTTAACGTTTTTCCATTCAACAGTATTGCCAGATGTTTTTGCTTCGGGGTAAGTGAGAGTGGGCTTTCCTTGTGTGAGCCCAACCTTTAAATCAAATTCTTCCAATCCATTAGAATGAATATATACAACTGGCTGCTTTACAAGCATTACCTGTTCCGGTCTGGAAGTCAAAAAATAATTGCCTGACTCTGGACAGCCAGCGATCACGCCCCATTCATGCACTTCAAAGTCCGTGGTTTCGATGAAGGGACAATCGCAGACACAGTTGCCGTTATCACAATATATTCTGTATTCTGGACATTCCACTGCCGGGCACTTGACTGGTTTTCCCTCGCAGTCCGCGTCTGTTTTGCATTCCTTTTCCTTTTCGAAGCAGCAGCATTCGTCCCATGTTCCTATTGCTTTGAGGTGGCAGCCTGGGATTGGTTTTTCTTCGTCGAGTACTAATGTTCCTCCTGATTTGGCACAGGAGGGCGCATCCAGAGCGCTGCCAGAACGAATGCACTCTCCTTTTTCATATCCAAGAGCAGTACACCGCTTGTTGCAGTTATCTGGTCCAGTGCACCCATTTAACAATACAGCCAATGCGATTAAGAGAATTATCCCAGTAAACATTTTCTTCATTCAATCACTCAGACAATGTGATACTTAGGCGCTTTTCTGGTTTAAAAGTTTTTGGTTTATTCGGTTTCAGGGGGTGCGCAGGGTTTTCAGTAGAATTGCAATTAGTGCCCCTGTTGCAGAACCAAGGAAGTTTACTTCCGCGTTGTTTAACATGTTTTTGAGTTCAAATAATGCACCGAAAATTGAGTCGGCAATTGAACCGAAGAAGCCGCAGAAAATTATTATTGCAAACCCCAATGGCTCATGGAACTGGGCGAAGTGTATGAGTCCAATCATTGACGAGCCTAAGAGCGCGGCAATGCATCCGAGCAGGGTTATTCCTCCGTCAGTGCCGTGTTCTA
>CAZGDN010000113.1:0-2457 GCA_964525235.1 uncultured archaeon | reverse complement strand
ATGTATTACTCTAACAGCAATGCAGACGCAAACCAGGTTGCGAACTGGTTCGGTTAAACCAGCAGAAGAACATTTAAACAATAAAGCGACTGGTTTTCAGTGGTCTGAATTGGGAAAAACTGGAGAAGAGCCAACTTGTTGCGCTCCATTCCTCCACTGCCCGAAAAGGAACATCAAGCGAAGAACTTGGGGGTGCACGCAGTCAATGCAGTTGTTCAATCAAAGGAAACGCTTGCCCCTCTTTTTTACCAAGTTTCTCGTAGGGGGAAATATTTATATATTTTTTTACCCCTACACAAAATATGACTCTTGAGAGGTATGTTGTTGATAAGAAGGAGGAGATAAGAGCCCTTAAAGTGGAACATAGGGAACTGCACGTGCCAGACACAAAGAGGTTTATTCTTGCCGTTTTGGGCCCCAGGAGAGCCGGCAAAACCTATTTTCTCTATGACAATATACTCAATAAGAAATCCTTGAGGGATGATGACTTTATCTTCGTAAATTTTGAAGATGTAGCCTTGCATGGAGCAACTTCAAAGGACATTCTGAAAGCAGTGAATCTTCACGCTGAGATTTACGGAAAAGAGCCAGAATTCCTGTTTTTTGATGAAGTGCAAGTGGTGGAAGGCTGGGATTCTGCTATTTTCACGCTTTTCGAGAAGAAGAAGTATTCAATATTTTTATCAGGCTCATCTTCAAAGCTTTTGAGCAAGGAGATTGCAAGCAAGCTGAGGGGGCGGAGCCTCAAGTTTGCATTGCTTCCATTTTCTTTCAGGGAATTTTTGAAAGTGAAGGGGATTGATGCAATTGAAAAGCCAATTTCTACAAAGAAGGAAAACATGGTGAAGAATGCCCTGCGGAGGTACATTCAAAGAGGCGGCTTTCCGGATGTTGTCTTTGAGCCAAAAATAGCAGGGTCTTTTTTTAGAGATTACGTTGACGTGGTTCTTTTCAGGGATGTTGTGGAAAGGCACGGCATAAAGAATCTTTTCGTTATACGGTTTTTGATAAACGCTGTTCTCTCCTCTGTTTCAAAGGAGTTTTCTGTTCACAGGGCATTCAAGGCACTGAAATCACAGGGCGTGAAGGTCAGCAAGAAAACTCTTTATTCCTATTCGCTCCTGTTGGAGGATGTCTTTTTTTGCTTTTTTCTGAAAAGGTTTGCTGATTCAATGCGTTCAAGCGAGCTCTCTGTTCCAAAGGTTTACTTGTGTGACACAGGCATGGCGAAAACGCTTTCAGGCTCGAAGGATTCCATTGGCAGGCTCATGGAAAACACGGTTTTTTTGGAGCTCTTCAGGCAATCCAACCAAAACCCTTTGGCAGAGCTTTTCTATTGGAAGGACTCCTTGGGCAACGAAGTTGACTTTGTTGTAAGGGAGCGGAACCGAGTAAAGCAGTTGTTGCAGGTTTCTTTTTTTTCAGAAAGAAGAGAACTCAAGCAAAGGGAAACAAAGGCTCTACTTAAGGCAAGCAAGGAGCTTAAATGCAACAACCTCCTTGTAGTCACCTGGGATTATGAGTCAAAAGAAAAAATTAATGGAAAGACAATCACATTCACTCCATTGTGGAAATGGCTGCTGGAAAACTGAGCCAATTCCATGCAACGGGCTCTGTGGAAATGATTTATAAAGGGCTTTTTTTGCTTTCATAAAACAGTTTGCCTTTGTCAATTGAATGCAGTTTAGAATTCAATTCAGGATTCCTACACCGCCGAGGCAATCAAAAAAATTATTAATGTGAGTGCATTAATAATAAGAGGATAAAAGGTGTTATTGTGAATCCTGCCAGGGCTGCATTTCTCTTATTCCTCGTAATGCTATTCTTGTCCGCCACCGCCGCGGTTCCGCGCCTGCTCACCGTTCAGGGCAGGTTGAAGGAAGCTGGCTCTGCTGTTTCCGGCAACTACGACATCACGTTTTACATCTACAACACTGAAAGCGGTGGCTCACCGCTATACACCGAGGCGCACACTGGCGCGAACGCTGTTCCGGTGAGTGCGGGCTTTTTTTCTGTTGTGTTGGGTGAGATTACTCCGTTGGATTTGCCTTTCAAGGAACAGTACTGGCTTGCCTTGAAGGTTGGCTCTGATGCTGAAATGGCTCCGCGCATTAAGCTCACAAATTCAAGCTATGCTTTTGTTGCACGCGATTTGAACGTTGCAAGCAACCTAAACATTGACTCCGGCACACTATACGTGGATATTGCAAACAACAGGGTTGGAGTTGGAACAACGAGCCCGAACCAAAAGTTAGAAGTTGCTGGTGGAAATGTCAAAGCTGACCGGTTTGGAGCAGGGACGGGAACGGTTGGAAATCCTAGTTATTTTTTCTCAGATGATTCTGATACAGGGATGTATCTAGTTAGTACAGGCAAAATCGGGTTTGCTACCTATGGGAACGATAGAGTGGTAATAGATGGAAGTGGCAATGTCGGCATTGGGACAACGAGTCCGGC
>CAZGDN010000112.1:0-2465 GCA_964525235.1 uncultured archaeon | reverse complement strand
CAGCATCCAATACGAAACAAAAGATGAAATAAAAGACGTAAACCTATCAGAAGAAATACCATACGAAACAAAAGGATTCGCCGAAACTCTTGGCCTTACAACAACTGCCGATTTTATCGCAAACAGAAAAGATAAACGAGATTTTAAGCTCACCGCAAAGACAACGGCAAAGCGTGTAGCTGCTGAAATTACAGAAGGGGCGGATAAATTCCTTGGGTCTATCTCTACAAGGTTGGGCAATATCAGCAAGAAATTGAAGTTTAAGGTGCGTAGGCTTGATAGTGACATCAATAAAAAATATGCCGCTAATGTTAAATCTGTTCAGCCATTATTGGAAAAAGCAAAAAAGATGAGCCGGGATGATTTTATCGATTGGGATTACGCCAGGAAGAACTCTGTAATCTGGAAGATCAGCGAGCTTGTTGAAAAATATGGTATGCAGTTTGAATATGTTGCCTACCGGAAAGCGCTGAATGAGATACGCAAGGAAGGCATTGATGTCGGTCTTGCCATAGGTGAGATAGAAGAATACGCCCCAAGGCTTTTAAAGGACGATAGGGGCTTCCTACTGGAAATAGGCAAGCCAGAGTATAGGCCGCTCTATTCAGACAAGCTACAGGAGCATGCGAGGGAAATGGGAACGACTGTTGAAGAGATGCCTCTTGATATAAAAGCAAATCTTATTTCAAACATGATCTTAGGCGGCTGGACAGGAATGCACGGCATAAGTGCAACGAAACACAGGAAGCTTAGGAAGATACCAGCACGGCTTAATAAATTCTATATGCACTCAGACGCAGCGTTGATGCAGCATTTATACACCATGAGGAAGGGCATTGAGGCTCGGAAATTCTTTGGCAAAATACCAGCAAAGGTGGCTGAAATACGGACTCGTTTACATGGTGCGCAGGCCAAAATACGTGAGTTGAATAAAAAATTAGCAGATAAGCCGGAAGATGCAGAAAAACTTACAAAGCAAAAAAATAAACAAATCGGTCTTGAAAAACAATATACCGCATACATCCAAGAATATGCGGCGCAGCGTGATTATACTGAAAACATTGGCGTTTATGTTGCCGAGCTTATAGACCAAGACGAAATTAAAGAGAAGGATGAACGGGTAGTCAACGAAATTTTAAACGCCCGATTCCATGAGGCGGGTACACGTGGGCTTATTCAGGCGTATAAGAATATATCTTACATCGACACAATGGGGTCACCTATCTCGGCAATTACACAAATAGGTGACCTTGCGTGGTCTTTCTACGAAGGTGGAGTCATCCCCACGCTAAAAAATGCGTATAAATCATTAACAAAGCAGTCAAGAATCACCAAAGAAGATGTTGGCATCACAAGGGTAGCTCAAGAGTTCGCCGATCCTGGCACATTAAATAATGCTGTATCATGGGTCTTCAAAGCAGTTGGCCTTGAAAAAATGGATTCAATAGGCAAAGAGTCTCTTTTGAACACTGCGCTTGAAAAATATCAAAAAGAAGCAAAGAAAAATCCAACAAAACTTAAACGAAAAATAAAGCCTATATTCGAGAATGAGACTGACAGCGTTATTGATGATCTTTTAAATGACGAAATATCAGAGAATGTTAAGCTTCTTGTTTACAACAGATTACTTGATTTCCAGCCAGTCGGTTTATCTGAGATGCCGCAAAAATACCTTGATGCTGGTAATGGTAGGCTTTTTTATATGCTTAAAACATTCACGCTTAAAAGCTTTGATGTGTTTAGGAATGAGGCATACAACAAAATAAAAAGTAAAGATAAGCTCGAAAGGATTGAAGGCGTCAAAAATTTAGTCAAACTTGCTGCGTTTTTTGTTTTGGCCAATGCCGGGGCTGATGAATTAAAGGACTGGATTCTTGGACGTAAAACAGATTTTAGCGATAGGGTAACGGATAATATTTTAAGGTTATTTGGCGTTTCCAAATTCGTTACATGGAAAGCCCGGACAGAAGGAGTAGGGAGCGCATTATCAAGGCAGATTTTACCACCTTTTAAATTTATAGATTCTTTTGGAAAAGATATAATCACAGCCGGAGACGAAAGGGGGCTTGAGGTTTTAGGCTCTGTCCCTGTAGTCGGCAAGCTTGCGTATTGGCACATTGGCCGTGGCGCTTCAAAAAGGATAGACCTTTGGGACAGGCGATGGAGAAAACACAAGGCAAAGCATAATAAAATTAAAGATCGTCTTGAGGCTACTAAGGATAAATCAAGATATAGGCAAGAGCATAGGCAAGAACTTCTTGAATTGCGTAAGATAAATAAATTGCAAGGGTGGCTCAATAAATATAAAAAAAGGATAAACAGACTGAAAAGCTTGGAGGAAGCTAAAAGTGTAAAATTAAGGATACAAAAACTGGAAGCCACTCGGACTAAGTTTATCAAGGATTTTTTGGAAAGATAAAGTTGACATTTTATCCGATATGAGAGATTTTAATATAGAAATAGAG
>CAZGDN010000111.1:0-2556 GCA_964525235.1 uncultured archaeon | reverse complement strand
TTCCTGCTCATAAAAACAATGGCTCACTCAAAAGATTTAATTCTTTCCCCTGCCAGTACTTAACAGAATATTTTTTCAAAGGGCATAAACGTTATCCTCTGGCCCAATAACGCTTTTTACTTCTGGCTGAGCCCTGAGGCTTTCCTGAAGTGCTTTGGCAGCTGGCTCGCGTACTCTGCGCACTTGGTTGCAGCCTTGCTCATCTCTTCTTCAATTATTTGGCGCACTATTTTATCGCGCCACTCCGCAACCGGGTCATGTTCCCCTGCTTCAACGAGCTTGCCTTCAACGAGCGTGTAACTCTTGAAAGAGGTTACCTTCAGGTTCTTCATGAAAAAATGAGCCTGCCTTAACAGCAGGGGGCGCTCGCTTAAGGGCGCTTTTTTAAACAACTCGCGCAACGATTCATCCAGGGAACGGGCAAAGAGCCTTCTCGCCTTCTCGATTCCAGCATTGCTCTTCAGCTGCATTCCATTGCGTTGCACAAAAAACCAGTCAGTGTGCTCGCTCAAACCCACAAGAGCATCGTTGACAGCTTGCTCAATTTCAGCTTCAAAGCCTTTGGGCTTGCTTTTCCTTCTCCTGCTGTAACGCTTAAGCAGCTTTTTTCTCTTCCAGCCAGAAACACCACCTGGGCGCACAACCAGCTCAATCGAATTCGGCTTCCTTCCCTTTCCCCTAAATACTGGCATTCAAACCATAAAAAAACACCAAGGCAAAGTAAAAAAAAGCTTTTGGAACAAAAAAAACCAGCCAGCACTAAAAAAAGCCGGCTTGGTAAAAAAAACCTGGCTTGAAAGCCAAGGCGTTCCCTTTCACTACAACCAAGGCTTCAACTCCACGCTAAAGCGAGGAGCGTTCGCCATGCCAAGGTTTTTTAGTAAAAAAAGCGTGCAGTGCTCCAAGAACAGGAGCCAACTGGCAACAGGAACTAAACCCAAGTATACAACCACAGGATTAATTAATTGATTTTTTGGTGCAGGTTGTTCAGTCATTGGATGAGCAGCACAATGTGAAGCTGAGGAAACCGGCTAAAGACTTGCATGGCAGCAGAAAGAGCTCAGTGTCTGGTGGTTGAAACAGGAATTGAGCTGCTGGAAAGGAAAGTGAAAAGGAACAAAGCCCTCAAAACTGCTGTTGCTCTCAGAAAATGCCAAAAAACAAGGCATTGGCAATTGAAAGGGAAGAGGTTTGTTCAAGGATGCTTTCAATTTAGTCTACGACAACCTTGAAGATATAACCAGCGCGAATAGGAAAGCTGGAAAAAAGCAGTGAAAACTCCTGGGTGCACTTCTCGCTGCAACCATTCAAATGCATGGCATTTCCACAATCCTGACAGAGAACACAAAGGACTTCAAGGAATTCCATGGCACAAACGCAATGAACCCGCTTGCCTGACTGCCAAAAGCAGTTAAATTTTATGCCAGCAAATCTTGTTTATGACAAGAAAACCAGTTCAAGCCAGGAAAAAACCAGTGGCAATCATTGGAAGAGCCAAGTGGAAAGAGGTTAGTGATGTAAGAAGAGCCAGAAAGGCAAGCCGCTACCTTGGCTATCCTGGTTTTCCGCTTGTTCCAGCAGAAGCCCTTGAGTCAATTGGAGTGAGGGAAAAAAGGAACAGGCAGGTTGCTTCAAGGAAAAACGGCAACCAGGAGTTCAGGTACTGGAACAACCCGGTTATTCACAGGAGGCTTGCAAGAGAACGTCTCTCGCTGGTGAAAGACCTTATCGCGCAAGGCTTTAACGTCAAGTTATTCATTGACGAAAGCAAGGCAAGCGATGCAGAAAAAAGGTTCGCGGCCCTTGCTGAAAAAGCCGGAGCGCGCGTGGCAAAAACCAGGCAGGGAACAGCATACGACAGCCCGTTCATTCGGGACACGTTCACCTACATTGCAGGAATTCGCTTCGTTCACCCTCTGGACATCAGAAAGCGGGTTTTGGAGAACCCGGAGAGGGTGATGAAGCGCGGTGAAAAACCAGCGAGAAAATGGTACTATTCATTCCTTGGAGAGGGCGGGGCAGTCGTGAACATTGCAAACCAGTGCGTTCTGGTCTCAAAGCTAACAGCAAGAAAGGCAGCTCCAGAAATAGAATTCCTTGAATCAAGGGGCTTGAAGGTTTTCAAAATGCCAGCTGGGATGATTGAAATATTCAAAGTAAAACAGAACAGGAAAACCATGCCAGTTTACAGGAAAACCCACCACATTGACCTGTTCATAAACCGCGTGCCAGGAAAGCCACTCCTGCTCGCAGACCCAGAATACTACCATGAAAACAGGCAGTTAATAGACAGCATTGCAAGAACACTCAAGTACCGTGTTCTGGTAGTGCCAGAGAAAGAAAAACAGTTCTACCCAGCAAACTTTCTCGAGCTTGGCGAAAACAAAATTCTCGTAAACCGGGGGGCAAAGAAAACAATCAGGATGCTCAGAGAAAACAATGTTAAAGTGGTGCCAACAACCCGCTCACTGAAAGCCAGTGCTCTCCTTGGAAGCGGTGTGCGGTGCGCAGTCAATTTGCCCAAGCACTCCCTGAAACGCCTTGGCTTGAAAGCAT
>CAZGDN010000110.1:0-2684 GCA_964525235.1 uncultured archaeon | reverse complement strand
CAAATCACGCTGCCAAAAAAAGAAGTCAAGGAAGAAGTGTTCAACTCTGTTGACAGGCTTTCAAAGGAGTCGGTTATTTATGTCACTGGCCTGGTTCAAGAATCAGAAAAGGCAAAAATGGGCGCTGAAATAATCCCGGAGAGGATTGAAGTTGTATCGCTTGCAGATGCCCCCACGCCAATTGACACCAGTGGCAAGATTAACTCTGACTTGAGCGTGAGATTGGACCACAGGTTTTTGGATGTTAGAAACAGGAAGAGCATTGCACTCTTTACTATTCGCTCCAAGGTATTCAAGGCGGCAGTGGACTACTTTGACTCGAATGGCTTCATTAACATTAACACCCCGAAGCTTACAACGATTGGTGTTGAAACCGGCGCAGAACTCTTCGAGGTCAGCTACTTTGAAAAAAAGGCATACCTTGCCCAGAGTCCGCAGGTTTACAAGCAGATGTTTGCTGCTGGTGCCTTCGAGCGCGTTTACGAGATTGCTCCGGTGTACCGCGCTGAAAAGTCCCACACGGCACAGCACTTGACAGAGTTCATTGGCATTGACTTCGAGCAGGCATTCATTGAATCAGAGCACGATGTGATGGACACTGTTGAGGGAATGATGAAACACATTCTTAAAACAGTCAAAAAGGAGTGCCGCGAGGAATTAAAGCTATGGGGGCGCAAGATAACCCTGCCGGGAAAGTTTCCCAGGATTAAAATGAGCGAGGCAAAGGAAATGCTTGCAGAAAAAGGCTATGTTCTTGGCAAGGATGACGACCTTGGCTTGGAAGAGCAGGGCATTCTATCCGGGCTCGTGAGAAAGAAGTACAAGAACGAGTTTTTGTTCTTGTACGAGTACCCGTTTGCAATAAGGCCCTTTTACCACATGAAACCAGAGGGCGAGCCAAACATCTCAAAGAGCTTTGACTTGGTGTGGAACGGTGTTGAGTGCGCCACTGGCGCCCAGAGAGAGCACCGCTACGATGTCCTGAAAAAGCAAGCGAGAGAAGCAGGCATTGACTTCGACAAGCAAATGGCCCCCTATGCAGAAATCTTCCGCTACGGGTGCCCGCCGCATGGAGGAACAGGCCTTGGCTTGGACAGAATTGTTGAGTCATTGTTAGAGCTGCCAAATATCCGGGAAGCCATACTGCTTCCACGAGACCCCGAAAGACTCTCGCCTTGATTTTCATGAAGCTAACAGTTCTTGGCTCTGGAACCATGCTCTCTGGAAAGAGGGCCTCGGCAGGCTACTTACTTGAAGAGGGTGAATCAAGGCTATTGTTTGACTTTGGCATTGGGTGCCTCAGGCACCTGCAACAGCTCTGCAACCCGCTCGAGGTATTCACACTCTTTTTATCCCACACTCACCCAGACCACTGCCTTGATTTGGTGTCATTGCTTGCATTCAAAAAGCACATGAAAATATTCAGGCAGGGCACTGAGAAAAGGCAGTTCAACATCTTTGGGCCAAAGGGCGTGAGAGAATTCTATGAAAAAGCAAGTGCTGCCTTCCCGTTCACCGGGGGGCTTGACTTCGCGGTAAAGGTCACAGAGTTAGATTATTCAAAGCTTGAGCTCTTTGGTTTCACGGTGAAAAGCGTGCCGGTTAAGCATGGCGTGAGTGCCCTTGCTTACAGGGTTGAAGCTGGCGGTAAAAGCATTGTTTTCTCTGGGGACACCGCGTACTGCGAGGAAATTGTTTCAATTGCAGAAAATGCTGATCTTCTTGTGCTTGAGTGCTCTTTGCCGAATGAAATGCAGGGCTTTGAGCACTTGACTCCAAGCGAGTGCGCAGTGATTGCAAAGCGCGCCGGGCCAAAGAAACTTCTTTTAACACATTTTTACCCAATGGTTGAGGAAACGGACATACTTGGAGAAATTGGGAGAGAATTTAAGGGAAAAACAGTTCTCGCAAGGGACTTGATGGAACTGGAAATCTAAGAAAAAGACACTGTGCTCTAGGGGGGTATAAAGATGAAAAAAGAAACGAGGGCAGCAATAAAAGCAGCCAGGCTCGGTGGAAGGATTGCAATGCAATACTTTGGCAAGCCAATAGCGTACAAGACAAAGAGCTCGGTTTACGACTGGGTTACAAAGGCAGATTTGGAGTCAGAGAAGGCAATCATTTCCCTGCTCTCAGAAGAGTTTCCGGAGTACGGCTTTCTTGCGGAGGAATCCGGTGAGAGAAAAGGAAACGGGCATGTTTGGGTAATTGACCCGATTGACGGCACGAACAACTTTGCCTCTGGCATTCCCTACTTTTGCATCTCGATAGCGCTTGCAAGGGACAAGCAATTGCTGTGCAGTGTTGTATTTGATCCAACGCGAAAAGACTTGTTCCACGCGGAAAAGGGAAAGGGCGCTTTTCTGAATGGTCGAAAAATCCATGTTTCAAAGCGCACCAAGCTGGAGGAGTTCACGGTTGTTTCCTCAATGCGCTCTGGCTTGAAAAAAGAGGAGTCCTGGCGTGTGAAACAAAAGAGGTTCGCTGACTTGTACAAGAGTGTTCGCTCTATTAGAATGTTTGGAGCAAGCGAGCTTGATTTGAGTTACCTTGCAGCCGGAAGGCTTGAAGCGTTTGTCGCCTATCATACAACGCCCTGGGATGCAGCTGCTGGCGCACTGCTTGTAAGGGAAGCCGGTGGAATTGCAACAAATGAAAAGAACAAGCCCTGGCAATTAAACGAC
>CAZGDN010000109.1:1497-2692 GCA_964525235.1 uncultured archaeon | reverse complement strand
TTTTGTTGTAGTAGATTGTTTGCGTTGGGTAAGCGAATTCAATGCCTTCTTTTTCAAATGCTTTTTTTAGCGCGAGGTTTATTTCCTGCTGGGTGTCCATGTAGGCAGTGTAGTCTGGCACGAGCATGTAGTAAACCACTTCGTACAAGAGAGCGAAGTCGCCGAAGGACTTGAAGTGCACTCTGTCAAGCTCTGCGTTCTTTGCTTCCTTGAGTATTTTGCCCACTATGCTGGGGATTTTTTTCAGTTTTTTCAGGGGCGTTTCGTACGTTACACCAAAGGAGAATTGAATGCGGCGCTTTTTCATTCTCTTGTAGTTGTTGATTCTTGCACTTGTCATCTCGTGGTTTGATATGACAAGCTCTTGGCCCTGCAGTGTTCTGAGTCTCGTGCTCTTCAGGCCAATGTCTTTCACTGTTCCCATGTCGTCGCCGATGATTATGAAGTCGCCGACCTCGAAGGGTTTGTCGTAGTATATGGAGAACGCGCTAAAAATGTCCTCGAGGATTTTTTGTAACGCGAAGGCAATCGCTATTCCTGCAACCCCCAGCCCAGCGAGCAGCGAGTTGACATTGTAGCCCATGTTTGAGAGAATCAGCAGTAGTGCAACGGACCACAAGCCAATTTTTATGATTGTGTCAAAAAAGCTCGTGACAGCGCCTCCGGCCTTTTCCGCGATTGTTTTCTTTAACCAGTAGCCCAGAATCTTTTGCACTACGCGTATGCCGTAGAATGTTGCTGTTATCACGACAACGTAGTGCAGGCCAGTTTGCCACATTGCCGGCAGGTTGAGGAAGAGCGCGGAGGCGTAAACTGCTGCAACGAGGTAGAACGGCAGGCCAATCGAGGAGATTGCTTCAACGAGCGTGTCGTCAAAGTCGTTCTTTGTTTTTTTGGCGAGGGCTTCCAGTTTTTTGAGGACAACGAACTTGAACACCTTGATTGCAATCAGAACTGCAATGAACGCAGCTATTGACTCAGCGTATTGGGCAAGGTAATTGTTTGCAATCTCCAAGGAGAACAGTGCAGTTATTGGATTCACCAAGCTCACCATAATCAATTAGTTCACGTAAACCCTTTAAATGGGTTTTCTTTTGGTGAAGCCACTGGTGTTTTAGCTACAGTGTTTTGGCGGGTCATGGAAAGCAGGCTGGCTTGCAATTTTAATGATTTTGCCTAATGAGCGGTTTTTTTT
>CAZGDN010000109.1:0-1397 GCA_964525235.1 uncultured archaeon | reverse complement strand
TTTTTTACTAAATGGCTTGGCGTGAGTGCTCTGGCTTTTTTTTGCTGGCTTTTTGTGTGGCAATGCAGGTTTTCAGGCTAATTCATGCAATGCCTGTTTTGGGCTTTGGGTTTTTTTGGTGTTCAGTGGAAGCCTGCTCTCTTCCTGTTTTTAAACCTTTTAAGGCTTGTTCTTTTAATGGCTTCAAAAAACGCTTCCCAGAGGGTTTTTTTCCCGCATGAACGGATTCGCAGGGAACAGGACAGGCTGCTTCATGATGCCCTGCGGGCAGTCGAGCAAAAGAGGCACTTGATTGCGCACGCTCCAACCGGTCTTGGAAAGACCTCTGCAGTGCTGAGCCCTGCTTTGAGTTACGCGATTCGCGAGGGAAAAACAGTGTTTTTCTTAACTCCAAAGATTTCACAGCACGAGATTGCAGTGCAGTTGGTGAAGGACTTGAACAAAAAGTTCTCGCTTGGGTTAAAGGGCGTTGACCTTGTTGGAAGAAGGCACATGTGCTCTGACCCACTGCTGTCAGAGGCTGATTCAAGCTCTTTTTACGAGCTGTGCAAGCGAAGGCGAAAGAATGAGGCGTGCGAGTTTTACGCAAACATCGTCGGCTTTGATTCAGCCCAGAGGCAGAGGGCCCGCGTTTACCAGTCAGAGCTGAGGAAAGAGTATGAAAAGCAGGGCATCTGGTCTCACCTGGAGTTGAAGGATTACTGCGAGAACGCCTTTGATGGAAAGGGGTTTTGTGCTTATGAGGCCGCAATGCTTCTTGCAGGGAATGCAGGAATTGTGATTGCGGACTACTATCACTTGTTCAACTCTGGAGTGCAAAGGGTTGTACTCCAGCGCATTAAGAGAAAGCTCGAGGACTGCATTGTTGTGGTGGACGAAGCGCATAACCTGCCGGAGCGCGTGAGAAAGCTCTTGAGTTCAAGCCTTTCCCTTTACGCTCTTGACAATGCGGTGAAAGAACTGGGCAAGCTCAACCAGCCTGAGGCAAGGGAGTCCCTTCAAGGAATTAGAGGGGCTGTGCTGGGAATCGCGAGGCAAAGGCTTTCCGCTGGGAAAAGAGAGGCTCTCATTTCAAAAGCATTGTTTTCCAGGGAGTTAAGGGAGTTGGGTTGCAATGGCTCTTTTTCGGTTGAGTTAAGGGAACTGGGAGCAGAGTACTTGGAGGCGTTTCCACAGGGGCGTTCTTTCCTGGTTTCAATTGCAAACTTTTTGGAGCGCTGGGAGGAGGAAAACCCTTCTTTTATCAGGCTTGTGAAAGACACTGGCAGGAGTGTTTCAATTCAGTTAAAGGCCCTTGATGCCAGTGTTGCAACAAGGGAGATCTTTGAACGCTCTCACTCTTCCATTCTGATGAGCGGAACGCTCCTGCCGACAAAGATGTACGCTGACCTTCTTGG
>CAZGDN010000108.1:0-2705 GCA_964525235.1 uncultured archaeon | reverse complement strand
ATTATCGCCCCTGCAACAAACCTGCCAGCCGCACCCAAAGCTGGACTGGGCGCGTGCACCATGGTTTGTGCCGAGTTAAATGCCTACTTTTGGCATAATATAATAATACAAAAACAACAACATACTTCATTTTGATGCATAAACGATACATATTTAAATCATTTGAGCATCTATATTTGCTGGTGGTTGTATGAACGTTATTTTGAGAGGAAGAACCAAGGAAATTGTCAAGAGCATGGTTGAAGAAGGCTATGCCAATTCGCAGTCAGAGGCCATAAGAATGGCCATCATTGATTTTGGACAGCATCATTTAAGCGAGGTTGAACTGGTTAACAGAAAGCTTGACAGGCTGAACAAAGAGATTGAAGAAGGAAAAAGCAAGTTATTAACTCCTAAAGAAGCTTTGGGAAAGTATGCAAAATTTTTGAAGTAGATAAACAATGTGCAAGGCAACTTTCCATAAGAACTGGCCAGATTGCTTTGACAAACTAGACAACCAGATTAAAGAACGTACAGCAAAGAAAATCCAAAAAATCCTTGAACACCCCAAGAAACGGCATCTTAGTGGCAATGCCAAATGTTTTGTGGACGAAATAGGACAATATCGAATTCTCTACATGGTTTTTGAAGAAAAACAAGAAGTACGATTCTTCTTCATTGGCAAACACAAAGAATACGAACGCTGGTACAAGCAATACTTCTAAGGCTTTCTGTTGAACTTTATTGGTAGGATTCCTAAATAGAACTAAAAAATTATGTATAAAATAAATTTAACTTGGGATTCTTTCAATGATTTTGTCAAGGTTTATTGGCTTGTAGCCAATCAGTTCCACGCTTACATTAATCGTCTTTCGCTCTTTGTTTATGTGTGGATAGTTTTCTAGGTCATTATTGTGTACGTGCCCGTGGATTTTCCAGCCATTCCAATCAACCTTTATCCCTGGATCGTGGATTAACAAGAACTTCTCACCTTTATAGTTTAGAACAACGTTTTGGGCTGGAGAAAAGGATTGTGTTTTTCCCACTTTTTCATGGTTGCCTTCAATGAAAACGATATTTCCGTTCAGCTTGCTTAGCCAGTACCTTGCAGGCCGGCTTCCCTTTCCGTAAGCCATGTCTCCCAGGAAATAAACAGTGTCGTTTTCTCCAACGGTTTCATTCCAGTTCTTAACAAGCGCTTCATTCATTTCCTCTACATTCTTAAATGGTCGCTTAGTGTACTTGATAATGTTCGCGTGGTCAAAGTGGGTGTCGCTTATTAAAAAAGCTCTTCCTTTGGAGTGCTCTATTTCTATGAATTTCCTTTTCCCACTGTTCTCGAAGATCCCTTTCAGGATGTTCATGGTTTCCTTCATGACCTGCTTGTCTAATGCCTCTTTTCTTCCCAAAAGCCGTCTTTGGGCTAAGTCGTATTCTCGGAGTATCTTTCCATTCTTCAGCAAGGTAACCCTTAACAGGTACTGGTCAATATTGGGCTTGCGTTTTTTTTCAAGATACCTCCAAATCCTGTCAAACTTTTTTTCTATGTCCTTAAACGCAAGCGTTGCATGAAAGATGAAATTGCCTGGCTTGTCCCATTCCTGGGCTTCACAGAACTGGTTTAACTCTACAGCAAGCGCTTCCCTTAACTCTCTTAATTTCCTTGAAGGCTTAATGTCCAGCTGCACTACACTCCTGTCAATATGGCTGAATCCCCGCACCTTGAACTTAACCAAATCGAACCTCTTACAAACCCAAACAAACCTCTTGATCAGTTCCTTTTCATCGCGGGCACTGAAACTTCCGTAAAGGGTAATATGCGGTGGTCTGCCTCTCCTCAAAACCCGCTTAACCTTGAACTTTTTTGAGATTTCCTTGCTTAAAGCCAAAGCATACCTCTTTGCACGACCATGAAACCGAAATTCAACCAGGTATTGCTTTTTGCCCGCTCTAACCCTGGCTTTAAAGAATTTAAAAAACAATTTCTTAAGAAACATGGCCATTATTTAACCCATTTAACATTTTTCCAAATCTTGTTATTCAAATTCTTTTAGGATTGCCTCTTTTTTAGCCCCGAAAATAGTTGCCCTTCCACTCTTTCTCATTTTATTGCTAAAATCATGCATCCCACAATCACAACAGCGGCAATAGCAGTAACAAAGACCGCTATTTTCTTCAGCCTGGCTTCCTTTCGCTTTCGCTCAGCATGCTCTTGATAACCCCGCCTAACAGCCTCTTTGTCCACAGCATCCAACGGCGCCGCGCTCCCATTATCGACAAAATCATGCAAGCCCCCTGAAATCCTTCGAACAGGCATCAAATCACGCTTTTAGAAGTGGTGCTGGCGCTTCTGCTAAGAGAGTGGCTGGCGGATTCAAAGAATTCGCAAACCACAACGCTAACACCATATCTACTATCTTGGAATATGTTAAAATTTTATGTTAATTAGTATTGATATGGTGTAAGGGAGATATATGAATATTTTCAAAATTTCAAAAGTGGATATAGAAACTGCCAAAAAATTCACCAAGCATGGTTTTGTAATCAGGATAGGTCAGTCTTGGTTATGGATTCTTAAGCCAGAATTCAAAGGCAAAGAAGAGACAGGGAAATACCTCTTCTTCTCAAGAGATAGAAACAAATTGATAGAAACCGCCCAAGAAATAATGGAGAAATACAAGTTATACTGCGCTAAAGTGCCTAGTGAAAATTATAAAGTAGGCGAG
>CAZGDN010000107.1:0-2728 GCA_964525235.1 uncultured archaeon | reverse complement strand
CCAAGAAAGGAACTGCCTCTTTGCCAAAGATGTAAGCCATGCTTTCAGCGCACTGGCTCCTGTCTTTCCACCAGGGATCAACTAGCAAAGTGCTGCTGAGAATTACAGCTGAATTTGGGTCCTTTGAGTGAATGAGAGAATGGGCCTCTGAAAGGCGCTCGTAATCGTTTACCTCCTTGATAATTTCCGGCTTGTTTTTTCGCTTTCTTGTGAGTTTTCTCCAACTTGTTTCGCTTGTGATCCAGGCCAATTTCATCAAAGAAAACAGCCTCCTCTTCTTCTCTCTTTGGCTTTCCAAGCCAGACTGTAAATTCTCTGCCCCGGGGTAATCCTGCTTTTTTCTACATCCATAACCAGGTCTGCGTTTAAGAAAAACGAGAGAAACAGTGAAATAGTTTCACCAAAAAACTTTCCTGAAAAGCCCCTCGCGCAAACCACGCCATTTTTGCTCTCGATTCTTGAAACCAGGCTGGTGAGAAAAAAATAAATACCAGAATACCATTACTTTTTTTGCATGGCAGGGAGTAAAAGGACCAGAGTGAAACGACTCTTCAGGAAAACCACAAAAAGAGATATTAAAGGCATAAAAGAGGAAGCGAAAAAGCTATACGCGATTGGCAAAAAGATGCCGCCGAAGACGAGGCTGTACTCTAAACTGTGGGCGATGCACAATTACTTCCATGCAAAAAGGAGACATGTTCCAATCAGGACAGGCAGCTTGCGAGAGTTCTATGGGCATTACCTCACACGGTTAAGGTATGAGCTGAAAAACAGGAGATTCAGGCCAGTTATAGTTAGCGTTGGTGGAGTTGCCGGTGTTGGCAAGACAACCACTGTGAAGCAGATAAAAGCCATAACTGAGAGGCTTCATGCTGACAAGGCTGTGAGGGTTGTCACTCTCTCCCTGGATAGCTATTTTAGGCCAAGGGCTCCTGTTAAGGTCAGGGATAAAAAGGGCAACATACGGTATGAGTCCCGTATTGGGGTGAAACAGCTTGAAACGGGTGAGTTTGTTGGAGGAAAAAAGATTGATGGCGAGTTTGATAATCCCAGTGCGTCTGACCTAAAAAAAGCCATTAATGACCTTCGAAGAATAAGAGAGGGCAAACCAGTGTTGCTTGAAATGCGCGACGTTAAAACCGGGAGAATAACCACTGCAGCGCTTAACCCCAGAGATATTGATGTTTTAATAGTTGAGGGCCTGTTTGCCTTGCATGCTCCCCTGGCAGCGAAGGCAGATATCACCATTGGCTTGGAGGGCACTGTGGGTCAACAATTTGAGGCAAGGGGAAAGCGGGATGTCCAAGAGAGGAAAAGGGATGTTGAGGGTGTTGCAAGAAAGTTCATTGAACGCGCTCCTTACCAGAGCGCTTTTGTGCTTCCCACTCTCGCAAACGCTGAGCTCATACTCAATGCAAAAGAGGCCAGGAAGCCAAAGCCCCCCAGGGCAAGGCAGGGGAAAAAACCAGGTTTTATGCTGGAAGAAGCTGGGTGGTCAACGGCAAAGCCTGGCTCAATATACTTTGAGGAGATGCTCAAAGAGCTGGGTCTTGCAACAGACAAGCAGAGGCTGACTGGCTGGCGTGATAGAACCGGGACTGGTAGAACACCTGGTCTTGTGCCCGGGAGAACTCAAAGTGAAAGGGAGAACTGGATTAAAAGAAAAATGAAAAGCCCATCCGATAAAGACATTAAGGTCCTTGAAAGAACGCTGTTAAAGGACAGGGATGGCGGCATAAGGCGGCGTTGCGCTGAAGCACTTGGCAAAATAAGGGCGGTCTGGACTGGTCGGTCTTTGGAGAGAGCTATCTTTCAAGATCCAAGCTATGAGGTCAGGGTTTCAGCAATGCAAGCCCTTGTCAACACTGAGGATCCCCGCTCTTACATTCCGGTTTTAGTGAAAGTACTAAAAAAGGGCGGAAGAGAGAAAATCGACGCTCTCCTATTGCTGGACAGGGCTGGTTTTTGGCAGTGGTCAAATGGCGTGCCAACATCAGAGTGGTCACACTTGTACAGGCACTTCAAGGAAATTCCCACGATTCCAGACATAATAAAAGAAGCAAAAACTAAGGGCTGGCAGCTCCCCCGCGGACTTGAAAACTTTAAAATTGAACCATGACCACGCTGCTATTGCAAACAAGAAAGCCAACCAGAACACTCTCACAAGCCAGGTGAGCTCCTTTTTAATCCTTTAAAAAATTATCCTTAACTACAATGGCCAGTCTTATAATTACTAAACTTCATACAGGGGGAACAGGCAATTAATTTCATAATAACGCAGAAGTTTATCCCCAATGCTTGAAGGCATTAAAAGAGCCAGTCACAAAAGCTCGTTTTTTCTTAATGTTTGCAGGGGCTTCGCTGGGCACGAAAACGACATCAGAGTAAACATAAAATCCCTTGCTGGAAGAGAAAAAAATCTGAGAGTTGAAGGATTCAATTTTGGCAAGCTTAAAAAGTCATCAAACGCCGATAGCTATGCTTATCTTATTAGTAAGGACACCAAGAACAAGATTTCAAGCCTGATAAAACTGAAAATTGCAGATTTCGAAAAATTTCTTAAAAAATAGAAGCGTGCCAAAGGGCTTCTACTAAAGTCGAAGCCTGGTTTGCCCCCCATGACTGGATACTTGGCGAACTCCCCAGCAATTGGCACGAAATAATTGCTACCTGAATTATATGAATATTTTTCGCAAAAAGCCAAGCTTTAAAAAACCCAAACAAGCAG
>CAZGDN010000106.1:0-2758 GCA_964525235.1 uncultured archaeon | reverse complement strand
TTCTCTTTTGGATTCTGTTTTTTGCGCTTTGAGTCTTGGCTTTCTTTTTTAATTTTCTTAAAACTCTTAGTCTTTTCTCTGTATTTTTTAACAGGGGAAGTAGCCTATATGTTCTATCTCTCATGACCTTTTTTCTATTCTTCGGGTATTCTTTGACTTCCTTTTCAAGAGTATAAAGGTGCTCTTTATTATCTCTATAATCAGAACGAGTTTTGTATTCTGACTTGCTTCCTAAAATACGTCTTATTCCAGGAGTTCTTTTTATTTTTATATCTCCCGTGGCTATATTAATAGGCAATACCAATGTGTCAGCAACAAATCTCCCTGCCCCACCTGTAAAGGTATCCCACACCAAATCAATAGTTTCTGGAGAAACATCTATTGCGCCTGGTTTTATTTTATTACCAAAGGTGGCTTTATTTAAACCCCTTGCGATAAGTTTGGATGGAGTTCTAACAGTAGACCAATACCTCTCTGAGTCAGGGGTTGGAACTTTCTCGAAAGTATTTCTTTCAGGCATCAACGGAGAGCCGTAAAAGGTTTTATTTTCTCCTACCATTACAAAAGGATCTCCAAGAGTAGGTGAAAGTGTCTGTAAAATAGTTGAAGATTGTAGCGGATTAAAAGCATCAAGAGCAGTTGATACCATTCTTGTCATACCTTCAAGCGGTTCGTAATCGTCTTTTACAAAAGAATCTCCTACCTCTGTGCCTAAAGCCCAGAAAACATTATACCCCCACGGAGCCGGTATTTTGATAAACTTACCTTTGCTCCCAGGGATCATAAAAATTAAATTCCTTGCTTTTAAATGGTCGTCAATTTGGTCATAATAAGAAACCCCGTCCTCGTCATCGCCACCGATTACACTATTTGCTAAAGCCACGGCTGCTGAGGTAGTTACAATGCTGCCTACTATTTTAGCTGCTGCCTTGGGATTGTTCTTGAACATTCTAAATATTCTTGTAGAGCCTTGGATTCCGGCATTTGCAAATAAGTAGAGGCTATTAATCACAGGCCCCATAGCTCCCTTTTGATTAAAGTTGACCGTGAGTTCTTTTGCCATTAAAGCTGCCTTGGCTTCGGTCATGCCTGAATCTATACCTGTTTTAAAAGTGGCAAGTCTTACAGCATTTTCAACAATCGAGTTATAATCTTCTACAAAACTGACAAGCTTGGTTATAGTCTTTTTTGTTATATGCCCTTCTCTGAATAGATCAATTTGGCTTTCAAGCTTCTTGGCTTTTGTTTCTATATCTCTGCCATAATCAATCCAGCCTATCTTTGCGCCTGATTTTTGATACTGCTTGGCTATTTTTGCCCATTCATGAGAACCATCGCCTCTCATTAAGCTATGCAAACCTTTCATGGCTTTTGGTAGATTTTTAAAGACCTGCTTTTTCCTATCGGCTATCTCCGTATCAGTCAAATTTGCTGCCGCTGTCTGAACATCACGAGAAAAATTAGAAAGAACAAATTCAGGATTCCATGTTGTATTAACGGCTGCAAGGATTCTGTTAATCCTTGAAAGTACGCTTACTATGGGACCCGAATTATGCTGATTCCCTTGAATGATATCAAGTATTCTCATAGCATGAACATTTTTAGGATTAGCTGAGATTATATGAGTTTCCCCGTCAACCTTGATTTTTACCTCATTATCTAAAACCGCTTGAGCCGGAACTCTTTTTATATTCCCATGAGCATCGTAACTGGGGACTGTCTTTGTTTCTTCAAAATCCCAAAAGTTTTTGTTTGGATTCAGTTTTACAAATTCAAGAAAGGCTCTTGCTACCTCTGCCTTTTTAGCTGTTATAATTGTTTTCTCATGGTTTGTTATAGCATTGGCAAGGATATGAACTGCTCTCTTTGTAGAACCACCCCTTGTTTTATATTCAGTTCCAAGACTTGTTACCCCACCGCCTATACCTGCAAACGCTCGTTTTTTTTCAAACCCTTCTCTGTACAAAGGAGCATAATAATCAAACGTGCCTTTCATGGCTTCGTATTGTTCTTCCGTAATTCTGCCGGATTCATAAGATATCTTTAAACTTTCATTGTTCATGGTATCAAACAAGGAAGCAATCTCATTCATGGCTTTATTGTCAAACCACTTTTTATTAAGAGTGCCGGCTTCTTTGTCTGTCATGCCGGAAGGTTTTTGCTTGAACGCATCCCATTGAGCTTTGACGTTAAGTTCCTTGTTTGTCTCTGCTTTTTTTAATTCTTGCTCTAATAAAACTTGATAAGCACCTTGGATTTCATTTGAAGGCACATTCATCGCATCAAAGGCTTTATCCATGTTGTCTATTTTAGTTTTAAGAGTAGCCCCTTTTTGAGCCTGTGAGAGTTGATTTAAGTAATGTCTGGCATTGGTAAGTCTAAGCCTTGCATTTGCCTCCGGTGCGTGTCTGGCATACAAGTATTCGTCTACATTTTCAACCGTAAGGCCTGCTTCACCTATGATTTTTTTAATAGGTTCAAAATACTGAACGTTGGCTTCTTCGATATCTTCTTTTGCTTTGCTTACACGGAGTCTTTCTGCAAGCCTAAAGTCTGCAAACTCTGGAATTTTTTTCTTGATAGCTTTGTAAACCTTAGATACAGGCGCGAGCATGTCTACTATGTTATATTTAAAATCATCAGCAAGGCTCGAATTGTCTTCTACCACAAAAGGCTCACTTGAAATATCTTCACTTGTCTGATTTGTTGTATTGGTTCGTTCTTTTAATAGGTCTTCTGCTGTTTGATATCTTATGTC
>CAZGDN010000105.1:0-2761 GCA_964525235.1 uncultured archaeon | reverse complement strand
TATTGTTCTTGCTGGTTCTAGGCAATTTTAATTGTTTGGGTTTTGCTGTTATATGCGGCTTTCTTTTGTTGATTTTTCTTTTTATCCTTTTTTCAGGCATAGTTGTTTTAACCTTTTTATGCCTGGTTGATATTGGTATGGTAATGAAAGAGTGGGAAGAGCACCTCAGGCACTTGAGAGAGAAAAAGTTGTCCCGAAAAGAACAACTGAGGAAGATTCACAGGCACAAGAGCGTGTTCAAGAAGGCCTTATCCAAAAGGTAGCGCGTTCACAGAAATGCTTTTCTGACCTTGTTCGCGATTTCTCTTTTAGCGAGAATTAGGACCTTTGAGCCAACCTTTATAACTGTTTCAGGGTCTGGGATGAAAAGGTTGTTGTCTTCGTAGAGTGCAACGATTGCCGAACCACTTGGGTGCTCTATTTCGCTGATTTTTTTGCCAGCCAGCTTGCTTTTCTCGCCTACCTCTATTTCCATTATTTCAGCTGCTCCTCTTGAAATGAACGCCAGGTCAAGCACTTCCGGCTTTGTGATGAGTTCTGCGATGTAGCCAGCTGCTGCAGCCTCGGGGTGTATCACGATGTCTATGCCCAGCCTCTTGAGTAAGCGTTCATCAAACTCGACTTTTCCAAGGCGCGTGGCAACCTGTTTTGCGCCGAGGTCTTTTGCAAGCAGCGATATTATGAGGTTTGTTTCGTCTTTTCGTGTCAGGGCAACAACCGCGTCTGCTTCTCTCACACCAGCTTTTTCAAGGGTTTTGCTCTCTGTTGCGTCTCCCTGTGTTGCAACAACGTCAAGCTCGTTGCTGATGCGCTCGCAGACCATTGCATCCCTGTCTATTACCACTACATCGTGGTTTTCTTCGACAAGTAGCTGGGTTAAGTAGTAACCCAGGTCACCCGCCCCAATCACTATTACGTACATCCTCTCACCGGTTTGCAATAATTTGAGTGCTTGTATTTTTATTCATTTCTTTTTCGTTTTGCCCTAAAGCGAAGGAAAAAGCCAACTAGACTGAAAACCGGAATGATTTCAAGCCTGCCAACCCACATGTTTACAATAAGCATTAATTCTGAAGCAGGGTTCATGTCAACGCGTGTCAGGCCAGTTGAAATGCCCGCGTTTCCTTGAGCGGACACTACTTCAAATGTAGCGTTGGCAATTGTTGCACCGTTGAATGTGAGCACAAGGATTCCCATAACAAGGAAGACTATGTAGAGCAATATGAAAAGGTTTATTTCCCGGATTTCGTCGTTCGACAGTGGCCTGCCCTCGTATTTTTTTGGAAAAAAGCTGCCTTTTGGCAGGAGTGTTTCTCTCACCTTCCAGTAAATGCTCTTCACAAAGATTATGAAGCGGCTCATCTTTACTCCACCGGCTGTTGAGCCAGCCGCTCCACCAATAAACATGCCGATTATGAGGACGAGCTTGACAAAGTCATCCCATGAGTTAATGGCTGCTTCTGGAGCGAGCTCGAAGCCCCCGCAGGTAAGGGCAGAGAACGAGTGAAACAAGCCGGATTCGAGGCCAAGCTTTGGAATAATCATCAGCCCGCCAATTAAGCCAATGACTATAACTCCCCTGAATTCGGCGTCGTGCCAGTAGTATTGATATTTTCCCTTCTTTGCAAGGTAGTGCGTGTAAAAGCTTGTAGCACCCAGCACCATTATTATTACGAGCGATATGTCAACCCAGTAGTTTCTCATTCCAGCATTAGCCCAGTAATTGTTTGGCGTGTTTAGGCCCTGGCTCGTGGTTGTCATTCCAGTTGTAGAAATTGCACTCATGCTGTAGTTGACTGCTTCGAATGGCTCCATGCCACTGAAAAAGAGCAAGATGACACCAATTATTGTGAGAAAAGCGTAAATGCTCCAGATTTCTTTCACTGAGTTCCTGAGGTTTGGCTTGAGGCGTTCCTCGCGCCCTTCTGCGATGATGAGCTTGCTTGTCTTGCTGTAAGAGCTGAAGATTCCAACAAGTGCCATTACAACTATTCCAATGCCTCCAATCCAGCTAAGCAGTGAGCGCCATAGTATGAGGCTCGCTGGAGCATTGTCAATCAATGGCAGGGGAACGTTTGCTGCAGTGCTTGTCATGATGCTGAGCCCTGTTGTGGTAAGCGCACTCATTGCCTCAAAATAGGCGTGAAGAAAGCTCATGTTGGCAATCCATGCCAGCGGCATGGCCGCGAGGCCAGTGAAAACAAGCCAGGCAAGCGCAATGATTAAGAGCGCGTGCTTGAACCTTGTTTCAAGGCTTGTTGCAAACACTGTTTTCAGGATTGTTCCAAGCAAGAATGTGATGGCTCCGGCGAGAAAGTAGTGTGCTGCAAACTCTGGTTCTTCCATGAATGCAAGCGATGCTAGGAGTGGAACAATGAAAACCATGGATGAATACTGAAGGACTATTCCAATGTCGCGGAATACAACTTTTAAATCTGAAAAGCTGAATGTTGCAATCATGCAATAGAATAAGTTAAAGGAGTTAAAAATTGTTTCCCTTTTTGCCTTTTCACTTTTTTTACCATGCTGATTCCCTAAACTCTTTTCAGCCATTATCTTTTTTCGCTGTCTTTCTTTCCCTGTTGTCAGGCTTGGTTTTCTTTTCCAAAGTGCTTTTTCTTTTAATGAAGCATGGTTTCTTTTTGCAACTTGGTTTTTCTTTCGCAACCTGCCTTTCTTTTTTCTAAAAAGAAAGGCGGAAGTGCAGGAGGGAGGATTCGAACCCCCGAAGGCACTAAGCCACTGGCTCCTGAAGCCAGCC
>CAZGDN010000104.1:0-2794 GCA_964525235.1 uncultured archaeon | reverse complement strand
CCAAGAAAGGAACTGCCTCTTTGCCAAAGATGTAAGCCATGCTTTCAGCGCACTGTGCCCTAACACGCCAATCGCTGTCCTTTAGCAGCCCCTTCTTTAAGGACTCCTTGATTTTTGGAAGGTCCTCACGCCTGAGTTTTTTAACCATGCGCCCAAGTGATTCAGCGCACTGGCTCCTGACTTTCCACCAGGGATCAACTAGCAAAGTGTTGCTGAGAATTACAGCTGAATTTGGGTCCTTTGAGTGAATGAGAGAATGGGCCTCTGAAAGGCGCTCGTAATCGTTTACCTCCTTGATAATTTCCGGCTTGTTTTTTCGCTTTCTTGTGAGTTTTCTCCAACTTGTTTCGCTTGTGATCCAGGCCAATTTCATCAAAGAAAACAGCCTCCTCTTCTCCTCTTTTTGGCTTTCCAAGCCAGACCATAAATTCTCTGCCCCCGGGGGCAATCCCGCTTTTTTCTACATCCATAACCAGGTCTGCGTTTTTCAGGGTTGGAATAACAAATGCTTTTTGGTATGGAGCGCGTTCTGCAAACTTTCTTGCAGTCGGGGTGGGTTTCCTTTTCCTTTTTTGTATGTCTCTTGTGCTGCGCACTAAGAACTGCTGGCCAAGTGAGGCTTGGACTCCAAGGTTTATATCACCAAGTTTTGCCAGTGGTGCATGCAGTGTGTAAAGTCCTTCAATTATAAGAAAGTCAATTTTTGAGCCGTCGATCTCAACCTCTCTCATTCTTCCAGTTGAAACGTCTCTCTGCATTGTTTTAATCGTTTTTCCCTCTTTCAGTGCTTTTATCTCTGCTCTTGCTCTGTCCAAGTCAGAGGCCCGCGGGTTATCAAATTCACCGTCTATTACTCTTCCGCCCCGAAAGACACCTGGCTTTATTTCTCTCACTCCAATCTTTGAAACCTCTCTTTCGCGCCCGCCTTTTTTAACTTTGTACTTGTGTCTTGGCTTGAAATAAGAGTCAAGTGAGATTGTTTCAACAGTGGGCTTTCTGTTAGAGTAAATGTTTTCTGCCACTTGCTTAAGCCTGCGCGTCAGGGTTGTTTTTCCAGCTCCAGCAATCCCGCCGACCAGCACAACAACCGGTTTTCCCTTTCTTTCCTTTTTTACAGCACGAGCCCTACTGGCAAACTCTGCAAAGAATTTTTTATAGCTGGATGTCACAACCGGCGGGCTTTTTCTGCGCCTTGCCATCCAGTCAATTGCCCGCCAATTCACTGCACTCAAGCGGGTTCGGAGACTCATTCTCTTTGCGCTCGGATAAATCGCCTGCAACCTCTGGTTTATCTGTCTCTCTACAAGCGGTCTTTTTTTCACACTCATATACTGCCCTCTAATTTTTTTCCTTTTTAAGTCCAAATTGCTAAAATTATAAGCTTTTCCTAAATTTAAAACTTTTCCTTGGCTTTTCCAAGCATCAGTTCGTCAAATAGCCTGATTGCTTTCTCTGCTTTGGCGGCGGATTCTTCCCTTGGATAAACAAGGCCTGCTATCCTTTTTATTGCCCTGTGCGCCAGCTTAACATCTTCTTCTTGTAGCAAGTGCCGCAGTTCTCTGTTTTGAATGTTTGTCCGTGCAGTGTCAAGGTCAAGTGGCTCGCCTGCAAGGCTAAGGTTTTGTTCACTCAGACTAGAGATCACCTGTTCACCCCGGCTTGAGTTAACAATGCTTGAAAAAGAACCCTTCAAACCAGAGTGCATAACATAGGTTGCAGTGCCGAGGTTTGCTACAAAACCGGAAAGAATCCTGTCAGCAGCATGACGCAAACTGCACTCCCTCCATTTTCCATTCCTTTGCTCTAATGGAACAATCCCAACCTTTTTGTCAGAGCCAGCGTTGCTGCGCTCGCGTTTCCTTAGCTTCAAACCATTAACCCTGAATAATTCACGCAATGACTCAAGGGAACGCCTTACTGAAACGCCCTCATAGTTCTCGGGCTCAAAGCGTCCGGTTTCCCCAGAGAGAAACCTCCTGTTCTCAATAGGTATTTTTGCCTCCATGAGCCTGTACTGGGACTTGCAGGAATATACTAACAGGGCCTGGTTTTTGAGCTTGCCTTCTCTTATTCCAAGCAGCTTTTCTTCAGCGGGAACCTTTAAGTCAAGAATTCCACTGGGCTGCTTTCTGGAAGCATCCTTTTTCCTCATAAACTCAAATGATTTCCTCTCCCTCGCAGGGAGCCTTTCTAGGAATTCTTTGTCCCGCGTGGTTTCCTTGAGTGGCCTGTAATCAACTGCAACCTGAAGCGGGTGGAATACTGCAATTGGCTCAAGCGTGGGCATTCTTTTAATGCCCTTCCCTGCAGCCATCATTAAAACAGGGTTTTTGTCTCTCAACATTTTGTTGAAGGTTTCATGCAACTGTCTTGCAATTTCAGCCTCTTTTTTGATGGTTGGCTTGTCCGCCCCGCCCCAGAGCCTTCTCTGCGCCAAGCTCTCATTTTCTTTCCACCTGACAGCAGGGGTTATTCCACGGCTGACCCTATAGCGTCCATCATCGTCAAGGTTCTGGATTTCGTCAAATGGTGCTCCAGAGCCCTTGAATGCAATTTCTCTCCCACCAAGCCTTGCGAACAGAGTGCGCTCGTGCAAGCCAGAGCCAGCTGGCGGGGTTGAAGGCTTCCTGAACGGGACAAGCCAGTGGTCTTTTTTCCCCAAACCGTGCTTTCTGGCAACCGCTTTGCTTAGTGGAAAAACCAGGCTGAGTTTTCCGCTCCGGTGAAGCCTTGAGAAAAGCTCAAGCATTTTCTTGTTGTAAACAACCTCTGCTCGCTGGATTGTGAAAACGCT
>CAZGDN010000103.1:0-2803 GCA_964525235.1 uncultured archaeon | reverse complement strand
CAAGGAAAAGGAAAAAATTGTGCTGGGTGAGTTTTGATGACACAAGTTTCAATCATTTTGCCAACCTACAATGAAGCAGAAAACATCGCCGAACTCATTCCAGCACTCGAAGCAGTAATAAAGAAAAACAAGATTGACGCGGAAATTGTTGTAGCAGACGACTCGAGCCCTGATGGAACAGCAAAAAAAGCCAGGGAACTCAACAAAAAATACAAGAACATCCGCGTGCTTGAAAGGAAGAAAAAAGAAGGCATTGGCGCTGCAATGAAAGACGCCTACAACTTCGCAAAAGGAAACGTGCTGCTCTCAATGGACTCAGACCAGCAAATTGCAGCAGAGGACATACTAAAACTGCTAAAGCACATCCCAGAATACGACTTCGTCTTCGGCTCAAAGTACCTGGAACCACAGTTATACGAGAAGGAAAGCATTGCGTCAAAAATTCGCTATCTCATAAGCAGGTACGGAAACAGGTACATTGGCATAATAAATGGAACCCCCTTCATTGACTACTCCCTCAACTTCCGGGCAATCAAAAAGAAAACATGGAAAGCAATAAACCCAAGGGACAAAAAGAACTTTTTCTTTGCTGAAATGATAATCCAAGCGCACAGGAAAGGCTTCAAGCTCAAAGAAATAGCGATTGAATTCAAAAAAAGACAGCACGGCGAATCAAAAACCCAGGTAATGAACCAAATGGGAGTGTTCCTGCTAAAAGGGCTTCTCCTCGGACTCAAGCGCTGAGCTCCTCCAGCCAGTAGCCAACCAAGTCCCCAAGAGTCTGATGGAAGGAAACGCGTGTCCTCCAACCAGTGGCCTTTCTCAGCTTTGCACTGGAGCCAATTGCAACCGGCACATCAATACTCACAACCTTTTCCGGTTTCCTGACAGTTCTCACCCTCTGGCTGGAGAGGGAAACAATGGCCTTCAACACATCTGACATTTTCTGGCCTTTGCCAGAGCACAGGTTGTAAGCCTGGCCTGGCTTGCACTTCCTTGCACCAGCCCAAAAAGCCCTGATTGCATCCCTGACATCCACAAAATCCCTAACCGCATTCGTGTTACCTGTTTCAATAACAGGCTTTCTCAAACCAAGCTCTATTTCAGCCAGCTGCCTTGCCCAGTCAGAGCAAACAAATTCTGCCGGCCGGCCAGGGCCAGTGATGTTAAAAGAGCGAAAAATTATTGCCTTAACCCCGTACTTCCTGTAATAGTTCAGCGCAAGATGCTCCATTGCAAGCTTGCTGACAGCATAGGGGTTGGCTGGATTTGAGGGCAAAGACTCCTTCACTGGAAGCTGGCTTTTCCTCACTGCCCCATAAACCTCCCTGCTGCTTGAAAGGAGAACGCGGGCATTGGGAGCAAAGCCTTTCACTGCCTCAAGGAGATTGAGAGAGCCAATGGTGTTTACTTCAATGGTCTTCTGGGGAATCTTCCACGAAGCCGAGACACTGGACTGGCCAGCAAAGTGAAACACCAAATCAGGCCTTGACTTCTTGACTGCACTCTTTAATTGCTCTGCATTAGTTATATCGCATTCAATGAGCTTCAGTTTTCCCTTGAGATGCGAAATGTTCTCCTTGCTCTCTCTGGGGAGCACGGTGCCAAAAATAACAGCTTTCTTTTCCCGCACAATGTACTCTGCCAGGTGCGAGCCAAGAAAGCCAGCAATGCCAGTTATTAAAACGCGCATTCAGAAAACCATTAGTATTTGAAACAACACAATAAAAAGCATTACAGTTCTGAGTAGAGAGAAACTGTTTTGGAAGCGATTTTTTTTGGAGTGAACCTTTCAACGAATTTCATTGAATGTGCTTTCTTTTCTTCCAGCTCTTTCCTGTTGAGGCGCATTATTTTTTCAAGCTCTTTTGCTGCTCTTTCGGTTTCATGGAATTCTAACTCGAAACCGTTCTTTCCACCCTGCAGGAAATCCTTAAACGAAGCGATTCCACTCAGGATTGGAATGCAGCCGGCACTCATTGCTTCAACTGCACTAATCCCAAAGCTTTCATAGTCAGAGGCTGAAACAAAAAACTCTGACTCTGCAAGCAAGCCTTTCAGTTTTGCTCCGGTAACAGCCCCCAAAAATTTAATCCTTTTATCTTCTCCGGCTAGTTCTTCAAGTTTTTTTCGGATGCCCTCAAAATCGTTTCCAACAATGAAAAGCCTCGCGTTCTCTTCACTTGTTCTCTTGAAGGCTTTTACCAGCAAGTCAACGCGCTTGTTCCTTGAAAGCCTGCCCACGAACACAAACTGGTTTTTTTTCTTTTTCCCTGGCTTGAATGAACGCAAATCAACCGGCACCGGGATTAACTCAATGCGCTCCCTTGGCACAATTTTTGAGAACAATTCAACATCGTGACCGCTGATTGCAACAATCCTGTCCGCTGCACGCAGCAACAGCCTGTTCCATGCATAAAAGTAAAACCATTTCAATGGGTTTGAGCCGGTGTGAAACACCCCACCATAAGAGGTTAGAACAACCGGCTTGCGGTGAAAGAACTTTGTTAAGAGGAGCAGGTCAGAAAAAAAGCCAAGGCCGTGAATGTGGATTAAATCACAATCGCGCGCGTGCTTTAAGGCACCAAGGGCAACCTTGTAGGCTTTGAGGTCAATAAAGGGAAGCCTTTCAATTCTCACTCCTTTAAACTCGCCTTTTTTTGGGAGTTCTTCTTTGGAGTTAGCGCACTTGTTGAGGCAGACAACCCTGCACTCAATGCCCTTCCGCACCAGCTCCGGGGCAAGCTCTTGCAAGGTTTTCTCCATTCCCCCAAGGCAAGGGTGAAAATGGTGAATGAAGTGG
>CAZGDN010000102.1:0-2814 GCA_964525235.1 uncultured archaeon | reverse complement strand
CTCATCCAACAATTTGAACCACTATTTCCCTGCTTCTGGCCGGCCTGTCAAAGTCCATTAGCACAACCTGCTGCCATGTTCCAAGCAAAAGTTTCTTGTTCTCAAATGGAACAGAAAGAGAGGGCCCAACAAGGTTCGATAGGATGTGTGAAGCGCCATTCTCGTCGTGCCAGGTCTTGTGGTGTTCCCAATCCGCGTTGAGCGGGGCAATCCTTTCCAAAACGCGAGGAATGTCCCTGAGCAAGCCTGGCTCGAACTCCATTGTTGAAATTGAGGCAGTGGAACCAGAAACAAACACAACAGCAACTCCGGACTCAATACCTGAAGATTCAACAGCAGAGCGAACCTCTTCAGTTATATCAACAATGGAAATGTCCTTGCCTGTTTGAACAGTGAATTTTTTCAGCTCTGAAACCATTTACCACGCCATTAAAAAACTGGCTTGAAAAGAATAAAAAATGAGCGTAAAAAAACAAGCGCTAAACCGTACTGCCCGCGAAAAGGCACAGGAATTATTGCTTTAATTCTTTGGTCTTTTTTGTTTGTACCTGAAGCGTTTAGCTATTGCCCCCATTGCTATTTTGTAAGTAACTGGCTTGTTTGTCAGGCCCATTTCTCTGTCCCAGTCAGAGTATATCTTGTTTGCATTCTTAAAGATTCTATCTGCATTATATCTTAGGCTCGCGTCTTTGAGTTTTACTTTAACCAGTTTTAGGTTGATCTTTTGTTTGGATTTAATTATTTGATATGCATCAAAGTAATCCCTGGCTGGTTTCTTTGAAATAGTGAACGGATTTTTTCTGCAACCAGTTCCTCTTGATTGAGCATAATTACACTGAATTTTGGGATTTCTTCATAAAAGTGTTTTACTTGTTTTGTTTCTGGTTTTAAGTGGATTTTTGAGTGCTTATTCAAATCAATGTTGATGTATTCGTCTTCTTTGAAAAAGCTCTTGTAATAAACGTGTACTCTCACAAACTTTTTCGTTTCATTTCCTGTTCTGGTCTTGGCAAATAGCCCTGGGTTCTCTTTTACTATTTTTTCAAGTTGATTTTTTACCTGGCTGACCTTTGCCGTGCAAGTAAAGTCCAGATCTTCGCTTAGCCTTGTGTGGTTGAAAACTATTTTGTTCAAGGCTGTGCCGCCCCTGAAGTAGATTCCTTTCACATCTTTGATCAAGTACAGCAAAACCGTGAGAAAATAATCTTTTTCAAGATAACTTATGTTGAATCCTTTTTCCCCAGACAAGTAACTGAGTTTTGCTTCGCTTATTCTCTCGATTTCAGCCATTTTTTTACCTTTTCTTTCGTTGCAATGTTAAAGCCGTGGTTTTTGATATTCTTTCTTTCAAAGCCTTCAATTCTGTGTTTTCGAAGCCTCTTAAAAACAATCTTGTGGTTGAATATTTCTCTTTCGCCTCTCTTGTTTGCACAGCACACCTCTGTTGTTCTTGGAATCTGATCAATAAGTTTCCAGTAGTGCGCTGCAGCATAACCACTGATATAATAATTTTCTCCATTGAATATTTCATCGATTATTATAAAAGGGTGCTCTGACCACTGGCCATTAAAAGCCTTTACAGGAATGAGGTAGTACTTTGACCTGTTGAGCTTTATTATCCTGCCCTTTCCCTTGAGCCTGTGAAGGTAAACCGAAACTTCATTATAATTTTTGAAAAAACGATTGATGTCAGTTCTTGCAAAGAAGAACTTCTCATTGAATTCAAGGAACGAAACAACTTCAAGCTCTTTTTTAGAAAGCCCAGCCATGTTGATACACCAATATTAACAAATCATTAATATTAGCACATCAATAGTTTTAAAGCTTTTTGCCTGCTTGTTCAGCCAAATTTGCCAAGAATCAAAGCAATTGCGCCCTTGAACAAACCAAGAGCAAAGCATATATCACGCAGTAAAAGAATGAACGGAGAAGCCAGCCCAGCGAAAAAATCGCGCTTCAAGGCAAAGAAAACGAACGGAAGCATGCAAAAAAACAAGAAAAAGAGGCTTGCCATGGCAAAAAAAAGCATTGTTTCATTGGCAAGTGAAAGCAGGGAGAAGAGGCAGAAAAGCCCCAATAAGCCAATCTGGGCCTTTAAAAGCTGCGGAGTGTAAGAGTCTGAAAGCGCTTTCCCGGAGTGCCTTTTGTACAGGAGAACGCGCCAATAGGCGTGCTGGAACTTTTTTCCCAAATAGCGCATTAGAGAGGTTGGGTGAGAGTGGAAAACTATTGCTCTTGGGTTGAATTCAATCCTGTAACCCTTTTCCTGAATCAAATAAGAAAAATCTGGGTCTTCCCCGCTCGCTTTCCTGAAAGCCCTGTTGAAACCATTCAATTCGAGGAACAAAGAGCGCCGGTAAGCTGCACTGTAAGAGCCAACCCAGTCAATTTTTTCAGAGGAAAGCATTTTTTTATACCTGTATTCTATTTCAATTTGGGTAAAGCGAGCCATTAACTCATGCTGCCTTGACTTGTAGGCTCCCTGGACTGCTGCAATGCCCTTGTCCTCAAACGGAGAGAGCATTTCCTTCAACCAGTTTTTTTCCGGAACACAGTCAGCGTCAGTGAAAACAACTATTTCTCCACTCGCGTGTTTCGCTCCATTGTTTCTGGCAGCAGCTGGCCCCAATGGCTCTTGCTGAACAAGTTTTACCTTTGGAAAACTTTTCACTGCTCTGGCAGTGCCATCAGTGCTTCCATCATCCACCACTATTACTTCAAACCCGTGTCCAGGTTTTTGTGCCAGAACTGCTTTTAGGCATTCTTTGATTGTTTTGGAGCTGTTCCTGACTGGAATTACCACGCTTGCCTTCA
>CAZGDN010000101.1:1002-2820 GCA_964525235.1 uncultured archaeon | reverse complement strand
TACAGCAACAGCAAAACAGGGAAAACAACAACAAGCGCAAAAACAGGGATATTGGTTGATGTAGCAACGCCAAGCAATCTACTGGGTTTTTCAACAGCCCAAGAAAAAGTCGAAGGCTCTTTGAACAACCAAACAAAAATGTTGACAGTTGATGAAGTGCAGGAAACGAAAAAAGACGAGGCTTATAGCGGGCTTTCAACCTACATGGAAAGCGGCGAAACAGAGGTTAGAAAAGGAAAATCAAAAGTGAATGTAAAAGGTTATGCTGGACTGCGCTTCCAGGGAAACCCCAAGCTGTCAATTGAAAGCGAGGAAAACCTTGGGCCGCAACAAACCCTTGAAGAAAGCGAAACCAATTTATTCCAGCGCTTTAGCGATTGCCTGGGGATTATTTCGAGAAACAACCAGGCATTTGGGGGAAGGATTGCCTTCCTGGTTTTTCGGAATGATTTAAAGCCAGCAAGGAGAAAACAAAAAATTTCCCTTGAAACCCTGGAAAAAAACCAAGCAATAGTTGAAACAGTTTTCAAAGGAATAGAAAACACTTTCACGGAACTATACTTTAATGAGCGGGTTCTTGATTGGCTGAACGAAGGCTTTTCGAAAAGTTACGTTAGCGCTCTAAAAAAAATAGAGGAAAGTGCACAACTTCAAAGTATAGCGGAATTTGTTCAAGGACACAGGACACTTGCCCACAGGCATTTAAGAGGAAAAGCCTTGAAGTTAGCAGTAGTGGATAGAGCCCTTGACTTCTTGAACGGAACGCTTGACATTGACGCACTGCTTGAAACGGCCAGCGAATACCTGAAAGAGTTGGAAGAGGCCAACCTTGTTTCATTCAGCAACTTGGTGGGTGTCGCCAGCAGAACCGAAACAATGCGAGAATACATTCAAGCAGAATTCGAGGAATTGCCTTTCCACTTAAAGGTTTTGTTGCGGGCGGCAAAAAAATATTTTGAAAACGAAGAAGCCAACGAGTGCTTGCTTGGAACACTAAAATCCTTTTTCGAGGACACGGGCACGAAATCAAAAGAAGAAATCCTAAAGAGAACAACAAAAAACTTGATGCGTTCGAACAAAAAACTCAAAAAGTTTGGTGTTCGAATACTGGGAACAAGTGAACAAGCCATTTTTTCAATAAAAAACAAAAAAGCCTTTAATCTAAAATGGGAAGTGAACGAATGAAAACTTGGATAAATTGGATAAAATGGATAAAAAAATTCAAAAAATATAATAAAACATACCTAAAACCCTCAAATTCAATTTTGAAAACCGCTATCCAAAAACTATCCAAATTATCCAAAAAAATTATCCAAATTATCCAAATTATCCACTATCCAAAAAATTTTCTATGTGAGGTTTTGATTTTCCAATATAGTTATATTGGTGAAAATGCCATTTTTTGCCAAAAAATGCCCTTATGTATAAGTGCTTTGGATAATTTTCTTCAAATTCGAGGGTTTAAGCCTGTTTTAGAACTATCCAAGGGGGGGTATTATGTATAAGTTTTTGAAGGTGTTTTTTGAATGAGCAGATTGTTTCGGGTTTTCGTGTGTTCAAAGTGCGGAAGTGATTTTATCCTTGAAGCTGGAAACGGTTGTGTTAAGTGTCTTGATTGTGGCCATGTTGGCAGGCCCAAAAAAGTGCGTTGGAATTATTGGAAAAAAGAGTGGGTTGGAGTTGGCCAGCCTGGACAGGCCAGTAGGGGGAATTAGTTCATGTTTTTATTTCGCCCTGGCTTTCGCCAGGGGCATGGGGCGGTTTCGCCTTTCCACCTCCGGGAGAAGAGCGGGTTTTTCTTCTTTCCCCGCTCTCTCT
>CAZGDN010000101.1:0-992 GCA_964525235.1 uncultured archaeon | reverse complement strand
GTGAGTGTGTGCGTGCTGTTGTAACTTATCTATATGTTTGATTGTTCTAAAAAATCGAAAATCAGCAGAACAACAGTTTTTTTTGTTTTTGTTTTGTTTTTTTTTGCTTTTCAAAAAGTGTGTGTGCGTTTTTTATATACAGTATAATAGGTTCAACCCCTTTTCAAAGAAAAGCAGAGAGGAACCCGAAAGTTTTTTTTATTTGAGCGGTGCAGGTTTTTGATTACTGCGGTCATGCCTTTTTTCATCTCCTAAAAAACCCTTTGTGGAGGAGGTGAACGAAACGAGTAGCGTCATGGATATGATAGTCGGCTCTTTGCTGGTTATCATTGGCCTGGTTGTTTGGGGCTTCGTGTACCAAGCTTTGTGCACCGACATTCTTGACGGCGCAGTGCTCTCAATCATTGGATTGATTCCGCTGATAATCGCCGCAGGCTTCCTGATTAAGGGTTTCCTCGGCATGTTTTCTTGAAAGCGTGCCGGTGAAAAAGTAGGGGCTGAAATGCTTCGCCTTGCTCGATGAAGTGTTTCCAGGGCTGGAATGCGCTGAAACAAAAGAGGGTGAGTTTGTTTTATTTTTCAAGGTTGTTTTTCTAACAACCTCTTTGTTGTGAATGCTTTAACCAATTAGTTAAGAGAAAAACAACTCCAGAGTTTAGTTTTTATTTCTCGTTTTTTTCAGGCATTTTTTTGATTATTAGTGTTTTGGGTTCTGGGCCTGGGTAAACTAATAGTTCTGTTCCTTTCTTCCACCCGAGCAACCGGGTGTATTGAATTGGGAGGTTGATGAACAGGCAGTTGTGTTTGCTTTGTTGGATTTTTGGCATAAAAAACACCACCATAAGCTATTTATATGAGAAGGGGTATTGTAATTATATAAAGCTTTTGGGTAACACAATCAAAAAAGTAAATGCTTTTTAACTAACCAAAAGCATTAGCCCCCGTGCACTCCATGTGTTCTGCCCCAACATGAAAAGCAGTAAAAAAAGGTA
>CAZGDN010000100.1:0-2949 GCA_964525235.1 uncultured archaeon | reverse complement strand
TTAAAAGACTGGAAAACGCAAGAGGGAGTTTTTGGCAGTGGCTGGTTGCAATCCTTGCATTCTGCTTCCTGCGCAGGCTGCTTGATTTAATGCTTGAAGCAGACTCTTACAAAACGCTAGTGGCTGGAAACGTTATCAGAAATTACATTTTGTGGTACGTTGGATTGTTTCTAGCAATTGCCTTGATACTGCATTTTATTACAAGAGAAAAAATTGAAAAAACAACAAAAGCAGCCTTTGTTTTCTGGCCGTTGATTTTGCTTGTGCCAGTGATTGACTTCTTTTTTTCAGGCGGCCAGGGCTACACCCTGACATTTATTGGGGGGTGTGATTTCTGGCAGGAGTTCTTCTCTTTCTTCGGCTACCTTGGCTCGCACCATATAACCTATGGGCAGACAATAGTATCACTGTTAGGGCTTCTGCTCATAGTTACTTATGCCTTTTTTAAAACCTCAAACGTACTACGAACTTTGGTGGCTGGCGGTTTGTATTATTTAACTGCCTTTTTTTATTTCTCTCTTCCTCTTTTCACCTTACCAAAAATCTTTAGCTTTTCCATATTTGCGCTAGTGCTTGTGGAATCAATAATCTGGCATGCTTGCCTTAATTTAAAGAAATTAAAAGAATTAATAAAAAACTCGCATTTGCTAAGGAGCATGCATTATGCTGGCCTGGCATTGCTTGGTTACATTGTTTTTACGGTTTACCTCCCGGGCGAAATAATAAATCCCCAGGCAGTATTGTTCACTGTAATCGCATCTTTTTTCGCATTTCAGGGCGCAGTGGTAATAAACAACCATTACGACAAAAAAAAGCTAGACTATCCCAAAAAGGAATACAGCTTGCTCGGCTTTTTGTTCTTTTTAATCATGGTTGCAGCATCCCTGTATGTTAATACAACCCTGGTTCTGGTGATGTTAAGCTATTATCTAGTTTCTTTTATTTACTCCGCTCCACCAATCCGCTTCAAGCGCTTTGGTTACTGGAACAATTTGCTCATTGGCTTTGAATCCGCTTTAATGTTTGCATCCGGCTTTGTGAGCCAGAGTCCAGATATAAAGCTAATGCCCATTAACATATTTTTCACTGTGTTTGTTGTCTTCTCCATTGCAAGCAACATAAAAGACTTAAAAGACCAAAAACAGGACAAAAAAGAAGGCATTCAAACAATCCCAGTAATCCTTGGAGAAAGAAGAGGAGTGAAAGTGCTCGCATTGCTTACCTCCCTCTGCTTCCCACTCTCAATAGCAATGCTTGGACTCTGGCAACTTTTTATGGCAAGTGTTATCTTCGGTGCATTGAACGGTGTCTTGCTCCTGAAATTCAAAACAGAAAAAACAGTGTTTGCATGCTATTTTGCGTTCTTGCTGGTGTTAGGGTGTTGGCTGCTATTTCTCTAAAACAATCTTAACCTGTGACTTTTCACCAGTGCAGGTAGTGCAGGAAATGAGGTATTCATTAGCATCAAACTGTGAATGCGGGGGCAGTAGTGGCAAACCACCAACAAATACAAGTTTAGGCATCTGCCCACTTGTGGTTGTGGGCAAATTAAAGAAGCCAATCAGGACAACCTTCTCTTTTGGTCCAACGAAAAACTCTTTAAAAACCTTAAATTCACCATCCTTTTTATACAGTTCCAACACCCTATGAACCGCACTATCACCATTTGAAACTGTTATGGCTAAGCCTTCATCTCTCCTGACAACAATCCTGGCAGGAGTTTCTGTTATAAAAGAAGAATTACCAATAATAAAATTTTGCTCTTTTACAGATGCCGGATTAAGCAAAAGAGAGTTTTTATCACCACCCCGCTGTGGCAGGCTACGGTTAAAAAAACCACTAGAAAAAAGTATCAACAGGAAAACAGCAATAAAGCAAAGGATACCCAAGGCACCCAATTTAAAAAATCTATTCACGCTAACCCCAGCAACAAACACAGAATATAACAATTATAAATATATTCTGCATGTTAATTTATAATTATGCGTGTGGAATGTAGCAATTAACAAATTGAATGATGTAATTTCTTCAGTTGGTCTCCTCTGTCTTTGTTTGACATGGTAAGAAATATGAATAAAAGATTTAAAATAACCGGAATGCTCTTTTTCCTAGTATTCTTTTTCCTCGTGCTTTTTCTGCAAAATGTGGCAAGCATATGTTGCTCGTATGATGTGCTTCAATGTGAACAAGAAGCAAAGGGGTTTAATTATTGTGACTGTGATGAGGCAGTTTCTTGTTCTATAGATTCTTGCTCTGGCTGTGATGAGTGGTGCTGCAATTGCCCAAGTCGCAGTAATTGCGTTGTTTATTATAATTGCAACAATGCTGCTTGCGGCGGAGGCGATGATGGTGATAATGACAATGGAAATCCTCCGCCTTCTTGTACTAAAGAGGATCGTTGTCGTGGCAATGATTTGTGGAAGTATGATACTTGTGATGGCTGGTTATACAAGATAAAAACCTGCAGTACAACAAATGGGAGCTGGAGTGCTTGGGGGTGTGGTACTGGTAATAGTGGTTGGTTCAAGGAGAAGGGCAATGTTGATAGTAGAGTTTTATTATTTAAAAACAGTGATAATTTGGAACTAAATACTCCGAAAGATACATTGGAAACCTTGAAATTTCTCAGTTGGGGGGGTGGAAGCAATTGGTGGGCGCCTAGGCCAAGGCTTCGTTCACGCCAGAAAAGCAGGACAAGAACAATAAACAGGGGGTGTAAGCTTGGGGCATGCGTCACAAGCACTCAAACAGAAAAAGTCGAGTGTAAGTATGGTTGTTCTTCGGGTAAATGCCAGCCTTTTGCTTCTTTTTCAGTAACACCGAACCCGGTGAATGCTGGTGATACAATAACTTTAAGCGCTCATGGTTCACATGATCCTTATAATGGGACTAGGTTGAAATATGAATGGTTTTATGATGGTGTGAAGATTGGAGAAGGGAAAACATTGC
>CAZGDN010000099.1:0-2956 GCA_964525235.1 uncultured archaeon | reverse complement strand
AGAAAAAAAAGGCAACATGCTGTTAGGCTAGTTCCCTGGCGATTTTCTTGTACGCGTCCCTAAATGGAACCCCCTCTTTAACGAGTTCGTATGCTTTCTGGGCTGCAAACAGTTCCTTGGTCATGGCCTTCTGGCAATTCTTTTCATTGACTTTAATATTGTCAATCACAAGCGCCATTGCCTGGAGGGAATTCTTTACCACTTCAAATCCTTTTATGACA
The DNA here is from genome assembly GCA_964525235.1 of uncultured archaeon. Taxonomy (GTDB): domain Archaea; phylum Iainarchaeota; class Iainarchaeia; order Iainarchaeales; family DTGL01; genus JAPLVS01. The sequence continues at coordinate 2,735 of CAZGDN010000099.1, read as the reverse complement.
GGCTCCTTGGTTAGCTGCATATCACGGTTGTAGCCAGAGATAAGGTTTGCAATTAAACTCTTCACCTGGAACTCGAAGGAGATGATGAGGTGGTAGTTGGCCCTTATGATTTCCAGCACGTCCTGGTTTTTCTTGTGAGGCATTATAGAACTGCCAGTGCATAATTCCTGTGATAGCTCAAAGAATCCAAATTCCTGCATGCTGAACAGCAGTAAATCGGAAGCCATCTTGTTCAGGTCAAGCATCACCTGCGAAAGGCAGTGAAGAACCGAGGACTCAAACTTGCCCCTGCTGTTCTGTACATAAATTGGGTTTTCTTGCACTTTTTTAAAGCCCAGCAGTTTTGCTGTCAGCTTTTTATCAACCTTTAATGGCACGCCATAGCCTGCACCGCTTCCAAGAGGACACTGGTCAATCAACTTGAGTGAATCCAAGAGCAGAACTTTGTTGTCTTTCATTGAATCAACAAACGCCCCTGCCCACAAGCCAATAGAGGAAGGCATTGCCTTTTTCATGTGGGTGTAGCCCGGCAATTGAACGAAGCCATATTTTCCACTAAACGAATCAAGGGAGTCCGTTAAAGCCCCAATCAAGTTTGTTACCGAGGCAATTTCATCCTTGTAGTACAACCTGAGCGCTGCAATAACCTGGTCATTGCGAGAGCGCCCAGTGTGAATCTTTTTTCCCGCAGAACCAAGTTTTTTCACGAGATAGTTTTCGATTGCAGTATGAGAATCCTCGTCCTCTTGCTTGACTTGGAATTTTTTCCCCTTGTCAAGAGCAATTATTTCCTTCAGGGCACTAATGGTTTCCGCACACTCTTTTTTTGTTAATACTCCGATTTTTTGCAGCATTTTCGCGTGCGCGATTGAGGCAGTGCAGTCATATTTCACCAGTTGTTGGTCCAGCAGGTAATCATTTCCAACAGTAAACCCCTCTACCTGCTTATTCAGCACATAATTTTTCTTCCATAATTTCATTCCGAGCACCATAGAGTTTAAAGCGAAGCCCTTGGATTTTTATAAATCCCTTGGCGTCCACCGGATCAAAGCCCCCTTCTACCTCCATGCTTGAAAGAGCTTGGTTGTAAAGAGAATTCTCCGAAGAGCGTGCTGCGATAACGAGGTTTCCCTTGTAAAGAGTCAAGTACACCTTTCCAGAAACGTTTCCCTGGCTCTTGTTCACTGCAGCCATTAAAAACTCCATCTCAGGCGAAAACCAGAGCCCATTGTAAATGAGTTTGGCGATAATTGGCGAAAACAACTCTTTCAAGTGCATTACTTCCTTGTCAAGTGTAATGCTTTCAAGGTCCTCATGCGCCTTGAAAAGGATTGTTCCAGCTGGAGTCTCATAGACTCCACGGGATTTAATGCCAATAAAGCGGTTTTCCACAATATCCGCCCTCCCAATTCCATTCTCGGCACCAACTGAATTCAGATAATTGAACAGTTCCAGAGAAGATTCCACTTCCACCTGCTCAGTTATGTTTGTTACCTTTACCGGAATGCCCTCTGCAAACTCAATGCAGATCTTTGTTTCCTCATCCGGTGCCTCTAGGGGTGACTTTGTAACCTTGAACATTTTCTGGTTTGGCTGGCAATCAGTGTTTTCCAGCATTCCAGATTCATAGCTTGTGTGCATGAGGTTTTCATCAATGCTGTAAGGCTTTTCAGCGCTGGCGCTGACCGGGATTCCCTCTTTTTCAGCATACTCCAGCAGGTCCTTCCTGCCCTTGAACTGCTTTAGAAATTTCTTGTCTTTCCAGGGGCTGATTATGTGTACATCGGACATGAATTTTAGCCAAGTGAGTTCAAACCGCACTTGGTCGTTTCCCTTGCCAGTGCACCCGTGGGCAAGAAATTTTGTGTTCTCCATTTTGGCAATTTCAACCTGTTTTTTTGCAATAAGAGGCCTGGCAAGAGCAGTACCAAGCAAGTATTTCCCCTCATACACTGCATTTGCCTTCAGCGCCTGAAAGATGTAACCCTTGACAAATTCCTCTTTCAAGTCTTCAATGAAAACCTTTGAAGCACCACTCACAAGGGCTTTCTCCTTGAGCGCTTTAAAATCCTCCTTCTGACCGACATCCGCAATGAATGCAACTACGTCATAGCCTTTGTTTGCCAGCCATTTCAGGATAACAGAGGTGTCCAAGCCACCGCTGTACGCCAGTACAATCTTTTGCTTCATTTATTGCCACCTAATACCCGCCCCCAAACTGGTATTTATTTCTTTTGACCATGTTTGGACAAAAAAATACAAATTTGTTTTATTTTGGACAAAAGTCTGTTTTAGAACTGCTTTGTTCAATTAGAAACGTTTAAAAATTGCTGTTGCTAAAAAAATTTTATTATGCCTACTGTAGCAGAACTCGCTGGAGAGTACATTGAAGAGCACCCCTCTATAAAAGACTGCCTGAAAAACAATGTAATAAATTATTCAAAGCTCTCGAGGAAAATCGCCAAAGAGCTTTCCATTGAAAAAGGGACAAGTATTGAGGCAATTTTAATAGCATGCAGGAGATACGCTGCAAAACTAAAACTGGAAAAAAGCCTTGAAGAAAAAATAATAAAGATTCTGAAAAAAAGCGAGCTGGAAATAAAGAACAAGATTGTCATTGTCATTGTGAGCAAAAGGATTTACCACGAGCACCTCGTGGAAATCGAGAGAAAAATCCGCCAATCAGCCGATGTTTTTTATTCAATCGAGGGAGTCAATGTCTTCACAATAATCAT
>CAZGDN010000098.1:0-2965 GCA_964525235.1 uncultured archaeon | reverse complement strand
GTTATGGCGCGCTGTTACCGAGAGATCCCCGGTGCAAATCCGGGAGGCGGGATTCGGCCATTTCTTTGGAAAAGAAACCCGTTTTGAATCGAAGATTCAAAGGGGTCCTTTCGAGTCCTGCTCGAAACGGGAGGCAGGTTGCAAAAAAGAAACTATGTTTCACTAATTCTAACAGGTTGCTGCGAAAAGAAACCAAAAAGCGCACGCTGCGGAAAACAAAACTAATTTTAAGCCATAAAACAAATGAAACCAATTAAGTATAATAAGGGTTAGAATGAGCTATTGCTAGAAAAACTAAAACAGGTAAAAGAGTATGAGAGAAAGTTCACCGGAAGCTTGGTCTCCCAAGGCGTTTAAAAACCACTTCTTGGGTTTCTTAATTAATGAGGAAACTATTTGAAGCAAAGACCGGGGAACCGAGGAAAGGCATTCTGGTATTACCGTTGCCGGAAGAAGTAATGAAAAAGCGGGAATTGAAGCCATTTATGGCAGCAGACTGGGAAATAAAAAAGAAAGGTGTAAAGCTCATCTTCTCAAAAACCGTGAAAACCAAAATTAATATCAGCAGAAAAACCTTGAAGTTGTTAAAGCAAATAATGGTGGAAGAGGGGCATGGTTCAATAGACGAAGCAGTAAGCAACGCGATTCTAAAACTTGGGAAAAAGCTTGGATTCAAGCTAAAAGCAGACGCAATAACCTATCTCTACCCAACGGATTACTTCAAGAAAAAATACTGGCAGATAGAAGAATACGAAAAAAGAAAGGACTAAAAGCATATGGGTAATAAATATATTATCGGTAATAAACTTATATCAGGTGATTTGTTTATGGCTGCGAAAAGAGCCCAAGTGCTGCATTACCCGACCCTCAAAACCGTTCTAATGGTTGAAGAAACATTAAAAGAAGCTAAAGAGCCCCTGACAAGATATAAAATAATGAAAATGACCGGGAACAAAATAATGCGCCAAACACTAAACACAATAATTGAATACCTTGAAAGGAGAGGGATGGTTTTAGACAGCGAAAAAGGTGTCATCTGGACTTATACTCCGCCTGAAAAAATGGAGAGGCTACTTAGAGAAAGCGTGGAAGTATGAGGGCAAGGGTAAGGCTGATTGGCCAGGCGCTGGAAGAATACACCAAACTGAAAGAAGCGGTTAATGAGGAAAAAGAGAAAGGAATCACGAGCTCGGAAGACATCACCCTGCTACGCTCAATAGACAAAAAAATCGAATGGTTAAAAGAAAACCCATTGATTGGAGAAGTAGTCAAAAAGAAAGATATTCCAAGAGAACTGGACGTGGATAATCTCTTCAAACTGAGGTTAGCGAGATACTGGAGAATGCTTTACACAATTAGAAGGCGCGAGATAGAAATTTTTTGTTTTATTTTGATAATAAAATCACATAAAAAATATGATAAAATATTTAAAAGAAAAAAATGATCCGATACTCAATGTTTGCAAAGCTCATCAATTTTTTTCTCCAATCTTTTGATTTGATCTTCTTGTTGCCTTCTCAACTTTCTTTCAATCATCAAGAAATAAACTAACCAAAATAAAAGACTTCCAGTAAAAGATGCACCAACAGCGAATGCGACCGGGTCTTTGGCAAGTAACATATTTAGATTATCAAACATAAACAAAAGAGACCAAAAAATGATAATTAACGAAATAATATAGAAAAAAAGTTCTTTCCCCTCTGAGGATATAACCATGGTAATTATGTTGGCATATTAGTTCTTTAATAATTTTCCAATGTTTAGCCCCCTTGTCACACAAGCTTGTGGAACAATAGGCTATTTGGGATATCCGCACTTCCCTGCAAAAAAGAAATTAAGTTTCATTGGTGTGGAAGGGCAAGTTGTCCAAAAACAAAACCAATTTTAAGTTTGAATGACTCAATTATGGCATAGCATTGCCAGTGGTGAGTTAATGCCAAGGAAACGCGGAAAGCCCATTGGGCAAAGGAGAATGCCCTCAAAAGCAGAGAGGCAGTGAGCAAAAGAGCAAAATGGGAAAGAAAATGGGGACATGCTGAGAGAGTATTAGAAAAGAAAAAAAGGCGCGAGGCAGAGCAATTTCGGGGCCTGATTAAATTAACCCCGGGGGAAGAAAGAAAAGTGCGCGAGGTCCTCAAGAAAGGTGAAACTGTTTCAAGGGAAATCTGGAAGATGCGAAGCAAAGAAAGGCCGGATGACATGCGGTCCCTCGCGGACGTCTCCCGGTTTTCAAGGGTTGACATTGAGGGATTGGTTGAAAAATTGCACCAGAGGTTCAGAGGCCAAGAACTCGTTGTATTATACGAGGGCTGCGGGTTCAGCACGCTGGGAGAAGAACTTGCAAGGGCAGCTGCAAAAAAGGGGGATAAAGCTACGGGTTGTCAAGACCGACATCTACCCAAAAAAAACGCTTTGAGAGAATTGCGCTGAAGCTGAACAGGCAGGAGATTATCAGAAAAAGAGGAGTGCAAATCACAAGCTAAGGCTATTATCAGGCAACCCCGGAAATGCTTGCAGGATTATTGGGAAAGAAATCAGTGCATTTGGTTGTATCCTGCCTCGGTGGCTTGATGTACACGCCAATTCCGAAAGAAGAGGGCTCTCAAATATATGCAAGATACTCGCTCGTGGAGGCGAAGCAATTACCACTTCCCACCCCGGGGGAAAAGCGGCGGTAGAATGATAAGCTTGGATTTCGGGGAAAGCGAAATGAAACACAGAGTAACAGTTCTTCGCAGCAAACCCCTCCCTCCACGCAGTAGAATATGTGTTCCCAGCAATGCAGCAAGGATTCCTGTTCAACAACCCAACCCTAAGAATAAGAAGGCATTCCATTCAAAAAAAAACGAAAAATTATGGACACCAAACTAAGAAAAACAATTACCAAAAAAACCAATAGGAAACCGAACGAAAACGGAAAAAATATATATTTTTAGACCATAGAATGTTTAATGAACTTGGAATT
>CAZGDN010000097.1:0-3024 GCA_964525235.1 uncultured archaeon | reverse complement strand
CAATGCATGGTTACAGCAGGGAATTCGCGCGCTCTGTGAAGAGAAAGCTCAAAATCCCAGCCAAGCCATTCTCTGAAACAAAAGCAGGGCAAAGCAACCTGGTTGAGTTCGACTGAGCAAAAATTCACTCAAAAATTATTCTTTCAATTTCGACCTTCTTTTTTACATTCAGGGAAATATGCAGGCCATAACCGGTCTTCTTTGGAATAACCAGGCCAGCCCTTATAAGTTGTTTTAATTCCTTTCTTATGGCCTTCCAATGCTCTTTTGGAGCGCCTTTTGGAATTTCATCAAAGGCAGTGTGTTTTCCACCCCACCAGTTGTGTCTAACCATTTTCTTCAGAATCCAGCGCTCAACCTCAAGGGAAGAAAGTTTCATTAATTGAAATAAATAGGATAAAATATTTAAATTTAATCAGGGTATATTATCTAAGTAAAATATAATTTTAGTTAATGTGGGTATTTGGATTCCCTAAAGTTGATGTGGTACAAATGGTAGGAAAATCTTTGTTTGTTGAATTTTTTGGAGATTACCCAATAATTAGGGTGTTTGATTTTTTGATAGAGAACAACATTTTTGATTATTCAAAAAAGGACATTTGCAGGGCTGCTAATGTTTCGTGGAACACACTGGAAACATTTTGGAAAAAGTTGGAAAAAAAAGGTGTGGTGGTGTTCACAAGAAAGGTTGGAAAAGCCAGAATGTACAAATTGAACGCCAAGAACTCTTTAGTAAAACAGCTAATTGAGCTTGATAACCGACTTATGGAAGAATCAATTAAGGCAGTTGGTACTGGGAGAGAAAAAGTAAAAGCTCTTGCCTAATTCCTTGATTTTAAAATGAGCAAAAAAAGAGACACTATTTTGTTTATTGGGATTGCAAGCATTACCGGAAGGATATAAGGCGGTTCTTCTGGCCTTAACAAGTTGCTTTTGCCTGGTTGGTGGCAAATGCGGTACGAGATTGGTTTAAGAAAATTGTGCCTTTCTCATTCCTGGAAGGGGGTTCTATGGAGAAAATGGTAGGGGAAATAAAAAAGCAGACTTTGACTTTGATGGTGGCAGCCCTTGGCTTTGTTGCAGCACTTGTCTGGAAGGATGCAATCAGCGCCTGGCTTAGGCCATTGTATGCGTCAGCCGAGGGCGCGATGGGTTGACAATTGCCGCGTTTGTTGTAACACTTGTTGTTGTGCTTATAACAGTTGTCCTTGCAAAGCTGTTGGGTGAAGAGGAAAAGAAATAATTCTTTTTCCTTTCTCTTTTCTTTTATGAAACCATTGCAGTTGTACTTGAAGCTATTCTCTGAATATGGCCCGCAGTACTGGTGGCCTGTTACAGACAAGGGAAGCAGTGTTCCAACCTACAAGCCAAGAAAGCGCTTGAGTGAAAGCCAGAAGCTTGAGGTTTGCATTGGTGCTATCCTCACCCAGAACACTTCCTGGGAGAACGTAATGAAGGCAATCGTGAACCTGAACCGCGCGGAGCTGGTTTCCGTTAAGGGAATCATTGGGGTCAGCGAAAAAAAGCTTGCTCGTTTGATCAAGCCCTCTGGCTACTTTAACGTAAAGGCAAAAAAACTCAAGGTGTTTGCCTTGCATGTTGAAAAAAAGTACAATGGCAACTTGAAGAAAATGTTCAGTAGAAGAGTTTCGGAACTGCGCGAAGAGCTTCTTTCCATCTGGGGCATTGGAGAGGAAACAGCTGACTCCATTCTGTGTTATGCTGCCGGAAAACCAGTTTTTATGGTTGATGCCTACACCAAGAGAATAGCAGAGCGCTTTTATGGGAAAAAGTTTTCGAGTTACCGGGAGTTGCAGGAATTTTTTGTTTCACAAATGAATGAAGACAGTGCTCTTTTCAGCGAGTTTCATGCATTGCTCGTGGAGCACGGGAAGCGCTATTGCACGAAATCAAGCCCGAAATGCAGGGAATGCCCTCTTGCAGAGGGCTGTGCTTTCGCTCCAAAATGATTATTAAGCACTCGAGCACCTATTTTATTATGCGTAAGAGCAAGCTCGCTTTCACGCCAAGAAAGCACAGGATTGAGTCCTTGATTTATCACAGGCACTGGAAAAGAAGAAGGTTTGATTTGAGTTCATTACAGTTTGTAGATGGCCTGTACAAGAAAGACAGAGAGCATTGGGTTGACTATGCCACTGGAAAAAAAAGTACGTGGTTGAAAGAAAACCAAGAAAGATTCTCCCGCACCAAAGAAAAAGAACATTGGATGGTTCTTTTGAAGTAAACGGTGTTAATTCAACCGAGACAATAAGGAAACTGAAATCTTTGAATGGCATTCCAATTGAAGAAATTGAAAAAGAAATGAAGGGAAGGCAGGAAACTGACCGTTATCTCGGACCGAATGAACGACTTTTGGATATACTTGCAGAAGACAATGAATTTGTGCTGTCCAGGGGACTAACACACCAGCAACTGGCTGAACCATTGTTTCAAATTGCGAATGAACACTTGAAACTTGATAGCAGATTTTACACTTTAAGAATGTCAATAAATGGTGTGGAGTTTGAGGTTCAGGGCAGCGGTTTTCCAATGTATGAGTATTCTCCGTTTAGAGATGGCGGAATACAAGGGCACAATTATAAAGTAACGAATATTAGGACAGGTAAAAGCCTTCATTTTTCAGCCATTCATCCTTATCTTATTTCTAGGTACGGCTTTTATGAAGGGAAACAAGTGGATTACAGAATTAACCCAAAAGACATAATAGGGGTTTTTGCGTTGGGGAAAAGCAAGCACCAGGAGAATTCCGGCAGTTCTGCACCGAATGCCCAATAAATAAAAACTGTTGTTATCCCATGAAATAAGGGGTTTTTTTAATGAAGAGGCTGTATGCTGCAGAGGTGCCGTTTCACACTGGCAAGATTGTCCAAGTCAGGGGCTGGGTGCAGGAAACGAGGATTTTTGGGGGATTAAAATTCATCATCCTCAAGGACCGCTCTGGTTACATTCAAATCACGCTGCCAAAAAAAGAAGTCAAGGAAGAAGTGTTCAACTCTGTTGACA
>CAZGDN010000096.1:0-3026 GCA_964525235.1 uncultured archaeon | reverse complement strand
AATGAGAACAATTCAATGGAGCACACTCACACACCCCATTTTCACAACCATTCTCGCAATACTCTTCATTATGCCAAGAGCAGTCCTCCTTTTGAAAAGCACGCCAATTCTCTTTACCAGGCAAACACTTCCAACCAGAAGAACAAGTTTGAACATCCTCCATTCCCTTCTCCTCGCACGCCCCATTGCTACAACCATGCTTGCAGTGCTCAGTTGTTTGATTACACTGCCCATCAACACAAACCAACTTATCACCAACACAAGAACAGGAAGGAGTACAGGTTTGAGGTGCAGGGCTTGGCGTTGAAACCGACGCATTAGCACCATCGTCACCTCCCCCCATAGGGGGAGGAGTATATGCGCCACCTGGACCACTAGAACTACCATTATCGGAGTGGGTTGTAGTAGGATTAGTTCCTCCTCCGGTAGCAGGAGGAGTATAAGCACCACCCGGACTGTTATCATTGCTAGTGTTAGAGGTGGTAGGACTAGTAGTTGTATTGGAAGAATTGTCAGAGGAGGTGTTATCACCAGAATCGTCATCACCCCCTGTGGGCGGAGGACTATAAGCACCACCGGGGGCATATACAAGCCCAAAAAGAAGTATTAGGAGAAAAAAAATTTCAAGAATAATTATGAGACGAAGATTACTTGGTTGTTTCATATAAATTATAATAACCAATTACTACTTATTATTTCTTTGTGTTTTAAAAAGGCGGTGTAGAAATCCTAGTAGGATATAAACAGTTGCAGTTTTATTGTTCTGTTTATGTGTTCTATGTTGTATGCGATTGCTTTGATTGTTGCTTGATTTTGTTGGTTGGCTGGTTTGATGTGGTGAAATGTGGAATGCGCTTGATGCACAGCATTCTCTGCAGGTTGTTTTCTTCGCAGATTTCGACGAACCTGCGGTATGAAACGTTGAGTTTTCCCCGTGCCATAGCAGCATTTTAGGGCTGAGAAGAAGCCTTCGCTGTGCCACCGCAAGCCGTAGCGCTTTTCTTTTTTCCACTTGTTTTTGTCTGCGAGTTGTTGTTGCGTGTGGCGGAGCCTGGGTGGAGTGCCTCTTCTTCTGTTGTGGTAAGTGTTGGGTGGTGGGATTGTAATAGCGTTGTTGTCTATTTTTATGACTGGTTCTGTGCCTAGAGCCTCGCATTTCTTGAAGTTGTTGTGGGTGTCGTAGGAGCCGTCTGCTATCACGCCGGCCAAGCGCCTGCCAGTGTTTTGTATGGAATCAATGAGCAGTGTGTCAAAACACTGGTTGTCGCCAACGTGTTCCCTGGTTACTTCTAGTGCTACAACCTCTTTGCTCTCAACATCTACAGCAACGTGTACAGCCTTGAGTCTCGGCTCTTTCTCGCTTACAGCTAATAGTATGCCCTTAACCTGCCTGTAACCCAAGTGCATGAAACAGTGCAGTGCACCAGCGTACTCTATCAAGCCAGTGGGGGTACTCGTACGGTCGGCCTACCTTGCCATCATTCAAGGCACAAACCTGCTCACCCCAAGAATCCAAAAAAGCCAAGCTGAGCAACAAAGTGCCCTGTTTTACCAGTCGGTTATTTATTCTCTTCCAGCTTCTTTCCATTGAAAACCATTATCTCCTCCCAACCAAGAAGAGGTAATGGTTTTCGCCTATTTAAACATTAGTTATGCAACACAGCAAAGGCTAGGAAATTAACAAATGCTTTTAAAGTTATTGCAATTAATTTTTAGTGGTGATATAATGAAAAAAGAGGTTAAGGTTAGATCGGGAATAATTATCGTCTTAATATTTACTCTCTTCTTTTTAACAAGCGTATCAGCTCAACTAACAAACACATACACCCTATCAAAAACACCCTGCTCAAGTGACAGAGACTGTAGCAAGCTGGATCATGTTGTAACCCTGCCACCAGAAGAGCAAATATGTTATGACAAAATAAAATATTTTACCGGAAATGAATCAATTTTCTATTCGTATCAAGGATACAATACTGGAGAAATGAGAAACTTAAACTTTTTAATCGGCAAACAATACACTGATTATCTACAGTTAGGATATATCGTCAAACACAAATGCAGCAAAAACGGGTTTTGCGAAGAATACGAAAAAGACCCCTACGCCGAAGGGCAATATAAGAAATGCAAATATGGCTGCTTAGTAACACCCACATACCACAAAAAAGAGTTCGAAGAAAAAGGAAAATACTACTCCAATTTTTGTATCTGCGACGAAGGACGAGTAAAAGGAACCGAAGCATTTTGTGACAACTCAAAAGGAAACAATATATACTACAAATTTAACACTTGGACCTGTGAAGAAGAAGTTAAAACAGGCATGATCTGCGGCATTGGAGGCCAGTGCAGCATAAAAAATGGGCAAATAGGCTGCTGGCCAGCAAAAACCAACAGCACATCAGCCTATGACAACCAAGAAACCCAATATGCCATGATAATCCCCAGCATGACAAAACCAGTAATGGTTGCAGCAATCCAAAACGGAAAAATAATCGCAAGCAAACCAATCAGCAACCTAAGCGCAGAGCAATACATCTTAAAAAACGGTCCGGTTCACGCAAGCCAAGCAACCTACTTCGCTCAAGCCACAGGACTAACAACCACAATAGCAAACACCCAAAACAAAACAATCACGCCAAACAACACAAGCATAACAACAGCATACACCTCTTACAATTCCTACACCCCAAGAACCATCAACACCTACACCTACAAACCAAACTGGAACAGCTACACAAACACAACACGCACTAACACCTACACACCAAACCACTACTCAAACTACTACACCAGAACATACACGTCAAGGACCAGCTACACACCCTATACCTCCACTCGCAAAACAACACGCGCATACAACCCAAAATACTACTCAAACTACTACACTGCCAGAAAAACCTACACCCCCAAAACAAGCTACACCTACAAGCCAACAAACACATACACTAGAACCACTTCATACACTTACACGCCAAGAGCAAACTACACCAGCAGAACATTCACACGAAACACATACACACCAACCA
>CAZGDN010000095.1:0-3075 GCA_964525235.1 uncultured archaeon | reverse complement strand
AAACAAGCAAACAGGCCTGCCGTTAGTTAAAAAGAGGAAGTGAACAGCTTCCTTTCCCTTTTTCCCTTTGTCTGCTTTTATTTTACCTGCCCAGCTCTTACTTGCTTCCACTGTCTTGTTTTTATTTACTTGCAATACAATACAAGTAATATTTAATTTTACTTATAGTTGGGTGCAAGTAGAATTAGCCAGCATGGGCAAGGCTCGCGTGTTACCAGTTCATTATTTTAGCAGGCAAGCGCGTAATCAACACAGTAGGCATAGGCAAGTCTGCGTGTCACCATTTCATTAGTTTAACAGCATGCTTTAGTGCCATTGCAGCAATACAGCAATGTTCTGAACAAGGCCACAGTTTATCAAACAGAATTAAATTTCAATCCTATTTTAGTTCTATTCAAACGATAGCTGAACCATTTTCTTTCATCAAGCCCAGCACAGCCTCAACCTTTTTCTTTTTGACGAAACGCAGGTCTTTTTTTCCTTTTTTAAAGAAGCAGAACTTGGCCTAACTTTTATCTTTGGGCACACAGTGAGGCTTTTCTCTTTTTGTAAAAGAGAGAAGGATAGCCCTGGAGAGAATTCAAGCAAGCTTGAAAAACCCCAGGCCTTGATAGCCCTGGAGAGATTTGAACTCCCGTCCCTGGCTCCAAAGGCCAGGATGCTTGGCCACTACACCACAGGGCTGCTTACAAGAATACTACGGCAGGAGGGTTTTAAAGTTTTTGCTGAGAATTGCCCTGGGGAAATGTTTTACAAGGGGTTTTTGGTTTTTGTTGACCCCTCTTGTTAGTTGAGTGCTTTGAGCATGGGCTTGGAGAATTCTTCCACTGGCTTTGGCAACGAAGTATAAATATGAAAAAGGCAGGATAGTATTATGCGCCCAAGGAAACCACGAAAGCACCCCATGCGCCAAAAACCAAAAAAGGGCTCCAGTCTGCCGGGTATTGGCAGAAAAGCCCCAATTTGGGTTGAAACAACACGAAAAGCAATCAGGGAAGGGAAGACTCCCCAAGAGCGAGCTTTCCGCGCTTGAGAGAACAATGACCAGGCATGGCGTTCCACTTGGAAACTTTCGGGGTGTCTTCATCCATGGAAAAGCAGGTGAGAGGCGAGAGGTTGTTGTTTACTCGTTGAAGATTGCTCCCGCGGTTGAAGGCGGAACCTCTGCTTTCAAGTTCAAGCCCACTTTGTTATTGAACCAGGTGGAGGAATAACGGTGGGGGAGCTGGAAAAGCACGAGCGCTGGACACAACTGTTTAAAGCACCAGGGAAACAACCACTTGAAAGCCGGCAGGATCTGTTCACAAGAGAGCTATGCTTCCTGCCAGAGCCTGCATTTTTCCTTGTACTCTGGCTCGCACCAATCGCACTTGAACTGCTCTGGCCTGGAAAAGCCATAGCCACTGCCGAGGCCAGCGAGGCACTCCCTGATTTTTCTCGCAATCTCCATTTCGTCCATTTTCACTTTAATCCTTTCAATCAGCGAGCCGTTCTTGCTGGAGTGGAACTCGAGGAAGTGCTCTTCTGGGAACACGTAGCCCATCCGCTCAATAACCGGCTTGTAGGCCCAGTAGTATATTTCAAGCTGGAACCTTGCAGGCGGAAGGTAGTACTCTGGAATGCTCTCCCTCGCGGTTGTCTTGAATTCCAGCAATCGCACTGAATTGTTGACTGGAATGCCACTCAGGTCAACGGCATCAAAGCCACAGTAAACCCGCACTCTCCCACTCGCCCTGTAAATGGGCTTGAATTCTTTTAGTTTTCTGAAGAACTCTATTTCAAAGTCTTCGGTTGGCGGTTTTATGAGCGCGCGGTGCACTTTTCTTCCCAGAACGTCGGTTGGCTTTTCCTTTCTGGTAACACCGCGGAGCTTCCAATACGACTGCTCTGCGCACCAGTAATAGGAAGCAAGGTCGCTTGCCTTTATCCTGTGCTCCAGGATATTGCTCCTCGGGACACCCATATTATAACTGGCGTGGAAAGGGTTATTTAAATGAGCGATGGCTTGCTTCCGCTGAAACCACTGGGAAAAGTTAATTAATAAAGAGTAGTTAAATAATTACATGAATGCAAAACCAGGGTTTCTTTCAATTGGAATGCCTGCCTTCAACGAAGAGGAGTCAATCCAGCGCTCTCTCAAGTGGGTTTTAAAGCAGACGCTCTGGAAGGAAATGCCACCTGGTAAAAGGGAAATAATTGTCTGCGCTAATGGTTGCACTGATAAAACAGTGGAAAGAGTGAGGGAATTGCAGGCCTCTCACCCAGAAATAAAACTGGTTGAACTGAAAGAGAAAAGCAAGGCGCTTGCCTGGAACAGGATTGTTAAGGAGAGCAATCCAAGTGCGCCGGTGATTTTTTTCACTGACGCAGATGTTGTAATGCACAGGCGTGCCATTGAAAGAATCTGGGAAAGGTTTTCCAAAAACCCAGTGCTCGAACTGGTTGGAGGAAGCCCGACTCCGGTGAACATTAACGAATCAAGAAATGCCAGGGTGAGGGCAAGAAACAGGGCAATAAAGGAAAAAATTTCAAAGAGCTCGCATCTTTCAGGAGCGCTTTACGGGATAAAAAGGGAAACCGCAAAAGGTATCAGAATGCCCGCGGACCTTTTAACAGAGGACCTTTACCTTAAGCTCGTGGTTCCAGCCGAACACTATGCAAGAGAGCACAGGGCAATAGTCTTTTACAAGCCAGCTCAAACCACAAGGGACATTGCTTTCCAGAGAAGAAGAATCGAGCTCGGCAGAAAACAACTGAGGAAAATGGGGCTTCTCCCAAGAAAAGAAAACCTTGCCAGGAGAGCACGGAAACTAAAAGGGCTGCCATTAAAGCAAAAAATTGCAAGGGTGTACTTCTTTGGCTTGGGAAAGCTCTCAGCCTTGAATCCAAGAAACGCGTTCCAGCCTTCCTCTCGGGCTTGGAAAAAAATTGAGAGCTCAAAAATTCCAAAAAAGCAAGGGCGCAAGAGAAGAGCCTAGCGGCTTTTTAAAAGGCAAAAAAAACTGTTTTTGAATCAATTAAAAAAATTTTCCCTGCAAGAATGAGCTATGAAAAGAAAAGAATTGGTTGTCATTG
>CAZGDN010000094.1:1760-3121 GCA_964525235.1 uncultured archaeon | reverse complement strand
CAGCTTGACTCAGCAGTAGTGGAGCTTGGAAACTTTGCAAAAGACAATGGCTTCAAGGTGTTCGGCATTTACAGTGAAGAAAGCACTGAAAGCCCAAAGCAACAGCTCGAATGGCTCGCGGAACAGACAGGCGGCAGGGCAATAGGCTACCTCAAGGGAGATGACTTCTCGGATGCAATAAGTGCAGTGTTAAAGGGAGAAATTAAAACGGAAAGCGAGAAGCCATGGTGCTCTGATGCAGAGTGTGAAAACTGCGGAAAGAAAGCTGTTGAAACAGAAAGCGTTCCAGTGCAATGGAATTACAACTTCATGTGCAGCCATGACAGCAGGGACTGCAATGTGCTGCTCAGCTGTTACACCACGCCATACGATATTTCGCTAAGCGAGTGCCAGCGAAAGTGGATGCAAAGAGCAGAGCCGGGCATTGAAATAAAACAGGACACTGAAAAAAACCTGCTTTATGTTATGGGAAAAAAGCTAAAAGAAGGAATTGAAACCAACGAAGATGACTGGACTGAATGCGAGCTGCCGAAAGTAAGCGACAGGTGCGGGGGAGAAACAGTTGAAAGAGAACAGGGAATTCAAGGCGGGCAACCCTCTGATTACATTAGCCCGTGGGAAAACGTTGGAAGCGAGAGCAGCGGAACACAAGGCAACGAACAAGAACAGCAAAGCCAGGAAGGGGAAATAACAATACAGGGATGCTCCACAGACCAGGACTGCGCTGGAACAGACTGCAGCGGAGCAGACTGTGACAGCCCGGAACCAACATGCGAGGAAGGAGAATGCACCTGCAAGTGCCCAGCGCAACAGCCAGCACAAACAAGTGAAGAAGTGCTTGATTGCATGCGAAACCTTGACTGCTACTGTGAAACAGGCAATGACAACCTTGAGTACATTGACAGAATCAAGGAAGCGGGAAAGCCAGTTGACCTGCTCGTGGTGTTGGATGCAACAGAGAGCATGCACGATGAAGGCACAGAATTCTACGCAGCATTCTCGAAGCTGGCAAAAGCAATGCAAAAGGAATGCGAGGTAAACGGCGAGCCATGCCTCAAGGTTGGAATACTTGCATTCGGCGGTGGAAAAAGCAACCAGAATGCGGTTGAATCATTCGACCCCATAAAGGGCAGCAGCTTTAGTGAACTGGAAAAAGGGCTCGGCATTGCAATGCTTTCATCAGAGCCAAACATTGTTGAAAAGATAAAAGAGGGAATTGACGGAATTGAATACAAGTACGAAACAGAGCCATGGGCTGACGCCCTCCACTACGCGCTCGAGCCCTCTGCCAGTGAAGGAATCGGGTGGAGAAACAGCGCCCAAAAAGCAGTGCTGTTAATCACAAGCGAGCCAAACAATGG
>CAZGDN010000094.1:0-1660 GCA_964525235.1 uncultured archaeon | reverse complement strand
AACAGCTGAAAAACTGAAAAAACAAGAGCCACAAAGCAGGACAAGCAACACACCAAACCACAAGGACAGTCCAGCAAAAAAAACAACACTACAAAACACAGCAAACCAAAAACAGCCCCGCAAAAAAAACGACAAGAAAAGGCAAAAGCAATATTTATTAATTATAAAGTGATAATAATAGCAAAAAAATACTAAAATTGATTGGGAGATGAGGAAAAATGAAGTCTGGCTTGAAGATTGGAATAATCCTTTTTTTTGCAAGCCTCTTGGTCTTAGGGGCATTCGCGCAAGATGAAACAGAGGAAGAAATAAACCCTGTCATAGTTGATGTGGGGGTTGGCGGCACAAACACCGAAGCAACAGGCGTTAACTGCTTTGATCACTACCACTTTGGAAGCGTTTCGTTTGAATGGCTTCACGCAGACAAGCACCGCTACAACCCAGGGGACACGGTAAACTTTGAAACAACAATCAAAAACAACAATCCCTATCCCCTGGTTGAAGGCGGGGTGTTCGCCCAGGTTTACTGGTTAAACAAGGAAAGCGGCGACACCCAAGGAGACAACCTGATTAAAGAGTTCTGGGTAATGAACGAGTTAAGCCTTGACGCAAACCAGGGTTATCCCCTGCAATTCACTTACAGGATTCCGAAAAAAGCCCCAAACGGCTACTACTACGTTGCACTCTTCTACCAAGTGAAAAAGAACTTTAACATGTCAGGGCTGCCATTCATCAGCAATGTTTACGGTGGCTCGGCTGGCTTCACTGTCGAAAACGGCCAAGAGAACGCGCCGTTCTACTTTGACAGAAACACCGTGAGGCTGCAGGGAGCCAACCAGATGCTCCGCAATTTCTCCCAGTCATTCAAGCAAGGAGAAACAATAAACTATGCCGTTGCACTAAAAAACCCAAACAGCGAAAAAACAAGCGCTTACGTGGAATACCGCCTGTTCAAGTGGGACCAGACAGAGGAAGAAAATCTTATGCCAGAATACACAAAAAAAGAATTCCTCGAAATAGAGCCAAACTCGTCCACTGACGCAACCATCTCCCTTGACGGCCTGAAGCCAGGCGCGTACTTGTTGCAGCTGTACAGCGAAGCAAACGCGTGGTACAGCATCATTAACTTGAGGTTCTCAGTAGAGGGAGAGCAAGGAAGGTTCGTGTTCTCAGGAATAGACAAGTTCCCCCTTAAAGCAGGCGACGATTTTAACCTCTTCAGCTGCTTTTCAAACTCAACCGACTGGTTCACCAACTTCAATGGCAGAGTGGAAGTGGAACTCACACTTCCGGATGGAACAGTGATTGGAAAAACAAGCTACGAGGGAGAAATAACCCCAAAAATAATGGCAGTAAAAAAAGACCTCACTGCAAGCAAAGACATAGACCACGCATTTCTCACCTCAAAAATCTACGGCTCTGACGGAGCACTGGACCAGGAAATAACAATCGAGTACGACTTCCGCTCCTTCCAGACAAAAGAAGCATATGAGAAATACTACGCTCCAAAAGAAACACCAGAGCAAACACCAAGCCAAACGCCAGCCCTGCCACCAAAGCCCACAGCGCAACCTCCAAAAACCCCAGCACCCAAGCCAGAGCCAAAACCCGCAGACAACACAATGCTGTTCCTCGGAGGCGCAGTAGTCATCGTAGTACT
>CAZGDN010000093.1:0-3185 GCA_964525235.1 uncultured archaeon | reverse complement strand
AAAAAATTTTCCCTGCAAGAATGAGCTATGAAAAGAAAAGAATTGGTTGTCATTGCTCTTGGGGGCAACGCGCTCATAAAGCGTGGTCAGAGGGGAACAGTGTACGAGCAGTTCGCCAATGCCCGCGAGGCATTGACCGACGTGGCTGAACTGGTAAAGCAGGGTTACAGTGTTGTAATAACCCACGGGAATGGCCCGCAGGTTGGAAACATTGTGATCAGAACAGAGGCAGCCCTGGGAAAGGCCTATGACGTGCCACTGGGTGTTGCTGTCGCGGAATCAGAGGGCGAAATTGGCTACATGCTGCAGCAAACACTCAGAAACAAGCTCAGGGCTGCAGGAGTAAAAAAAGAGGTTGTAACAGTCCTGACGCAGGTTGTGTGCGACAGAAACGACCCGCAGCTAAAAAACCCAACAAAGCCCATTGGCCCATTTTACTCAAAAGAAGAAATTGAAAGAGTCAAAAACAGGGGCATCAAGATAATCGAAGACGCCGGCAGGGGCTACAGGCGCGTTGTTCCAAGCCCGATTCCACTGGACATAGTGGAAAAAAACGCAATAAAGAAACTAATCGAGGAAGATGTGATAGTTATTGCTGCCGGCGGGGGCGGAATGCCTGTTTACATTGACGAGAACAACAACCTTGAAGGCATCGATGGAGTTGTGGACAAGGATTTTGCAACCGCTGTGCTCGCGGAAAAAATCAAGGCCAAAGCAATGGTTATTCTCACAAGCGTTGAAACTGTTTACCTGAACTTTAACTCCCCGCAGCAAAAACCATTAAGGAAAATGACTGTCAGCGAGGCAAAAAAGTACTTGAAAGAAGGGCACTTTGCAGAGGGCTCAATGGCTCCAAAAATCCGCGCTTCCATTCAGTTCCTCGAGCGCGGTGGCGAAAAAGTAGTCATCACGTCCATTAACAATTTGGTCAAGGCAATGAGTGGAGAAACTGGGACGATTATTATTTTGGACGGGAATAAGCCTTGACAACCCTTTCGATTATTTCTTCCCTGACACCCCAAAGCCCGAATAGTTTTCTCGCATCATTCGCTGAAACATTCTCTTTTTTTCCCCACTCCTGCAAAACAGTTCTTAATCCTTCCTCTGATATTTCTCCACCAGTTCTCTCCAAGAGCTGCCATCCCCGCTCGAATCTAGCCCGCTCCAGTATTGGGAATTCAGTGGAAGGAAACACCTTGCCACGAAACTGGGGTTTTGGTTTTCTTTTCCCAAAAGGCCAAAAACGCCTGAGTCCACGCCGCCTTAGTGCCATTTCATACTCCTCTTATAATTTACAGCCTAAACTCCTTGATAATCTTTTCCTCTTCGCCTTTCACGTACGCCGTGAGTTCAATGAAGTCCTCCAGGCCAGAGTGCCTGATTTTTCTCTTTATGAGCTCGTCAACCTGGAATATTCCAGCAGAGTTGCCCATAGCTATCTCAACGTGCACTGGCTTTTTCTCTCCCTTCAAAATCCTGACATCCTTTATTGCAAGCGCGCTCACCGAGTGAATGCTTATCTGACCGGCATCAAAGGGAATTCTCGCGCGCCCCTTTTCTGCATCAAGCGAGTCCGCTACTCTCACACAGCCAGCTTCAAGCGTTAAAGGGTGAAAATCGAGATGGTGGCAAATTATGGCGTGCAGTATTTCACTCTTCATTATGACTAGCTGCTTTTTTTTGTAAATGCCTGCAAGCAAGCCATCAAGCAGCCGGTCAGCTATCGGCAGCGAGAACTCGTAGTGCTTGTTCCGGTGAATGCTGTGGCCAACATCGTGCAACAACGATGCAAGAACCACCACAACCTCTGCGTCCTCTTCTTTCATTTTATAGTCCTTAACTATGCCTGGTTTTTGACCAGAGGCAACAAGCATTCTCAAGAGCCTGAGGGCAATGTTTGCAACAATCGCAACATGAACCTTGCCATGGTCGTTGTACTTGAGTCTGTCCACTGCGATAACGTTCGAGCAATCCCAGTACTGCTGCAATTGCACATCATTGTTAACTCTTTTCACAATTTTCTCCAGTTTCTTGTTTCCCTTAAAAGGAATGTTCAAAGCCATTCAAACCACTCCCACAAAACCATCACTTAAAACAACCTCAGCACAGGAAAAGGAAACAAACACTCCAATAAAACTATTCACCACACTTATTTAACGCTTTCTGCCCAGGAGAAAAAAAATTAATAAGGTTGTAACACTTTATTGTTCATGGGCGCTGAGGAACATAAAGGAAGAATAATTTCAACAGAAACCCATTCAACAGAGCCAAAAAGGAAAAAAGGCATTCAAAGACCCAAAGGCTGAAAGCAAGAGCGCTGGGCATTGCTCTTGACTCCTTTGTTTTAAGCAATTTGAAGAATGCAGAACAGCTCAGGTTATTCCAGGAGATTTTTAAAGAGGACTTCAAGGAAAGGTCAAACAACGGCAGGCCCCTAACCGCAGGGCAGGCAATGCGCGCTGAAAAGCTCGCGAAGGAGATAATTTCAAGAGAAAAAAAGCGCGTTTGTGTTATTGCCACAAGAAAAATGAAGCACGGTAAGAGAAGCAGGAACATTGAGCCAATTGGGTTTGTTACATTTAAGATAAGAATGGTTGCAGGAATGAACAGCGCAGACACAGTGTTTGAAGGCCACAGGATTTTTCTCAAAGAAGACTACCGTGGCTTGGGCTTGTCAACAAGAATCCTGCTAAGGGCACTCGGCAGGGCTTATGAAATAAGCCCAACGCTGAGGTATGCAAGCCTGAAAGACCCGTTTCAGTTTCTCACCCCAAAAATCGTTGAGTCAATGCGAAGAAAGGGCTGGGTTGGCGCAGTTGAAAAAAGAATGCACCGAAACGACTTATTCCTTGAACTGAACCCGTTTGTTCTCGAAGAAGAAGCAGGGGCGATAAAGGCATTTGACAGGTTCAAGACCAGTTCATTGCTCAGAAAGCCAATTGAGAGGGCAAGGCTTGCAATCGCGAGAAAACGCCACACGAAAAACATGAAGAAAAGGGAAAAGCGCGAAAAGCAAATGAAACGCTTCACGCCAAGGCACTGAAATCAATCACATTTTTATTGCTTTTCTCGGAAAAAATTATAGTCTAGGGAATGTAGCATAGTCTGGTCTAGTGCACTCGGCTGATAAGTAGGAGTTATTCGGAAACCGAGAGGTCGGCGGTTCGAATCCGCCCATTCCCATT
>CAZGDN010000092.1:0-3207 GCA_964525235.1 uncultured archaeon | reverse complement strand
GGAGTGCAGCGAGCGCTGTTACATATCGTTCGGCAAAAGACCAGAAGTAGATTAGTCAGACCCCCAAACAATGTGCCCTGTAGGGCTCTGTAGAAATGATTTATAAAGGCCTTTTTTGCTTTCATAAAACAGCTTTCCTTTGTCAATCGAATACAGGTTAGAACTCAATCCAAGGGATTTCTACACCGCCCAAAACCGCGAAACCCTTAAATAAAACAAAAGACATAATTAACACAATTCAAACCGTTTAAGGGAAGTGGGAAAAATGAAAGCCACAGTATTCATTGCCTGCGCCGCCATGCTAGTCCTTATGACAGGATTTGCTTCAGCCGAAGAAGTGAAGTTCAACCTTGTGGGTTATGATAGATACGACATGCCATACAGTTCCCCAGCTTTTTTTAAGGCAGTAGCTGAAAATCAGGTGAAGCCAATTGCTGATGCATTCGGCTGGGACATTAACGCGGACCAATTCAGCCAGCCTTCGCAGTACCCGAATAAGAATTCTCTTACTGTCAGAATGAACTTTTCGTTGCCAAACGACGTTATCCAGAGGTATGACTATTCCATTTGGCGCGATGGAAGCGAGATCACGGATTACTCAGGTGGAATTCAAGTCGGGGATGTACTCCGCTTAGCCCCGATCACAAAAGAAATATCAGACCACGGAAATGACTGGATCGTACAAGGGGGAAATGTTGACTCACCGCCAATTGAAATGCTTTCCGCGGAGCAATTCGAAAAACTGAAGGGTGAACTGCAGGCAAAATTTGACTCAAGGTATCCGCTGGCAAACAGCGGGGGTAATTATAAGTTATCGCCGAAAGTCCCAGTGTTCGAGGCTGAAAGCGTTCCGTTCAATGAGTATAAGGCATATTACACTGCGGACAATGGATTCCGAGCATACATTGTCCCGCTCATAAACAGGAGGAAAGCGGGAATACAGGTGTTCTGCACTGCAAAGGTTTCCATATCTCCGAATGACAAATTCTCCACATGCAAAGAAAAAGAAGGTGGGGCAATCGAATGCGTTGTCAAGACCAAGACTTCGAATCCATTTACCCCATCCGTGGAGTACGATCTTTTTTGCACACACTACGTCGATAAGGTAATTTTTGATGGAAAGGCAGTGCAGGCAGACTGGTTGCCCACCAGCGAGTCAGACTATATCGGCACTACGACCATTTATACACAGGTTCTTCCTCCAGGAAAATCCACCCCAAAAGCAGACTTTGACTGTAAGACAAGAGACGACTGGGGCGGGTTTGGTCAACAAACAAAAGTCCTCGAATGCGATGCTTCAAATTCAAGAGACCCAGACGGAACAATCCAAGGATATTATTGGAAATCAAATAATCCGCGGTGGTGGAGGACGTCAGTAACTGGGCTTATCGGCAAGTTCCCATTCTACGAGGAGTATTATTCTATCCCGTCTACCTTAACAGTAACTCTAAAAGTAACAGACAACGAAGGCTTCTACGACACAAAAACAAAAACATTCAGGTTCTCACCAGACGGAGAAATAATCAAAGAAACAGAACTAACAGCAGAATACAACAAGCAAACAAAAATGGCAGAAGTAACAGCAAAGTGCGAAACAGGAAAAATAGACATCAGCATAAACAACGCAATAACCGGAAGCTCAATCCTCGAAAAACAAGCCATTCCCTGCAACCAAACCACACCCATTGGACCAATAAAAGTAAAAGGAGCATACAAGGTAAGCGCAGCAAGCAACCCGGAAATCACGCCAGCAATATTCACAATAAGCTAAAACAAAACAACACGCACCCAATAAACAAAAAAACAACACCTGCAACAAACCAAAAACACGCCTGCAAAAAAGAAGTGAACTGCAATGCAAAAAAATAATAATAAGAAAACACTAATGTAAAAGCATGGAGCACGACACTGTAAAGCTTGCTGTAATAGCAATAATCACATTCCTCCTCCTGTTACTATTCCTATCATACTTCGCCCCACTATACCTCTGGCCAGAAAAACCAGAACTCGTGATAAAAAAAGAGTTGAAAATTGCAGAAACAGACCTAGGACACTACCACCACCAAAAAACCCAATTCCCAAAAGAATTCACAGTAAAAGCCGAAGGATACGAAAACCAAAACAGAAGCATAATATTCGAATGCAACGACAAAATCTTCTGCTGCCCCAAGGGAAAAAAATGCCCCAGAGCAATAGAATGGGACAACAACGCAAACAAAAGATACTTCTCCTTCAAAGAAACCAAACCAGTAGAAGTATCAGCAAGATGCAGGCACGAAAACCTCTACATCTGCAGGGTCTACATCGGAAAACAACCAGCACAAGTAAAAATAACAAGCACAAAACTCTCAGACACTGAACTCGACCTCACAAAGAAAAAAACAACCACAATAACCTACAGGGTAAAAAACACAGGCAAAAAAGACATGATTGAAGTACAAGCAAAAGCAAAACTCTACAAAATAAAAAAACTCCCCCACGGACAACAACCAGAAAGACAACTGGTAAAAGAACTCAACAGCGAAAAATTCCCACTCAAAACAGGACAAGAAACCGAAAAAGAACTCCAAATACCAATAACAGAAAACGGAGACTACGAAATAGAATTCACCACACTCGAAACAACAGACGAAACAAACTACGAAACAAAAAAATTCGAGTTAAAAGCCCGCGGACTGGTGAGGATAGGCAAGTGTGAGCCAGGACCAGTGCAAAAAGAGTGGTTCTCGGAAAAGGAATGCAGGTACTTTTTTCCATGCGAGGACTGCATGAGCGTAATTGAGTGCGAGAGAAAATGGCGCGAGAAATACAACCTGCCAATTGATTTCAAGTTCGAGCTGTGGAAAAACGACGAAGTAAACGGCACAATCTGGCTCAAGGTGCCGGGAAAGTACAAAAAGGAGTGCACGCGAAACTGCTACCCGGAATTCAAGGTGGTTGACGAGCTAAAAAAAGCAAGAAAGCCAATTGACCTTGTTTTCGTGATTGATGCCTCGGGCTCGATGAGTGACGACATCGAGGAAGTCAAGGGCGTGATAGAAAAAGTCTACAAGGAAGTCGGGGAAAATTGCAAAATCGAAGGAGGCACAGAAAAAGAGCCATGCCTCCAGATTGGCATTTACTTGTTCGAAGGAGCATTCAAGGAATGCTATGACAACCCAAGCAACCCATTCTTCCACAAGTGCCTCACACAGGAAAGAAGCAAGC
>CAZGDN010000091.1:0-3217 GCA_964525235.1 uncultured archaeon | reverse complement strand
CAGAACTAGACTCACTCCTCACAGCCGACCAAGGACACATGGTTCCAGGAGAAAGCTTGGGAGCAGGATTAAGCGGGAATCAAATTCAAAGGATAGAAACACAACAATACTTACAATACTGGAGAGCATACAAAGACATAGTGTACGTTGAAAACAATTACAAATTAGCACTAATGGCATCAACCTACGCATCACTCATAAACGCACCCCTAATAATCAAAGGATTCAATGATTCAATTCCAACTGAAAACAAAAACGTGATATGCATTGGAAATCCAAGCACAAAATGCAATGAGCAATATTCACTGGAAGAATTACAAAAGAAATACTTGGAGAAGGCAAATACTGATAAAATAATCTTGGTCAACCCGGGAGACTTGGACATCCAAATCAATGAGACATTCGAACCAGAAAAAAGTGCAAATCCAATATCTAGCATTTACGGAAAAACTTCGTTGGCCGCACCCATCCTAGCAAGCGGAAGGCAGGAGCTTATAATTAGTTCAAAAGAAACAGAGTGGGAAAAAATTGATTCACTCATCGAAGAAAAAGTTGCTTCTTTGGCAATTAAGCCCAATTATCTAACCATTTTTGGGTCTCCAGACGCAATTGAGATGTACCTGATAACCGGAGAAAACCAAAGAGGCGATGCAGATTCATGCTATGCGGACTTGGACGGATGCTGCATTGAAAGTGAAGAAAGATGTACTTCCAAAGATTATAAGCGGAATATTGACATGCAGTTAGGAAGAATTTATGGAATTACGATTAGTGATGTGTCAGCTTATGTCGCCAGAAGCCTGCACTACAAATCCTTACCAAAAAATTTGAATCAATTACTCAATTATACAACGAACTCAAACTTCGCAAATGACATTGAACCATACAAAAAACTTGGAGAAACTCTCGGTTTTACAGTAACGTCGCCAGAATCAACACAGTTCAGAGCAGCCCTCATGAAAAACAAAGGATTCATTCACTACATAGACCATGGAAGCACAAACTGGGCCGGTATTAGCAGTTCAAAAATCCCGTGGCTTTCAAACTCATTTATGCACATTGAAGCTTGCCTTACTGCAGACTACTTGGGTGCTTACAAAAAAGGAGAACTGTTTGCAACAAATGCGCTAAGGAAGGGCGCAATAGGATTCATTGGACAGATTAGAATAGGAAGCATATTTAGATATTGGCCCAACAGCCTTGGGCCAATTTTGATGCAAAAGAATCCAGCGATAATGCCAGACCGATCGCCTACATATCCCGATGGACCATATGTTTTCTTGGGGGACCCCACGGTTTTAAACGAAATCCATAAGGAACTACCCTCCGAAATCATAAAATTGGATGGCCGAAGCGACTTTGAACCCCCCAGAATAATCGAAGAAAACAAAGACTACACTGAATTTGAAATTGAAACACGGGGTGTCTCCATGCGCATAGACGACATTCCATGGATTTTTACTTATCTTGTCCGGCCTTGCTGTATCAGCTTTCCCGATTACTTTGGTTACTTTGTTCCTTTGGACAAAAATTTTAAAGAATTGGCTGCCAAAAACGAAAATATCACCAGCAGTGAACTAAAAGATGGAGACCTTATAATTCATGACATTTTGTGCCCCCTTGGAGAAGCATTCACAAAATGCAATTTAAACTTCAAATTATTCAAAAATCCCGAAAAGTATCTTGATAAAGAAATTGCCTTACAAATCGAAATAGACAAAAACATTTTAAGGGTGGGTGAAGAAGCAAACATCAAAGTAACTGCACAACACCCATTGGGTCTCTTTCAAATATATTCTTATGTGGACAACACACAAGGGGAATCGCACTGGTGCTATAACGCCGAAAAATGTGAAACCGTCAGAAAAGTACAATTCCCAAAAGAGGGAAAATACACCCTAGTCATTTATGCCGAGGTACTTCCTGAATATACGAATATATCAAAACATAGGCAGATGACTGTCCAGATAGAGGTGGTAAAATAAACAAGAACATCATCATATTGGCAATCATTTTTACTATTTTGAATACTTGTTTAGCTTACGGGGCAGACACGTCCGTGAATATTGAGATTAAAGGGACCTTTTCCCTAAATGAAAAAATAAATTTCAAATACGAAATAGCTTCTGACAACAACCAGGAAATAAGTTTTATTCCCTATGTCACTTGCCCAACCGCCCCCCTTAAGCCAATGGAGAAAATGACTGCCACGATAAGCCCAGAGAAGCCATATTTAGGAACTTATGATTATCTAACTGTCAAAGAATTCATCAAGCCGCAAACCTGCACTGCCTATGTTGAAATAACTTCGCCAGTGCAATTGCGAGAGGAAAAAGCCTTCAAAATCGAAACACTACCGGCACTCGATTTTGAAATAAACACGTGCAAGAACGCAGAATGCAATGAAAAGACAAAAATATTCAAAAAAGGAGAAACTGTTTATTTGGACATCAACTCAAGCATAACAAACCCCAGAATAGACGCAAACCTCGAACTCCCAGACAAAACCACAAAACAAATCCTCCTTCCATACTCCTTTAAAGCAGAACAACCCGGCACATACAATTTAACCGTGACCGCTTCAAAAGAAGGCTATCGCCCAACAGAGCAATCAATTCAATTCGGGGTGATCGAAAAAGAACCAGAAATACCGCAAGCAAAAGAAGAAGAAATCCCATTCACAGTAAAAGCATGCGAAGAAGAAAAATGGATTGAACCACCACCAGCCTCAGACCTTAAAAAAACCTGCATTGAACCAAAAACAGAATTCAAAACAGGGCAAAAAGTCAAAATCTACGCAGAACTCAAAGACAACACCACAGCAACAATAAAAGCAAAAATCACCTACCCAAACAAAACAACAAAAACACTCACTCTCCCAACAACCCTCGAACTAAAACAAAAAGGAACATACATAATCGAAGCAACCGCAGAAAAAACAGGCTGGAAAAAAACCACGAAGATTACAACAATCAAAGCAAGAGAAGCAGCAAAAAGGCCAAGCGAAGAACAACCAGCTAACTTCACCCTAATAGCAGCTGGGATAATTGCAGTCCTGGCAATCCTTGTGGTTGTGATCTTAGTAAAACTGAAAAAGCAATAGTTGTCGGTTGTTGCTCTTCTTTTTTTATTGCACCAAGAATTTCTCACACTGCAAGCTTCACCCAAAATTTTATAAAGGGATAAGGCGCTTTTTTTATTACAAACCCTTTTGTGG
>CAZGDN010000090.1:0-3239 GCA_964525235.1 uncultured archaeon | reverse complement strand
AAAGTTGAACTCTGGTGGTTTGTAAACAACCTCTGTTTCTGTTGGTTCTCCCTTACTCCTCAGGACCTCAAATAAAAACTGCCCATTTTCGCTTGCTTCAAGCGAAACCTCTCCCAATTCATTCGTCTGGGTCTCTTCAACCTTGCCAGAGGGATAGGTAATCCGCACTTCCCTGTTTTTCATCACTGTTCCATTGCAGTCCACTATAACAGAGATAAAAGCACCCTCTTTTGTTACCGTCAGATTGGGGTGAAGCTCTACCAGCAGGCAGTCTTCAGCAAAAACACCAGAAGAGAACAACAACAGGAAAAACAACACAGCTTTCTTCATGTAAACAATAATTATTTACTCCTATATATATTTTTCCCCATTTTCGCCGGTGTGGAAATCCTTTGAATTGAATTTTAAAATACATTCAATTGACAGGAAGAGGGTTTTTATGAAAGCAAAAAAGACCTTTATAAATCATTTCTACAGAGCCTCCTTTTTCAGGTCAAAAACAGTAGCCAAAAAAAACAACCCAAAGCTTTATTAATCTTTTTCGGTTAAATAATTATTGCGGGGATTTAACTGGTTCTTCAAGCCATTCCCAATGGCACCAGCCAACTTTCCCGGTGGTCCCCGCGCCTTTTTCATTTTCGCCAAAAAAACCAAAGCTTTTAATTCTATCTTTGACCTTGTTAAAAATGAAGCCCTGCCAGTTTTGGTCACGCAAGTAAAAACCAAAGCTTTTAATTCCATTCCAAAACTAATTAGTACTGAAGCCGAGATGGCGGAGCGGTCCAACGCGCCAGCTTGGAGCCTGCCCTTTTCTTTCTTTAGAAAAGAAAGAAAAGTGTAAGTTGCCCAAAAGAAAGAAAAAATTTGATGCATAAATCAGTCAAAATTTTTCGCAGCCAACCAGCTGGTGTGCTTCTAGCACGCGGGGGTTCGAATCCCTCTCTCGGCGTCAGCCTTTCTTTTTAGAAAAAAGAAAGGCATGTTGCGAAAGAAAAACTAATTTTCAAGAAAAAAGAAAGGCGTGTTGTGAAAGAAAAACTGGTTTTCTTTGGAAAAAAGGACTCGCTTAAAAAATCGAAGATTTTTTGGCGTCCGTTTGAGCAGAGCTCAAATAGGGAGTTGCGAGAAGAAAAACTAACAGTCTTTTCTTCAAAAAAGAAAAGCTTAGGGAAAAGAAAAACTTGATTCCAATAAAAGGAAAGTTGCGAAAAGAAAACTATGTTCTAAGAAGGATAAAATCGTATTGCAAAAAGAAACCTTTTTCAAAACTCTGCGAATGAGTGGTTATTGTTTCTTCTTTTGCTTCTTCTCTTCCCTTTTTGGCCTGTTGCCCTTCGTGCCGCTCCTTCTCTCGCCTTTTTTTGCTTTTTTCTGGTGTTTCATGTGCTGGTAATGTCTTGCTGTTTTTGTTTTCTCAGAAACAGGTTTTTTGCGCTTCTCTGGCACCAGTACAAAAGGTCGTTTTGGCTTCCTTGTAAGTAAACCGCTATCTGTCCTGCGCAGCCCGGCGAGCTTGCGCCTCGCGCCCTTTCCTGAAACACCAAGAAGACCCATCTCTTTCCTTATCTCTCTTCGCTGGCCATGGGCTGGCTTTATTCCGTATTCCTTGAGGTGCCTTGGCTTCAACACTCTTGGCGGCAATGGCATTTTTCAATCACCTGTAAACCAGTGCACAGGCATTCTCATTATTCTTTTTGTCTTCAGTCGATTGCTCTGATGTCGCACTTGCATTTGATTATGAAATAGGCTCCGCTTATAAGGATTGCTGCAAACGCCAGTTGTGTCAAACTGAGCATTTCACCAAACACAGCGAACCCCATCAGGCCGGTCATCAGTGGAGTAGTGAGCGAGAAAGCGTTTGTCACAATGAGGCCCTTTGATTCAATGGCTTTGAACTGGAACAGGTTGGCCGCGCCCACAATTATGCCGGATGCAATGGGTATGGGAAGGAACAATGGGTTGATTGATAAAGCGTTTACTGCAATGTCATAGGCAGCAAATGGCACTGAGAACAGGAATGCAAGGGGAAAAATAAAGCACAGGACCACTAACCTGTTTTTCCTGCGGATGAGTCTCTTTATTGAAACAGAGTAAAGGCTCCAGGAAAACTGTGAGACCAGGACGAGAACCACGCCGATGCTGAAGGTAATGGAGAGAGGGCCGCCGCCGGTGATAACCCCCAAAACGCCGACTCCAGCAAGGGCAACGCCTGCAAGAAACCTCTTGCTGAACAAAACGCGGCGTTCTTCAACAAACAATGCAGCGGTCATCAGTGGAATGAACACAGAGTTGGTCTTTATGAGAAGCGCGGTCAGGGTTGCATTCCTCGTGTAATAAATTCCCACAGTGAAAAAGCACACAGCGCCAAGGACAAAGAGTGCTGGGAAAACGAATTTTTTCCACTGCCTTATCTCGCTCCAAACCTGGCGCTTGAAGTGGAATGCCAGTGGAAGGAAAATGAACAGCATCCCAAAAAAGCGCAGTGAAAACATGAGAAATCCAGGCACTTCCCCGTATGCGAGCTTTACAAGAATTGGCTGTGCTGAGTAAAGAACTGCCGCAAGCATTATGTAAAGGTTTCCTTTTTCCATGGCTA
Organism: uncultured archaeon; assembly: GCA_964525235.1. Lineage (GTDB taxonomy): Archaea > Iainarchaeota > Iainarchaeia > Iainarchaeales > DTGL01 > JAPLVS01. The sequence continues at coordinate 643 of CAZGDN010000090.1, read as the reverse complement.
AAAATAGTGCAGGTGAAGGCTTTTTAAGCAATGCACTGAAACGTTTTCTTCACGCAAAAAAAGGTTTCCAAAGGCTAACAATTAAAAACTATAAAGCTCTTTTTTATTAAACAGCGTTTTCAAGTGATTCAAATGGCTGAGTTCTACGTGCTGAAATTAAAAGACAACGATAACGTGATTGAAGGCATTCACAACTTCATGCGCGAGAGGGACATGAAGCTTGCAGTGCCAGTCATGGCATATGGCAAGATAAAGGATTTCGAGCTTGTTACTCTTGGTAAGGGCAGGCATTTGCTAAAAGAAACCTCTGGGAATGGCTTTGAAATAAACGCAATAAGCGGAAAAATCCACACTGACACTGATGGCTATTACACAAACATTGCAGTCATCGTGAGCAGGAATGGCGCCAGCTCTGCGCACGGCGAGCTCAAGAGCGCGATAGTGGACGAATTCCTCGAGCTAAAGCTCAGGAAAATTAACCTGAAAAGCATAATCGAGGCCTGAAAAACAGGTAAAAAAACGTTTGCTTGTTTAGTTTTAGTGGTGGTCTGATGGACGAGTGTGTTTTCTGCAAGATTGTTCGCGGGGAAATTCCAGCAGCAAAACTATACGAAGACGATTCAGTGCTCGCATTCCTTGACAT
>CAZGDN010000089.1:0-3302 GCA_964525235.1 uncultured archaeon | reverse complement strand
AATCAGCCGATGTTTTTTATTCAATCGAGGGAGTCAATGTCTTCACAATAATCATAACAGAAAAATATCTTAGTGAGCTAAAGGAATTGTTCAAGCACAACATTGTAAAAATCTCAAGAAAACTCGCAATGATTACATTAAAAGCCCGAGCGAGATCGAGAACACACCAGGAGTAACACACTACCTATACTCAATCTTTATGGAACACGGCATCAACATTGTTGAAACAATGAGCTGCTGGACTGACACGATTTTTGTGATTTCGGAGGAAAACATCCCGCTTGCAATGAAGTACCTAAAAGTTTAACAGAAGGAAAAATTGAATAGAAAAATCCAATTTCCATTCTAAGCAATTAAATGGAAAACAGAAAAAAGGACCTTAATTTCCACTTTTAATCAAAAAATAGAAAAAGCCTTAATCCTAAAAAAACAAAAGAAAAAAATAGAAAAAGCTTCAGTTCTTGCCTCTAACCAAAAAAGGAAAAAATTGAAAAAAGGAGAACTGGACTGCTTATCTGTTCATTCTTCTTTCTTTTTTTCTTCGGTTGTTTCTTCGCTGGCCGTTTCCTGCTTTTCCTCTTCAACAGCGGCTTCCTCTGAGGCCTGCTCTTCCTTGCCCTCTGTTACTGTTTCCTCTGCTGACTCGCCTTTTTTCTCTTCCTCGATTGTCTTTGTTGTCTCGCCAGCAGCAAGCTCTTCTGTTTCCCCTTCCTTTTCCACTACTGCTTCCTCTTTCTTCTCTTCCTCGGCTGTCTCTGTCGTCTCATCTTCCTTTTCCTCTTCAGCTGTCTCTGCCTGTTCTCCTTCTGCCGCTTGCTCTGCGGCTTCTTCCACTGCTGTTTCTGTTTTGCCTTCTCTTTCTTCCGCTGCTTCTTCAACCGCAGCAGCTGTTTCAGAGTCAGGACGTGGCTCTTGCTTTTCTTCAACCGAGCCAGAAAGGTTGTTGTCTTCATTCACTACTGTTATCTCTGCACTGCCTTCTTTGAGTTCCCCGTAGCGCCCAATGTTCAGCCTCAGGGAGTTCTTGAAAAGCGAGGTAAAGCCGTTTATGACATCATATGTCTTGCCAACTTCCACCCTCGCAATGTCATCATCCCAGAGGGTTAAGAGAACTGTTCCTGTATCGTCTCCCACAAGCGCTTCTGTTACTGTGTGCTTTGAGTCATCTAGCTTGCTTGTCACTTCCCGTGGCTCGTTCTTGCTCAAAACCTTTATGGTTAAATTGACCTTTTTCTGGTAAGGTCTCAAAGATTCTACTTTCATGGAATTCCTCCGTATTGTTTCAATAGTATTGAAATAGCATGGAATAATTATTTAAAAGAATAAGGAGCCCTTTTAAAAGAGTTTAATTGCATGGAGTTAATTTCTTACACTTTAAAAGAAAAAAAAAGAGAGCAGGCCCTTACTTGGGCTTGCTTTTCTTTAGGTCTTTCAGGACTTTCCTTGCGTCATCAATGCTTGCGAGACCAAAGGCCATTCCAACCGCAATCACTATTGACAGCACGAACCCGCCAAAGCCAATCCTGAAAGCTTCAAGGAGTATCTCTGTTGGAATGCCAACGTGCTGTAAGGCAATGACTATCGACATGTAGATTATCATGAATTCAACGCCAAAGCCAATGAGTTTCCTGAAGCGAGTCATGCTCACTTCGATGAGGTTTCTCACGTACCTTCCAACAATCAAGCCAACTATTCCAATGATAACTGCCACGATTAGCTTAGGTACAAAGACAAGCACGAGCATTTCCAGTGTTGCCTGAAACGCAGTGAACTGAAAGTCATGCAAGCCCCTTGCCAAGAACAATGCAATGATGGACCACTTGATAAGCGAGCCAATGACTGAAGCAATGGTATTTCCACCAATGGCTGAGGCAAGATTCTGTTCCTCGAGCCACTCGTCAAGCCTCAAGCTTTCCACAAGCTTGACAATTATTTTCTTGACTACCCATCCAACAATGTAACCAGCAGCAAACCATGCAAGCAATCCAACCAGGTTCCAAAGGGTTTTAATGGTTTCATCAAGGAAAGCATTTGCCCCAGTGGCAAAGGCATTTTGTACAGACACAATATCCAAGTCACCCATTACAATCACCTCTCTAAAGAAAAGGCTCTTTCACTATTTAATCCTTTCCATGAGGCTTTCAAGCTTCTTTTCAAGCTCTGCAATTGAACCAGTGTTTTCAACAAAAAAATCAGCTGCTCTGAGCACTTCCCCAAGCCCCTTCTTTCTCAAGTCACCTGAATCACGGGAGAAAAAGACTTCTCTCTCAACTGGCTCTCTCTCAGAACGCCTGCTGAAGCGCTGTTCTTCTGGTGCTTCAACGCGAACAATGTAAAAGGTTTGGGCAATTTTCTCAAGACTCTTAAGCTCGTCCAAGGACCTTGCTCCTGTTACAACAACTCTCTCCTTGCCCTTCAGCTTCTGAGCCATCTTCTCGCCAAACACCCCCATTCCAAACCTTGCACGCATTTGGTCACCGAAGCTTGCAGCATTAGCCTTGGTTGGCTTTAAGCCCTGTTCTTTCATTAATGGAACAATCACATCGCGGTAAAAGTCAAGGTGCTCAAAGCCATACTTCTCTGCAAGAATTCCTGCAACAGTGTCCTTTCCACTGCGAGCCAAGCCAACAACTGCAATTAGCAACATTAAGAAGAACAATGCACAGAAAAAAAGAAAAAAAGAAGAGAAAACTGGAAAAATCACTTTTTTAACTGAATCCTTCTTGTTCTCTTACTCTTTCTCGAGTTACCCAACACCCTTGACTTCGAGCTCTGCTTTTCTTTAATAAATGGCTTGCCAACTATCAGGCCGCCGCCACTTGCGCCCATTTCAGCCTCAATTGGAATAATTGGCTGCCTGGCTATCCTTTTCTCCACATACTTTGCCTGAAACTCCCCTTTTGGACCATACCATTTCCGCTTCTCTCCCCTGTTAACTTTAATGGGCTTATCGCTGCCAATTGCCCTGAACTCCTGGGTTCCAAAATGCGTCCATTCCTGCTTTCTTACACCATCGGATCTCCACCACTTCAGAGTCTGCCTCTTTCCCGGCTCGCCTTTTACCTTGACAAACTCGCCATTTACCCCCGGAAGAACCTGAACAGACCCATGGTGCTCTTTCAATGCACGCTCAAAAGTTGTTGGCCTGTCCTTGGCATTCCTCCGAGCCCTCTTGCTTAACCGCCTCTTAATCACATAATCACCATATTACCTATTCAATGCCAGTATTTAAACTTTTGCTAGAGGCCGGCGGTGCAGAAATCCCCTGGACTGAGTTCTAAACTGCATTCGATTGACAAAGG
>CAZGDN010000088.1:0-3410 GCA_964525235.1 uncultured archaeon | reverse complement strand
TATTACCTTTTAACCGAGGCGCCGCTGACGCTTGAATTGCTCGTGGTTCTCCTGGTTATCTCCTTTGGGGGCGAATGGTTGTACAGAAAGCACACTTTCAGAATCCTTAAAACAAGAAAACATGTTGGTTGAAGGCAGGGAAAGCATACGCCAAGAGATTCACCCTGAAAACCCCCTTCTTCCATCGTTTTCAATAATTTCCCTCAGCTCTTCCATAGTTTGATTGAGAATTGCCCTGCTTGCAGCTTTTCCCTCTGTTAAAACCCTTCTTTGAATGAAGTCATACTCTCTTAGCACATGCCCGTTTTTAACCAGGGAAAGCCGCAACAGGTACTGTTTTATTTCGGGTGTTCTCTGTGCTTGCAGGAATTTCCAAACGGAGTCAAATTTTTTCTGAATGCCTGCAAGCGGCAGCACGGCGAGAAAATCAAGATTTTCAATGTTGCTCTCTCCCTGGGCAGTGCAAACCGGGTTTAACTCTAGTGCCAGGGAGTTCTTCAAATCCACTAACTCTTGGGAGGGCTTGATTTTAAGGCAAAGCACGCTCTTTTCAATGTGGTCAAACCTGGCAATTTCAAATTTTATCAAGTCAAACCTCCTGCAAACCCCAACAAACCGCTTAATCACCTCTTTTTCGTTCACTGTTCCAAACCTGCCGTAAAGAACCAAGTGAACAGGCCTTGTTTTGTTCCCCACAAACCTCACCCCAAAGAGCCTGGTGATCTCCCTGCACAGCTCCACAGCAAACTTTTCGCCATAACCGTAGAGGTGGAATTCAATCAGGTAGGGCCTGGTGGGGCTTTTTTCTTTGAACAACTGCAGTAGCGAGCCAAAACCCATCAAGCCACCTTCAGGTTAGTGCTGTGTAACTACTGCTTTCTTTGCATTATTAAACCTTTCTTTGACTGCGGCTCTGGGACAAAATTAGGGTCTAGTTCTTGCGTCTAACGAGGCAAACTCGTGATTGAGCGAGCGTATTCTGATCCGGCAGTTGCCATGGTTTTGCACAACCTGTTTGTTTTGAGCGCCGGTGAATCCAGAAAGATTGAGTCAAGCGCTGGCAGAACAGGCGTTTCCCTGTTCATCTCCGAGCACTACAGAGAGGACAGGGAAAAAGACTTGAAAGAAAAAAGGATTCAAGCAAGCGCAGGGAATACCTGTGCAGCGTGGCAATCCTTGACTTGGATACAAACACTTATGCTGGTTATGCAGCAGGGTTTGCGTCTGAAAAAGCCCTATTCAAGCAGGCACTGGAGACGGTTAAAGCCAATGGTTTTGAAATAGGGAGCACGAGGCCAGCCACCACTGGTCATACCAATCCATTTTTGAATGTGTTGGCAAACGAACCGTGCCATAGTCATCCCAGAAACGAACGCTATTATCAGTGGCCCAAAAGAATGGAAACAACTCACCAAGTACTTCATCACTGAAACATTCCAGTTCCTCAGCGAGCACTGCTGGCGAACAAGAAGCGAGTCCAACTTCTCAAAAGACAAACGCAAGTTCGGACTAATACGGCAAAGAATACCAGAGCAAAGAATCACAGCCGCTTTCACCAGGGCAATCCTGCACAGCATCTCAATGCAACACCTTTATGGGTGAGTTTTGTCCCAGAGTGGTTTCTGGCAAAAAAGGATTATAAACCTCAATTGTAACGTGCATTCAGTGTTCAAAATAAAAGCTTGCTAGAAAAATACTCCGCACAATTAAAATAATGGTGATCAATTCAACCTCTTAAAATAGTAGGAAGCGTGGGTGGCGCCGTTTGCTACCAGTCGATTAATTGTTCTTTTTTTATTGAAACCAAGCGCTTTTGCAGTAGTTGCATAGAGTGCATAAAATGACCTGAGTCTCTTTTCAGGTATATAGCTACGGAAAGGCTGGGATTTTGGCGTTATCATTGCAATTCCATAGAAACCCGTTTTTCTGGCTTGCTCTTGGAGAATTTCACTCAGATAGGTAGCCCATGGCACACCAACCGTTTTTGAAAACATTTCCAACTCACTTTTGCTGTTTTTCACGCCCTGAATTGCTTCAATGTAGAGCCTTGGCTTGCCCTTTGGGTTGCCTTTTATTCTAAATTTTACTCTGCCCAAGGCCTTGCAGCCCTCACAGCCAGGGTTGCCTTCAAAGAACGGAACATTGCCTTGGTATAGGAAGCTTTTCAATTCCTTTGCTCCTTTCACTTCAAGGATTCCCAGTGCAACATCTGATTCATAAGCGTCCCTGCCCAGTGTTACAACATATTTTTTGTCCTCAATTTCAAACACTTTTGGTTCAAAACCTGCAAAAAGGCGTTTGATTCCAGGTTGCATTTTCTCCAATTTGCCAGGAATTGGTGAGTGTCCCGCCCATTCAAGTTTTTTCTTAAGCTTGGCCATGGGCGCCCCTGTTCTAGCGTCAATAACTTTTTCAGGCATGCCTTCAAAGAAAAGTTTTTCCACTGCTTCAAGTCTTTCCTTGTCAAACTCTCCAAGTTTAACACCAGTGAGCTTCATCACCTGTTTTTTGGATGCACCATTTTTGTAAATTGTTTTTGCAAGAAGAGTTGTCACTCTATAATCCCCAAAAAGTCTCTTCCTGAAGTAACTAATATTTGGACCCATCACGGTTATGAACCTATCAAGCAAGTCATGTTCTACCAATGATTTAAAAAACGAAAAAAGGCGGCTAAACTCTAAAGTTTTCCCCCTTCTGGTGTCCTCTCTATAACACTTTATGAACTCTTCTGCCATAACTTCTGCTTTTCTCTTGTTCAGGCCTTTTAACATATACTCGCCAGGAGACCATTTCAATAATTTGAGTTGTGGTTTCTGTGTGTAATCTTGAGAAAAAAAGAGGCCCTCCAAGTGACCATGCTCTATAAGGCTCCTAAGTACTGCTCTGAAGCTTGCCGGCGACAAGCCTCTGAAAAACTCTTCGTTCCCTCTTCCAAGTTTTTGAACAAAAAGCCATGACACATTGTCAAAGACTCTAAGTGCTTCTTTATTGTTGTTTAGTATCTCAGCAAACAGCTCTGGATATTTTGGTATTGTTTTTGGGTGTTTATCTACAAGCGTGTTAAATATCCGCGCTATTTCTTTTCCCTTTGCTCTTTTTAGAGCCTTTAAGTGTGTGCCAAGCCCGTCAGCTTTGGCTGCTTTTCGGCTTTTACGCGGCCTTTTAGCAAACCTAAAAAGTTTTCCCATGACAGGCAACTTTGGCATGATAACAATTACGCGCTTGTTGTTTTAAATTTTTTCACATGACAAGCTAAAAGCAAAGGTGGAAGAGAGTGGCTGGCGGATTCAAAGAATTCGCTCAACAACACCAGCACCAGTAAAAGCAGGCAAGGAAAAGCGTAAAAGGGCTGTTTTTCGAGCTTTCAACCATGTTTCCTTCTTCGCCAGGCCACCTGCTCAATTGCCCCC
>CAZGDN010000087.1:0-3482 GCA_964525235.1 uncultured archaeon | reverse complement strand
GGCTCAACCCCTTTGCCAAGATTCATTATAATAGAATCATAACCTTTTCTTTTCAGGGCTTTTTGTCTTAACTCTGCCTGCTTTACAGTTTTTAACGACTGTGCTTCTTTAAGAGACATCTTGTAAGGCTTTTCCATTTTTAGATAAACCTCAGTGATAACACCTGCTCCATCACCTGCATATTTATTGGCTATGTTTTTATCTAAGGTAAAGAAATGTCCCAGACCTGAAGAAGCGTGGGGGATTCCTTGCTTTTTAGATTTTGATTTGTCGAATATTGTTATTGGTTCGCCTGAACCATGGTAGAATATTACAGGTTCTCCTGATTCGTATTTAGCTGTTGATTTTCCAAACCAATTTTTAAAGGCTTTAGTTTCTGTGTTTTCGGCGGTTTTAAAGAGGGGCATGCCTTCTCTTAGGGCTTTGGAGCGCATTTCAGGGGTTATTGGTAGAGAATGGAGTGTGGTTTTTTCATGTTTAGGTGGAATCATATCGCTTAAAGGTTTGTCTTCTTTGGTTATTATCTCAATCTCCCCAACCTTTGCCTTACCCCATGCTTTTTTGTTGAAGAATTTGTTTACTGTGGAGGGGAGCATTTTATCGTAGAATGATTTCATGCCGGAACCGCCTACTTTGAGGTCAAGACCGGAAAACGACTTATCTGTATCTGATGAAAGTATTTTGTCAGCCATTTCCTTGCCAACAACTTCATCAAGTTTTTTACCTTCCCATTGTGCGTGTTTAATTATTAATCCATCTTTATCAACATCAAAGGAGTTATATGGCTGCCCGACAGGATAAACCTTTACATGCCGAACTCCATTCTCTTTATTTTCAACTCCGATTTCATCAACCTGCTTACTCAAATCATACCTATCAGCTTGCTCCTGTCCCTGAGTCCATGCAATTGTGTTAAATCCGTTTTCTGAGGCGTATCTTACCATTTTTTTGAAGGCGAGAAGTGACCAAGATTTTGTTTTGCCTATGAACGGAGCCTCTATTGCCGAATTAACACCAGGCATATATTTAGATGCCTCAGAAGGGTTCATGTTTAACAAAACTTCGGTGAAATCATCTTTGTCATAAGTCTTGCCTTCGTATTTATATACACATGTCATTATACAAACCTCAAATCTGTTGGATTTTTTCTGTGTCCAGAAAGCCAATTATAAAGAGTTTTCATCTTATACCCACATTTTTCAGCAGCATCAGATACAGAAATGTAGGTTTTGCCAGTTTCAATATTTTCTATTTTCCTGGCAGGCCCCTTGCCTTTTTTCCCATACATAGAATTTTTAGAACCCATTTGCTGTTCTGATTTCTTGCGACGAGTTTCAATCGAATTTATTTGTCCGGGTGCGCCAACCCCTCCTCTACATTCGTTTGAAAGCAATCCATTGTTGAAACATTTCCTTCCGTATAGCTCGACCAAATCATATTCTTTTTTAAATGCCTCTTCTTTATCATCAAAGACAAAAGCTATCTCAACATTAACCCCACCAGCTTCATCTCTTATTTTAAACCATCCCGGCATACGTTGCCTAAAATCAAATGCCCTTCTATATTTTTTCACACCTCTACATCTCGTATTCTCTTGAATTGTACAGCACCCAATATAAAAAGGGGTATTAGTATCTTTTCGTCTGTGGACATAAACACAATGCTTTTTCATTTAACAAATCTCCTTTAAGGTTCCTGCTTGCTCCATATTCTTCACTATTTCCTTAAAGTTCATTGTAACAGAATTATCAATGTTCTTCAACTCTTTTCTATAAGCCTGACCTTGGTCACTCTGCACCTCTTCTATATGCAATACTTTCTTACCATCAACTATTCTTTCTGAGGCTCGGATATGAACTATTATGTTTAACTCGTCGTAGTGGGGGGATTTGTACTGCTGCTTGCTCTTTACTGCTTCGACATCCCTATTAACAGCTCCCGCTATGTATTCTTTGGCTTGTTCTCTTGTGGCCACCCATGCTTCGCTTGTTTCCACTCCGTTTCTATAAACAGAATATCGACCGCCTTCTTTTATTATTTTGAAGTCTATTGCAGACACATCGCTCGTTATTTTTTTAGGCATCCTCAACAAAAACTCTTTGTAATTTTCTCCGCCTGGTAGTTGGTATTGGGAGAATTTGGTGGGAGATATTAATGATTCTGTTACTCCCTCTATATAAGCTTCTTCTTGATCATCCCAATGGTCTGCTTTTATATTTTCATATCGGTCTTCCGGTATATATTCATATATAGCTAAAGAATTTATAACCTCTTCTTCAAAAAGCTCTGCTGCATCTTCATTATCTAACTCTTTTAAATAGCTTTTTTTTGTTTTCCCCAGAGATTTCCATATCACATGATCTTCGTCGAACCATGCGTTGTCTATCTCTTCCTGTCTTACATCATTAAGCCAACTATACTCTCCGGCTCTCTGCTCGTCAAACTCACGGCTAAAATTTTCATAGGCTTCGATTTCTGCCCCCTTGACAGTATCTTCCTTCACAACCTCCTCAAACACAACCTGATTTTCATTAAGATAGTCAACTACCTCCTGCTTTGTGACTTTGCCTTTCTTTGAATCCAGCCATTCATTAACCCCCGACCACTCTATCTCTTCCTCTTTCACGCCCTGTTGTTTTAATTTGTTGCTTTTTAAGATAGCTTTCCACTGTGGGGCAGGCATAGCTTTTTGCTGTATAGATTCAACTGATTTTGTAAGTTGAGAGTACCATGGGTCGCCAAGTGCAAATGTCTGGAACTGTACTTTTTCCCCGGAACCTTTTGCAGCAACTCCTCTTTTTCTCATTTCACCCATTGCAAAAACAAGTGCATCTTGAGCGTCATGTATGTTTGAAATGTATTTCTCTGCTCTTGGAAAAACAGCCTCTATTTTTTTGAGTACTTTTTTTATAATTTTTATGATTTTTTCTGTAAAGGTTGGGTCGGCTGCATGTAGTTTTTGCCAAAATTCAGGGCGCTGAAATTGATCAGAGGCAAAGTCGCCTATTAACTCTTCATAAAGAACTTCCTCATTTTCTACTTTGGAAAAATGGTCGTCTCTTTGAAGATTTAATCTTTTAACATATTTCTTAAAGTTTTCGCTTTTAACCTCTATTTGATCAGCAAGAAAATCATATAGGTCAGGATGATTTTGTTTTAATTGATGTATTGTTTCGTGACCGACTATACTAATAAGAGGATTAGAAGAATTCGCATTAATGTAAATTTCATCATTGACACCGGGGATTATAAACCCGGTTACTTTGTTTATTTTGGAATTTTTAGATGTGAAAAAGACGGCATTGTAGCCAAGGCTTTTCGCAATCTTCTTAATTTGCTTACGACTCTTGGTGAGTGCGGAAACGGTTTTGGTGGTTCCGTTGCTATCTCTGTAGCCCAAAGCTTCATATAGTCTTTGTCCTTGAATGCTTCGTCTGTCAGTTGAAATCTCATTCCGTTTTTTAGTCTGATACAGGGCATCT
>CAZGDN010000086.1:1208-3560 GCA_964525235.1 uncultured archaeon | reverse complement strand
GAGTCGTTCCAAGGCATAAATATTAAAAACCATTGTCCAAATAGTTTTATAAACGATTAAACTTTTTAGACAGTGGTTTTATGGCTGGAAAGCATTCAAGTGAAAAACAGGACTCTAAGCACAAGAACCATGCTCTTGAAGCAAAACTTAAGGCAATGGAGCAGGAGTTTCTTGAACTGAGGGAAACACTGCAGCGTGTCCAGGCAGACTTTGAGAATGCCATGAAGCGCAAGGAGAAAGAGATTGCCTTGAGAGAGCAAGGTGCAAAGGCAAGCGTTCTAAAGGCATTTTTGCCAGTGCTGGACTCGGTTGAAGAGGCATTGAAGCACTCAAAAGAGCCTGGTTTGAAGCAGTTGAAGGAACAGCTCCTCCAGGCATTCAAAGCTAACGGCGTTTCGGTCATTGACGCCAAGGGCAAGTTCAACCATAAAACGATGGAGTGCATGATGTGCTCATGCAATCCAAAAAAAGAAAACGATATCGTGCTTGAGGTATTCCAGAAAGGGTATTTATTCAATGGCTCGGTTCTCAGACCAGCCAGGGTTATGATTAACGCTTGTGAGGAAAAAAATGAAAAAAAAGGTGATGTGAATGAGCAAGGTTATCGGGATTGATTTGGGTACAAGCAACAGCGCTGCTGCTGTTCTAGAGGCAGGAAAGCCGAGGATTATTCCAAGCGCTGAGGGCACCACGCTTTATGGAAAGTCTTTTCCAAGCGTGGTTGCTTTCACCAAGGACGGACAGCTCCTTGTGGGAGAGCCAGCGAGGCGGCAGGCTGTGAGCAACCCAGGGGGAACAATAACTGCTGCAAAGAGAAAAATGGGCACTGACTACAAGTACAAGGTTTTTGGAAAAGAGTACACACCTCAGCAGATTTCTGCTTACATTTTGCAAAAGATAAAAAAGGACGCGGAGGAGTTCCTTGGTGACAAGGTGGAAAAGGCAGTTATCACTGTTCCGGCCTACTTTGACGATAACCAGAGGCAGGCCACAAAGGACGCTGGCGAAATTGCCGGCCTTGAAGTAATCCGCATAATCAACGAGCCGACAGCAGCAGCCCTCGCTTATGGTCTTGACAAGAAGGGAAAAGAGGAAAAAATACTCGTATTCGACTTTGGCGGAGGAACCCTGGACGTAACGATCATGGAGTTTGGTGAGGGGGTTTTTGAGGTCAAGAGCACCAGCGGTGACACCCAGCTTGGTGGCACTGACATGGACAAGGCAGTAGCAGACTACATTGTAAGCGAGTTCAAGAAAAAGGAGGGCGTTGATCTGTCAAAGGATAACACGGCCATGCAACGCTTGAGAGAAGCAGCAGAGAGGGCAAAGATTGAACTCAGCACAGTGCTTGAAACAGAGGTAAACCTCCCGTACATAACCTCTGTCAAGAACGAGCCAAAGCACCTCAAAATGAAAATAACAAGAGCAAAACTCGAAAAACTCGTTGAACCCATCATAAAAAAGTGCGAGAAGCCAGTGCAGCAAGCGTTGGCTGACGCGAAGCTCATGCCTGGGGACATTAACCGGGTTATCCTTGTCGGTGGGCCAACGAGAATGCCAGCAGTTCAAAAATTTATAGAGCACGTTGTTGGGGTAAAACCAGAGCGCGGCGTTGACCCAATGGAGTGCGTTGCAATGGGCGCGGCAATACAGGCAGGCGTTCTAAGCGGGGAAGTGAAAGACGTGTTGCTCCTTGATGTAACGCCATTAAGCCTTGGCATTGAAACCCTTGGCGGGGTTTTCACAAAGCTGATTGAGAGAAACACAACCATTCCAACCAAGAAAAGCCAGGTTTTCTCAACCGCAGCGGACAACCAGCCGGCTGTTGACATTCACGTGCTGCAGGGCGAGAGACCAATGGCAAAAGACAACAAGGAGCTCGGCAGGTTCCAGTTAACAGGAATTCCGCCAGCGCCGCGCGGCATTCCGCAAATCGAGGTAACATTTGACATTGACGCAAACGGCATTGTTCACGTTACAGCAAAGGACTTGGGCACTGGCAAAGAGCAGAGCATAAAGATTGTTGCCTCGCAAAAGCTAAGCAAGGAAGAAATTGAGAGAATGAAAAAGGAAGCAGAAGAGCACGCTGCAGAGGACAAGAAGCGCATGGAGAAAGCCCAGACAATGAACCAGGGCGAGACAACCGTGTATGCAGCTGAGAAAATGCTCGAAGAACTAAAAGACAAGATTCCAGAGGATGCAAAGAAAAAAATAGTTGAAAAAACCGAGGCACTCAAGAACGCCCTGAAAGACAAAAACGTGCAATCAGTCAAGTCTGCAATGGAAGAACTCAACAAGGAAATGCAGGCCTTCTCTGCAGAGCTATACAAGAAAGCGCAGCAGTCACAACAA
>CAZGDN010000086.1:0-1108 GCA_964525235.1 uncultured archaeon | reverse complement strand
GTGAATGGCCAAGCGCGATTACTATGACATACTGGGCGTCTCAAGGGATGCCTCCGATGCGGATATACGGAAAGCATACAAGCGCTTGGCCAAAAAATACCACCCAGACATAAGCACTGATCCAAATGCGGAAGAAAAATTCAAAGAAGTCCAGGAAGCCTACTCTGTCCTATCAGACAAGCAAAAGCGACAGGCTTATGACTCGTTTGGGCACGGCTTTGAGGGCTTCAAGGGCTTCCAGAGAGGCCGCGGTTTCCAGGGCTTTGAAGGCTTCTCAGGCTTTGACTTTGACTTCAGCGACATATTTGACGCATTCACTGGTGGCGGATTCTCGGATGTATTCGGTGAGAGGTTCAGGCGCGAGTCCGGCCCAAAAAGAGGCAGCGACATAAAGGTAACGCTCTCTGTTTCGTTCGAGGAAGCTGCTTTTGGCACAGAAAAGGAAATACTGGTTGAAAGAACAGCTGTGTGCAGCGCGTGCAATGGAAAGGGTTACACAAAAGAGAGCGATATCCAAACGTGCCCAATATGTCATGGAAGCGGCAGGGTTTCAAAGACCCGCAGGACACTGTTTGGAGTCTTCCAGACAGTTACAACCTGCCACAAGTGCAATGGAACAGGCAAGGTAGTCAGAAAACCCTGCAGTGCCTGTGGCGGGCAAGGCTTTGTGAAGGAAAGAAAAAAAATAAAGGTGAAAGTCCCGGCTGGAATTAATTCAGGGAACTACCTGCGCTTGCCCGGGCAGGGGAACACTGGCGAAAAGGGCGGCATGCCGGGTGATGTCTACGTTGTCATCTTCGTGGAACCGCACGGGATATTCAAGCGCGACAACTCGGATGTCTACTGCGAGATTCCGATAAGTTTCTCCGAGGCAGCGCTTGGCTCAGAGATTGAAGCACCAACCCTCTATGGGGTGGCAAGGCTGCGTGTTCCGGCTGGAACCCAGAGTGGCACAATCTTCAGGCTTAAGGGCAGGGGGATAAAGAAGCTTAACGCCAGCGGAAAGGGTGACGAGTACGTGAAGGTAATCCTTGAAACACCAAAGCACCTTTCAGCAAGGGAACGCGAGTTGTTTGAAGAACTCATGAAGGAAGAGAAAACAAGAAGC
>CAZGDN010000085.1:0-3684 GCA_964525235.1 uncultured archaeon | reverse complement strand
TGACGAGGGCAGCATTTCCTACGATTTCGTGCTCACCTTCACTTATTCTCGGAGTGACAACTCTGGTTCTGGAGTGAGCGATTTCTTTTTGGAGTTGCATCGTGATTCAACTGATGGGCCAATAGTGTACGAGGGCTGGACTGGGGATTCGGATGGCTCTTATGATTTCCTTGGTGCGGAAAACACTCACAAGTACTTTGCTCGGGGAAAGGTGAGGGACGCGGTTGGTCATGAGAGTGCTTTTTCGGGTTTCACTGATGGTGTCTATGTGAATGCCACTGCTCATCCTGCAAGTGATAACTATTCAGTGGACATTTATACTATTGTGCCAAGCGCTCAGGTTGACAGTAACACCTATTCAATCTATGACTTGGTTGTAGGGCAGGCAGCAGCCTCAGTCTCTTCCGATAACTATTCGGCGGAGAGTGGTTTTGCCGGAGGCTTTATGGAGAACTCTGCTCCAACACTTGTATTGAACTCTCCAAACCAGGGCTATTACAGTTCGGGAATTATTCCAATTGACTTCAATGTAATCGATGCTGAGAATGACAGGGTGTATTTGACCATTGCTTACTCTTTAACCAGGGGGGGTTTCCAGCACAAGCTGTTGGAGGACGTGAACCTCAACGACTACGAGAACATTGCTGACCTTAACTGTGACAACAACACCTGGAGCACAACAACAAACTGCACTCTTGACTGGAACATTGGCAACGTGCAGGACAACAATTATTATATTGACCTGAATGCATGGGACCCACTTGGAGCATCCAACAGCACTTCTTCGAGTGCCTCTATTTCGGTTGACAAAACCAGCCCGGTTACTTCAAGCGATTATAACGGGGAGTGGAGTGGCGTTGACCTGAATGTTTCACTTTCGTGCAGTGATGCGGGCTCTGGCTGTGTTCTGACACAGTACCGGCTTGACTCGAATCCATCTAAAACAGTTGAGTTTGGAGCCTGGCAGGCTTATAGTGAACCGTTTGCTGTAAGCGGTGATGGAAACTGGGCGATTGATTTTAACAGCAAGGACTTGACTGGCAATGTTGAAACACCGAACAGGCAATACGTGTTAATCAACCATGCTTTTTCCACAATGCAGCTTGGCATTCCAGCTGGCTACGAGATTGAAGTAAACGAGGACATGAACAAGCAGTTGTGGTATAAGTGCGTTGACATTGCTGGGAATGTTGAAGAGGCAAAGTATATCTGGGTCTGCCTTGACAAGCTTCCTCCAACAACGGTTGATGACATTAACTCTGACTGGAGAAGCACTGACCTGAATGTCACGCTTTCGGCAAGCGACCTTGCTTCCGGTGTTGCTGCGACCTATTACTGTATTGATGATACGAATTCCTGCAATCCAGTGAGTGAAAACACTGGCGCCAGTTTCACGGTGCACTGTGATGCAAATGATGTGTGCAGGAAGTTTGTGCGCTACCTTTCAGTGGATAACGCTGGAAGCTATGAAACGGTCAGGGTGGGAATTGCTCGCATTGACAAGAATGCTCCTGTTTCCAGTGCTGTGTTTGTTTCTGGGTGGCAGGGCGACTTGAATGTCGTGGTTTCCTGCACTGACCACAATGGCTCTGGCTGCAGTAAATTAGTGTACAGGCTTGACTCTGGTAGCTGGCAGGAGACAGCCTTTGTGGGAAATGATGCAAATATTGCAATTTCAACTGATGGCAATCACTTGGTTGAATTCTATGCTGTGGATGTTGCTGGGAGTGTTGAGGGCGTGAAACGCGGCTGGCAGGCTGTTGATAAAACAAACCCAAGCGTTACCATTACTGACCCTTCAACTGACTACATGGAGAAGGGCACTCCAACGATTTCTTTCAATGTTGGGCGCCTCTCTGGTTCTGCAATAAATTTGGCTTCGATTGTCGTGGACTTCAATGGAACGCCAAGCACTGACTTCAATGCTTTTGCTGATTGTACTGAAAATGGCAATGGTGATTTTAATTGCTCTTATACTGTTTCTGGCTTGGCAGAGGATGATTATAACCTGAGTGTTACAGTTTCAGATACTGCTGGAAACACTTCAAAGGCTTCCAGGGTTTTCACCCTGAAAGCAGTTATTGGTGTCAGAAATGTGTTGCCCTCTGGAGGGGTGGTTACCGGAATACAGCAAATACAGTTCGAGGTAAAGAATACAATGCTAAACGATGTGTATGCAGAGCTTTACTACTCTAACTGGTTTGGCCAGTTTGACACTAACATAACTGGAACAATGCACCTGGACAACTATGCAAACATTGCTGGCTTATCCTGTGAGAGCACTGCCTGGTGGGATTGGACTCTCTGCACTTTTGACTGGAACTCCCTTAAAGCAAATGATGGCAATTACTTCATTGATGTGAACTTCTGGAATGCGAGTGGTGGGACTGCAACAGGGCATTCAAGGCAGGCGTTCTTGTTGGATAACACGCCGCCACAGGCAAGCATTTCGGATGTTTCTTCAACACCGGTGTTTAGTGATAAAATTTATTTGAGTTGCAGTGATGCTGGCTCTGGTTGCAAGGCATTAAAATGGTACTATTTCAGCCCAACGGCGAGTTGTTCTGATTCAAAGAGCGATTATAATTATTCAACAGGCCTAGACTACCTTAATATCGCCACAGACCACAATGATTTCATTTGCCTGTGGGTTGAGGACAATGTTGGCTTGAATGACACGGTTGCATCCCCGCGATTGCAGGTTGACACCGGCGTTTACGTTGTAGGCTCTGCTCAGAGTGAAAGCAGGGCGCTTGCCACCCAGGACCTCAATAATTCGTGCAAGATGTACATTGACCGCGATTTGACTGTTTCGTGTGATTTTAAGAGCACTCTCAAGGTAAGCGAGTGGGCAAAAGACCTCAACCGCGTGTGGCAGACTGTTCCTAACCTGGTTGTTTCTCCAACTAGGAGAGTGAGGGTGTTGCTCGAAAAAGAGCTTGAGGCGTTCTATAACAAGGACTACTTCCTCAAGTTTGAAAGCAAGACTCGCACTATAACCAGCAAGGGTGTGGAAAAGAATTACCCCATAACGGTTGTGAAGAGGCAGGTTGTGCCATTGCTTACCACCTCAGGGCAACTGGAGGTTGGTACTCTCACAATAAAAATAAGGCAAAAGTAATTCTTTTGCCAGAGACAAAGCTTCATTTACTAAAAAACTTGGCGTGGCGAACGCTTCTCGCTTCAGCGTGGAGTTGAAGCCTTGTTTATGGTGAAATGGAACGCCTTGGCTTTTAAGCCAAAGTTTTTTATATCAGCAAGAGCACTACCGGGCATTAGAATTGAAACCACTTTATTTCGCCAGGATTATTTCAACTTGTTGAATTTTTCCAGTGCAGGTGGGACAGGAAACAACGAAATTTTCAGGAAATGGAATCACTTTATAAAAATCCTTGTCATTCTTTATTCTTTCAACGGTTTCACTGCCACTTTCAATTGCTTTCCTTGAAACAATGGGTGTGTGTTTTCCAATCAGCTGAACAAAATTGACAACCTGTGGCTTCCCACTGCGATTTACTACATGCAAAGAAAAATCTGAGCCCCTGGGAATCCTAACCTCCCTAACGTTAAAAGAACCATCCTTTCCAATAATAAGCTCTTTGCTGTCCTCCTTCAACTCCTTGGATAAATAGGGTGGAAGATTGTCCCCAACAAAAAACCAGCCAGCAAAAAAAACCACAAAAA
>CAZGDN010000084.1:0-3787 GCA_964525235.1 uncultured archaeon | reverse complement strand
AGCACCACGCTGAACACAACGATTTCTCAAAGTACTTGGGGGAATTCTATGACAAAGGGGTTGCCACCCGAGTAGAAGCATTTGAAAAAACACTCAAGGGCAGCAAACTAAGAGAACGCATCCTTGGAGAATTGTAGCTTATAAGAACTCAAAAACCTAAACAAGGAAGGAAGTAAATAAAACATGAAGAAAATTTTTACCATCATCTTTCTCATGGTAGTGATACTAACTCGTGGGGACTGCACAAAAACAAGCAATAGGCTAGAAATCCCCCCCAACACCAACACTTGCCCCAAAGACTGCATCCAACCCAACACAAGCACCGACTTTAGCGCCCCTGCCCAAAAAAAGCCCAGCCTTAAGTGATACACGCGCTGAAAGACTTAACCTAGAGATAAGGCTTGAAAAAACAACCTACAAAGTTGGGGAAAAAATTTCAGGCGATTACTATATCAAATACGACGGCAAGCCCTTCAAGGCAAAAATCTTATACTGTCACTCAAGAGAGGAAATTGAAAAAAAGTACTGCACGCTAATAGGAGGGTCATTAAACAATGTTGACTTTGATGATCCAAACAAAACAAAAATGCTTAAAAGAAAGCTAACTGCGTTCATTTTAGACCTGGGACCATATGACAGGGCACAGGAGTACTTGAGCAGTAGTCCATTCTTTCAAACGCCTGGAAATTACAGTTATTCAATCCATGTTTATGATTGTGCAGAAATTGAAGCCAAACTTGGCGTGAGCAACTGCGGGTATGGAGAACCTGGAATTATAGAAAGAATACTAAGCTTGACGCCAATCAAATCAATCTCAAAAACCATAACCGTAACCGCTGCAAAATGACAAAAACCAATTTAAAACACTTTTTAGAACGATTATATATTGCTCCGATGATGAACTGACAATTAAAGCGAACTACTCTGTTAATATATCGAATTGAAAAAAACACATATTTAATAGTGTTTTGATGCATAATTAATGCATAAATGGAGGGTTTTTTATGAGGACTACTGTGGCAATAAAGGGAACTCCCGAACTTATTCTGGAAAAAGCGGTTGACATTGGCTTGGCGAGAAGCAAAACAGATGCGCTCAGAATGGGTATTTTCGCGCTTAACAGGGAATACAAATTAGTCAAGGATGTTGAGCTGGAGCTCGTTGCAAGAAAAATCGTAAGGGAAAAGAAGGAAATGACCAGAAAAGGGGAAAGGTATCTGAGCGAAGAAGAGGCTCTTGCCAAGTACAGGTGAATGCCTTGGAACTCAAGCCCTGGAAACTGGTTTTCAAGAAAGGCTGGGACAAATACTTCAAAAAATTCGACAATGAAACCAAGCAGAGGATTCTGAAAAAATTCAAGCAAATGAAACACCCATTGCAGGCACGCGGCCTCAAAGCCTCAAGAGTTGTAGTTGAAGAGACTGGCCAGTACAGGATTGCCTTCTACCAAAACGAAGACAAACACGAAAAAGAAATCCACTTCGTTGGAAACCACAAGCAGTACGAAAAATGGTACAAAAGCCAATGAGCTGACAATTAAAGCAAACCACTCTGTTTAATATAACAAAAACCGATTGAAGCCAAGGTTTAAAAATAAAGGAATAATAATAGTTGTATGAAAATAACTGCCACAATTCTATTGCTCGTGCTTTTAATTCTGTCAAGCGGCTGTAACAGCCCTGAGTCTGATGAAAGCACTCCAACGCTGACAGCAACACCAACTCCTGCAGTTACTTCCACTCCAGCCCCTCAGCCAACACAGACACCTACTGCAAGGCCACCTAAAGAAAGCCAACCTTCGAAGGATGAACGTGCAGACAGCCTCGAACTTGAAATCAGGCTTGAAAAAACAACCTACAAAGTTGGGGAAAAAATTTCAGGCGATTACTATATCAAATACGACGGCAAGCCCTTCAAGGCAAAAATCTTATACTGTCACTCAAGAGAGGAAATTGAAAAAAAGTACTGCACGCTAATAGGAGGGTCATTAAACAATGTTGACTTTGATGATCCAAACAAAACAAAAATGCTTAAAAGAAAGCTAACTGCGTTCATTTTAGACCTGGGACCATATGACAGGGCACAGGAGTACTTGAGCAGTAGTCCATTCTTTCAAACGCCTGGAAATTACAGTTATTCAATCCATGTTTATGATTGTGCAGAAATTGAAGCCAAACTTGGCGTGAGCAACTGCGGGTATGGAGAACCTGGAATTATAGAAAGAATACTAAGCTTGACGCCAATCAAATCAATCTCAAAAACCATAACCGTAACCGCTGCAAAATGACAAAAACCAATTTAAAACACTTTTTAGAACGATTATATATTGCTCCGATGATGAACTGACAATTAAAGCGAACTACTCTGTTTAATATAAAACTCCTGAACCAAACAATATGTTACATATTCTTATCATATAAACTTATATGATTGATATGAATGCCAGAACAACCGTCTTGCACTACCCTCGGCTTGATACTGTGCTCATGATTGAAGAAGCCATAAAGAAAGCCGAAGACTACCCAACACGGACAGAACTGTGGAAAAGCCTGCCAAAAAAGGTAATGTACCAGACGCTCAAAACCGTAATAGATTACCTGGTTGACTCCAGAAAAATCATTATCACAAAGGACGACAAGCTGGTGTGGGTTTTTGCTGACTCGCCCAAAGCAAGGAAGCTGATTGAAGAGAGCGTGCCGGCAAATGCATGAAATCCGCTACTCCAAGGAATTCAGCAAAGACTACGTGAAACTGAGAAAAAAGACGGACAAAGGCAGCAACGAAGCAGCATACCTGCTGGACATCATCAGCAGGGCAACTGCCAAGCTCGCGGAAAACATCGACGCAGGCAAAAAAATCCCAAGAAAGCTGTAGCCAAAGGAGTACATCAAAAAATACGACATCACAAACCTCTGGAAATATGATTTGCCGAACGCCTGGCGCATGCTCTACACAATCCGCGGAAACGAGCTGGAAATAATTTCAGTAATAATCGAATGGTTCAGCCACAAGGAATACGGAAGAAAATTCAGATACAGGAAAAAGTGAATTATCTTTTTTTAAAGTATAAAAACAGGGCGGCCAAGACGATGAACCCAGCTATGCCCAAATAATTTATTTCATTGTATGTGCCTGTGCTCCCGGTTATGAGGAGCGCGGGTCCAAAAGGCTTGCTTGAACCGATTTCGCCTTCACGAGGCATATAACACCCGACTACGCCCCTGTTTATTATGTTGGTTTCACGCATGATCAGAATCCAAGGCACCCAGAAGAAATCAATCTTTGTTTCAGTCCACTCCTGTCCCTTTCCCAAAACAACCACTCCATCAATAACCAGGTTTTCATTGTCCCGCCTGAATTCGTGTTCCTGGAAAGGCAGGGCATCAGTGTTAGAAATCCTCTCAAAACACCCCCCGCCGTGCGCACCAGCCATATAAGTTGTTAAAAAGACAATGACTCGTGCATCTTCTGGTTTTGCAGGCTCGCTGTGAAAATAAGCGTCAAGGCAGCCTTTTTCAGATACTTGAACATTGCATGGAGAATCAATGTATAGCGGGAATAAAAAAGCAAAAAGTACAAGTAATAAAGTCAGAAAATAATAGACCAGCACAAGGGAAATGACTATTCTCAATGCTTTCTTCTTATCCCAATGCATTAATAATAATAACTCTGCCTTATTATTAAAACTATCGAAAACCGCCATTAAAAACAATGTGCGTGTTAGATATATATTGCTCCGATGATGAGCTGACGATGAATCTGACCAATGATGTGTGATGGGCGGTCT
>CAZGDN010000083.1:0-3819 GCA_964525235.1 uncultured archaeon | reverse complement strand
GAGCGAATTCTCCGGAATTCAACCAACTCTCTTAGCAGAAACGCCAGCGCCACTTATTCAAAATCTCCAGCCCTGGAAAAAATTAGCGCTCTGGTTAACAAATGGTTTTAGGGCAATGGTTGGAATTAAGCGGGAAGCAAATAAGCCCAATTTGGGTGACTGGGGCTCTTTTTTTTGGTTTCCTGCTTTTCCGGGTTTCGCTATTTTCCTCTCGTCCTTTTGGGTGTTCTTTTTCTGTTCTTTTTGGTTTTAGCTTTCTTTTCTTTTACTGTCCTCAGGGCCCTCGCTATGCTCTGGAGTTCTCTTTTTCTTTCCTCGGCGTATAGTTCTCTCAGGTGTGGGTATAATGGTTTGATTCTCTTGAATGGTTCCTGTTCACGCTTTGGGTACATTGAGAGGGGCATGTCTTTCCTTTTGGGGGTTATTCCCTTTTCTGCTAGTAGTTTTTCTACTTCCCCTGAATGACTGCCTCCGCAGATTACAATGTCTGGCACTACTCCTTTTTGAATTTTCTTTTCGATTTCTCTTTTCATGAAGTGTTCTAGTTCAACGCCTTGCATGTGTGCTCCTAAAAGGTAGGGAAGTGCTTCTCTGTGTTTTCCCTGGCTTTTCAGCCTTCGCCCTATTTCCTGCAAGTCAAGTTCTTGTTGTAAAAATTTGTGTGGAACAACCGGAATTACCCGGAATCCCTTTTCCCTCGCGTGATTAACCACATCCATAAAATATCTGCCACCATCTGACAGGAAAGTTTTTCTGATATAATTACGGGCACGGGTTGCACTCATGAGCGGCCCTTGGAAGAGTGTTTCTCTGGCGGCAGTGAGCAGTTCTCTTAGCTCTCTTGGCAGCTCTCTTGGTGGCTGGTATTTGCCCTTCCAGTCCAGATTTGCAATTTTCATCAGTTCATCAAAGTATGCAATGTCTTCTTTTGAGGTTTCAAGAAAGAGAATTTTTCCGCCCCTTGCAGCCACTGCATTGATTTGTTTTTTTGTAGCGTTTATGAAACGGGTGTCTTCAATCCACTGCCCATCAGGGCCTCGCTTTCCTGGAACAACGTGAAATGCTCCGTGAACCAATACCTCTTTTTTTGCCGCGAAAAAACCACTACCCAGACACAGTCATGCTAATAAGCGAAATTGGTTTAATCCTTTGCGAGCGTGAAATGCCAGTACTTTGGGCGGGGGGATTCATAAGTATATGACTTGACTATTGCCTGCTTCTCTTCAATACATGGTTTGGTTGGTTTAGGGAAAGCGAGGCTTGGAGGCTGTTTAAGCCAAGTTTTCAACCCTTGACCTAAAGAAGTTTTCAGTATTTTTGTCCATGAAGTAGACATAAGTGCCTTTCATGCCCCGTGTTAAAAGAGTTCTGTAAACATTTTTCAGGTACTTTGTTAGTTCGTCACCTTTGGCTTTCTTAACCATTGAGTCAGAAGATTTTTCCCTGTGCGATGTCCATTCTTTCCTTGTCGGATCATAAGTTAGGTCATTGGCAAATATTACACCAACATAGTCAAACTCGAAACCCTGAATCGTGTAAATGCACCCAATTTGATTGACACCATTCGGATCATATGCCCAAAGCGGAGCTTCAGGAATACCTTTTGCAAGTTTTTTTCCGGGTTTGCCCTCCCAAGGCATTCTGAAATCTCCAATCACAACATCTTCTTTTAGTGTTCCGTCTGGATTTGGGTCACTCCATGGCCAGCAGAATCCGGCAACCAATCTTGCTGAATTTGGTTTTTCTTCATTTTTCTTTTTTATTGCTTTGTAAAGGGCTTGTGGTGAGTCAAATATTTTGAATTGCATTTTCTCGTTTTTTGTGAGTACTCTGTTGGCGGTATCCCTAATTCCAAGAGTGTTATCCACCCAGTTTAGGTATCCGTCTGAGCCGCTGCATCTAAACTGAGTCTTTAATTCAAATTCAAATATTTCAGCGCCAAATTTGTTTGCAGTTTCTTTAATTAACTCGCTTGAGCCTATTTCTGCAGGTCTAACGATTTGTAAGTCGTCAACGAAATAAATTGAAACCTTTGCAGCTCGCATGAGTTCCTCTACCTGCGGGGTGCCAGTCCTGTCTTTTTTCCGTGTAAAGCGCGAATCGCTTGTTTCTCTGATTCTGTGCGCTTCATCACAGATTAAAACATCTATCTGGTTTTCCTTGTATTTTGTGAAACTATTGAAATACTTAAACAAGCCAGCTGCTCGCGCTCCTACAATTTTTCTGAGAGTTCTTGTGAACGCAGCAGAGCCCGTGGCGTGGAATACAGCACACCCCTTATTTAGTAATTCGGCTAAAGCGTTGAGCGCAATTACTGATTTTCCAGTTCCCGGTCCCCCCTTGACAATTATCACTGATTTCTTTTTCAGTTTAGAGCACTTTTTGGCCCTGTCAATTATTGTGTTGTTTGCAGTTAACTGGTCGTCAATAAGGTTGAATACTCTCTGGCCTTCGATCATTTTTGATGCTAAGTCAACAAGCTTTTTTGATGGTTTAATGTTGCTTTCCGTAAACCTGTTGAAAATTTCCAGCCCTTTCCCTGCAGCGAGCTTGGATTTTAGAAAAACCGCGAGCTTTTGGAAATCCTCTTTTGTGTATACTGGAAACTGTTCAAGCACTTCCTGGAACTTCGGCAAGAAAAGTGTCTTGTCAATGGACTTTGAGTAATTGTGACAATAAACACAGGAATAAAGGTCAAGTGGGTTATCTTCGTGGAATGCTTCGAGGAAATCCTTTAGATAAAAATGGTAGCCCATAACCTGGTAAGAGGGGTGTGGCACCATCGCTTCGCGGCCGCCAACCCATGTCAGGATATTCTTTTCAATTTCACAATCTTTGACTTTTTCCCATTGTTTTAGTTCTATCAAGACCACGTTTTCGCTTTTATCTGTTCCCTTGCCAAAAAGGATGCAGTCAATTCGTTGAGCACTGTAGGGAAGTTCAAATTCAAGAACAACCATGTTATCCCTTGGTGAAGAATATTCAAGGGCGTTTTTTAGGAATTGAAGAGAATTAGTCCAAGACCTTGCTTCAGAAGCGCTCGGTTTTCTGCCATAATATTCAATGAAAGCCCAACGAAGTTTATCTGTAATTCTATTTTGCATTGTGTCATCAATAAACTGTTCTACGCTTCCAGTGTATATTCTCATAGTTACAACTCTGTGTACTTTTTAGCAGAGCCTTTTGATTTTTCAACAGGGTATTTTTTAGAGTTTTGCTCTAATTTTTCAAGTATTGCTTTTTCCAAGTCGATTCCTGTTTCTTCAGCCAAGTCCAAACAATAAATCATTACGTCCGCAAGCTCGTACTTTAACTCTTGAAGCTTTTTGGGGTCTTTTAATACTTCTCTAATCTCTTCATTCGTTTTCCATTGAAACAATTCAGCTAGCTCACCGGCCTCAATATTAATCGAAAGAGCTAAATCCTTTGGATTGTGAAATTGTTTCCAATCCCTTTCGTCTCTGAATTGTATTACTTTTTCTTGTAATTTTTTCAAATCCATTACTGGATGTAGGCGAGATAAAATTAAATGCATAATGAATAGTTAAGCTCCAAGACACCACTGCTGTGCTCAGTACATGCTGCTTAAACTTTCGCAAAATAATGCAACTCCCGCATTTTTAGCTCAGTGAGGAGGAAAAACGCTCATTTGCTGGCCCCTATACTTCCGCACTATCCCAGGAACTCAATAGCTCTGAGAGTGCTGTTCTCCCTGCATCTTTTCCGCGTAGGCTCTTTTGGCTCTTTGTAGAATTAGTTTGAGCAATTTCTTTTTGCGTGGCTCGTTTTCTCTTTCGGCTAGTTGTTCGATTTTTTTTA
>CAZGDN010000082.1:0-3849 GCA_964525235.1 uncultured archaeon | reverse complement strand
TGTGGTTTTATGGCACTGGAAAAGACTGAAAAAGCGTTTGCCCAGAAAAAAGGGTCTTTTTTCACGCGTGGCTGGGTTAAGAGAAAGCGCGAACTAAAGGGAAAGGTTTTCATTCTGTTAAGGGATGAAACTGCGGAACTGCAGTGTGTTGCGGACTTGCCTGCAATGGACAAAAAGGATTCAGAGGCTGCACAGCTTGTTTCCATTGAATCAAGTGTTTATGTTAAAGGTGAACTGCTTCCTGACAAGAGAGCCCCAGGCGGAGTTGAACTCAGAATAAAGAGCATTGAAATAGTTGGCTTGGCTGAGGATTTTCCAATCCAGAAGGATTTTTCAATCGAGTTTTTGATGAACGTGAGGCACCTATGGGTTCGCAGCCAGAAAATGCGTGATGCCCTGAAGGTCCGCAAGACAGTGTTTGAATGCTTCCGCGAGTTCATGAAAAAAAAGGACTGCACTGAAGTGCAGGGGCCAATGTTTGTCAGCGGAATGGTTGAGGGAGCAATGACTCTTTTCAAGGTTCCCTACTTTGGCAGGAAAGTTTTCCTCACCCAGAGCTCGCAGTTCTACCTCGAGGTTTTAATGTACTCCCTTGGAAACGTTTACACTATCGCGCCAAGCTTTCGCGCTGAGAAAAGCAAGACAACAAGGCACCTCACAGAGTTCTGGCACGCTGAGGTTGAAATTCCATGGATTGGCCTGAAGGAAATAATTGACTTCGAGGAAGAAATGGTCAAGTACATAGTGAAGGAAACGGTTAAGAGAAGGAAAAAAGAGTTAATTGCCCTGGGCCGTGACCCTAAAACCCTCAAGCCCACAATCGAGAAAAGGTTCAAGAGAATGCGCTACGAGGACGTGCTTGAGCTGGCGAGGGAAAAATTCCCACACATAAAGAGCGGTGACGATCTTGGCGAGAAGGAGGAAAGGGAGATAACAAAGGATTTGAGCGTGCCGCTTATTATAACGCATTACCCTGCTTCTCTTAAGCCCTTCTATCACAGGCCAGACCCTGCTGACCCGCAGCACATCCTCTGCAACGATGTTTTGGCTCCAGAGGGCTATGGTGAAATCATTGGCTCTGGTGAGAGAACATGGAAAGAGGAAGTATTGGTTAAGAGAATGATGGAACAGGGCCTTGACCCCAAGGTTTACCAGTGGTACGTTGACCTGAGAAAGTATGGCAGCGTGCCGCACGCTGGCTTTGGTCTCGGGCTAGGCCGTCTTACTGCCTGGATTACCAAAGCGAGCCACATCCGGGATGTTGTGGCTTTCCCGCGCACAATGAACCGCTGCTATCCATAGAATTCGATTTTTGTACCTTTATTTCGACAGCCATACCATAAAACCTTTATAAATTGCGAGCGAAGGTTTCTATGCCAAACAAACCCTTTAACTCCTTTTGGGGGGCATGATTGTTTCACCTCACCCTCCCCTTTTCTCTTTTTTTTGCTTTAATGGTTTTATAATTTTTTCCGCTCAAAAAAGATTGGAAGGTGGTTTTATTGAAGAGGGCTTTACCTGTTATAATATCGCTCTTTTTTGTGTTTTCATTCGGGCTTGTTTTTGCTGAATCACAGCCTTGGGATTTTCTCAGGCCGCTTAACTCGGCTGCAGAGTCTCTCAGTACTGTAACAACTTGGGCTGTGTTCCTGCTTTCACTTGGGTTAATGGTTATTGCACTCCTTGCTTACAGGAGAAAGCACTCTAAAAGGTATGCGTTCATCGCACTTGCTTTTGTTTTCTTTTTCCTGAAGTGGCTCTTAAAGGTTGTGGACATCTACTTCAGCCCAGGGCACTTTTTCAACTGGGCTGCTGAAAGCGTTTTCGAGCTGGTTATCTTCGCCAGCTTGTTCCTGGCGCTCTTCAAGAGGTAAACGCGATGATTGACAGGGAGCAGGCACTCGAGCTTCCCACGCGAAAAAAGCTTTACAGGGAAATAAAGAGGGCGCCTGGCATTCACTTTCGTGAGCTGAAACGGCGCACCGGACTGGCAATTGGTGCACTGCAGTACCACCTTGACGTTCTCGAGAAAACCAGGCTTATAAAGTCACAAAAGAGCGGCAAGTTCACCCGCTTTTTTCCATTGGTCGGCGAGCACTCTGAGAGCGAGAAGACAACGCTTTCCCTGCTTAGGGAGGAAAGCGTCAGAGGAATCGTGCTGTTTTTAATCGACAAAAAGCGCTCGACAAACAGGCAGCTTGCTCGCTTTCTCGGGCTGGCGCCAAGCACTGTTTCCTTTCACATGCAGAAACTGTTAAAGGCTGGCTTGGTTGAAAAAAAGCGCACACCGAAGAGAACCTATTTTGTTCTTGTTAACCCGGGTGAAGCAAAGCGCTTGCTCACAAGCTATAAGAAATCCTTTTTGGACAAGCTTGTGGACGCATTTGTTGAAACATGGGAAGAGATGTGAGTGGTTTTGCTCTAACGGGCTCTGTTGAAATGATTTATAAAGGCCTTTTTTGCTTTCATAAAACAGCTTTCCTTTGTCAATCGAATGCAGTTTAGAACTCAGTCCAGGGGATTTCTGCACCGCCGCTTTAGTGGGAAGGAATATAAATAATCAATCACTATTTTATTCATGCCATTGAACAAATGGAGTGCTGTCGAAGGCATTCTTTTGTTGCTGTTTGCTGCAGGTCTCTTTATGTTTTACCAGCTGAGCCTCGAGGCAAACGATAAAGCACTTCCACCAGCAAACTCTTTTGGCAGTAGAACACTGCGGGGTGCGCTCAGCATAGCTTTTTCAAAGCCCGGTACTATTATCACGACAAAGGACTTCAACTTTTTTGGGCCCGGGGAAATAAATGTGAAAGAAGTGCTCTCCGGCTTGAAACTCTCAAGCTCCCAGGTCTGCCTTGCACGCGGTGAAGCAGACAAGCGCTTTTTCATGGGCGGCACAGAGGCAGGCTTTGATTCCCTAATAAAATACAGGGCTGGTTCTTTTGGGCCATACCACTTTAACGTGTTCTGTTACAATTCTGCTTTTCTTTTAAGCGAAATCCGAAAGCAACAGTTTAACGGCTTCAGGCCATGGTATTTCTCGAAGTGCAGGTGCTTGAAACAGGGCACTTGCTGTGTTGCAAGCATAGGCAAGGCATAGGCTTGGCAAAGATTCAACCGCGAAATCCAAAAAGGAGAAAAAGCAATGCAACAAGCACCGGCTGGTGCAAGAAGTAAATTTGGAGCGAGTGCCTTCCAAGAAAGGCCAGGGCTTTTGTAATGGCTTTCCTTCCAAGGTTTGGTGTATTGAATGCTCTTTTTCCGTTTGGGTAGAGGGTTTTTCCAAAAGACAATCCAATCAACACCAATCCAAACCATGGCAGTAAGGGGTAATAGTCAAGGGTGTAAAAGCTGCGGGGCACAAAACCAAGCCACAAAAGCCAGGAAAACCCAAAATAGTGCCCTTGCAGGAGTAACCCAATTAAGACGACGATTAACCCGGCAAGGAAACTGCCCTTTTTCAAGCCGAGGAATGGGATTGATAGAATAATACTCAAGCCAATCAAGTGCAGTACTCCGAAGACAATAAATCCATCGTGTGGATAAACCCATGTTGCTGCGGTTACAAGAAGGCCAAGTGAAAAAATTTTTGTGCCCCGGTAAAAGTATTTCCTGAACAGCTCCTTTTTACTTAACTTTTTCTTTGCTCGAGCGAAACTGATTGAAAGAGAGATTCCAACAGTCAAGAGAAACATGGAAGCAATAAATGCAGGTGCGAAATGCCAATAGGGATACGGAATCCAAAATTTTACAAAACCAAAATAGTGCAGGTCAAAAAGGAAATGGTATGCAATCATTAAAGTTATCGCAATCCCGCGAAGCGAGTCTATTTCCCAATAGCGTTTCATT
>CAZGDN010000081.1:0-3928 GCA_964525235.1 uncultured archaeon | reverse complement strand
GCCAGGCCCGCAGCTCAAAGCACTTAAGCATGTTTTGGGAGCTGCTTTTGCTCGCCCACAAGCACCGAGAACACAATTCCCTTTCGAAGAGCCTCTTTGAGTGTTATGGAAAAATTCCTCTCATTCTCCCTGAAGTCCCTGAAGCGAAGAAACCTCCACCCCAGCCTTGGAATCTTCCAAGCCACAAACAATTCAAGACCAGCATTCCTCGACCAAGAAACAAGCTCTTCCATTTGAGCCCTTGAAATGTTCAAGTACTTGCCAGACCAAGCCTTGCACTCGAAAGCCATCTTCTTCTTCTTGGACAAAGCCAGGCAGTCAGGGCAGGGAAGAGAAGTAGCACCAGAGCCAGCAACCCTGACAACACTAAAGCCCTTTCCAAAAAGCAACTGCACAAGCTCGCGTTCAGCGTCAGCTCCCTTCTTATAGCGCGCCATCAAAAAAAACAATGAACAGAATGCTTAAAAAATCAGAGCACAAAACAGGAAAGCCACAAAAGAACCTAAAACAAAGCATGCAAAACACCCAGCAACCAACACAAACAAGCACTTGAAAGAGAAGGAAAAAAAGCAAACAGGCACACTTAAACAGCAGTGGAAAAAGCAAGAAAAGCACATTCATTAAAAACCTTTGCCCAGCTAAGTCTTATCATATACATAAAAAGAATTAGCGGTCAATTGTTAGATGATTAAATTAATTGAGAGCAGTAAAGGAGTAATACTCAAAATCCGCGTTTCCCCTGGTCGAAATGCGTTCAAGGTAAAAGGCTTTGACACATGGAGCAACTCGTTGCTCTTGGACACAAAAGCGCCAGCAGAACAGGGAAAAGCAAACAGGGAAATTGAAGAAGAGCTGGGAAAACTCCTTGGCAAAAAAACAGAAATAAAAAGCGGAATTCACTCAAGAAACAAAACAGTGCTCGTGCACGGAAAGAGCCAAGAGGTTCGCTCTGCTCTCGAGCAGTTGGCTGACTAATTCTTTAAACAAAAAAAAACGGAAGTGACCAAAATGGGAAAAACATACATTAATGCAGTCAAATACGAGATTGCTGCAACATTCAAAATCGATGGAATAGTCGACAAGCACGATATAATCGGGGCAATATTTGGCCAAAGCGAGGGCTTGCTGGGGGAAGAACTCGACCTGAGAGAACTCCAAAAAAACGGCAAGATCGGCAGAATCACAATCACCCTCGCAACACACGGCGGGAACACAACCGGCAGAGTAATAGTGCCAAGCTCAATGGACATGGTTGAAACAAGCATTCTAGCAGCAGCCATTGAAACCGTCGACAAGGTTGGACCATGCAGGGCCTCTTTTTTCATAAGAGAAATACAGGACACAAGAGCAAAAAAAAGAGAAGAGGTTGTGAACAGGGCCCAACAGCTCCTGGAAAAACTCATGCACGACCAAATCCCGGAATCAGAAGAAATTGCAAGAAAAGTCAGGGAAAGAGTCAGGACAAGCGAAGTGCAAGGCTATGGCAAAGACAAGCTGCCAGCAGGACCAGCAATAGATGACTCAGATTCCATAATCGTGGTCGAGGGAAGAGCCGACGTACTCAACCTACTAAAAAACAACATAAAAAACGTAATCGGCATGGATGGCTCAAAGATAAGCAACACAATAGTCGAACTGTGCAAGAAAAAAACCGTGACCCTGTTCTCGGATGGAGACCGCGGCGGGGAACTCATTCAAAGAAAACTCGCAGCACTAACAGATGTTGACTTTGTGGCAAGAGCCCCAGACGGCAAAGAAGTCGAAGAACTCTCAAGAAAAGAAATAATAATGGCCCTAAGGCGCAAGGTTCCGCTAACAGAGGTAATAGAAAGAAGAGAAAATGCTTCAAGGTCGTTCACCAGAAGAGAACCATTTAGAACACCAAGGCCTGTTTCTCTTCCAAGAAAACGCTTTGAGAGAAGAGAAACAGCGGAAAAAATTGCAAGAGAACCACCAAAGACAGCAAGCAAGGAAGACTTGGAAGAAATCGAAAAGCTAAAGCCAACCATGAATTCCATCAAGGGAAGCCTCAAGGCAAAAATCTTCGACGAAAAAATGAAAGAATTGGAAGAAGTGAGCGTTCGGGACCTCCTGAAAACACTCAAAAAACACAAGAACACCCACACGATTGTACTGGACGGCATTATAACAAAGCGCTTGCTGGAAGCATGCGAGCAAGCCGGCGTGAAAAGACTGGTTGGGGCAAAAGCAGGAAAAATAGAAAAATCACAAAAAACAAAAACAGTAATAATAAACTAAGGGGAAAAAATCATTTCCCCCTCCTCTTTCTTGCCTTTGAGTGCTCTATTGGAATAACAATCTTGCCAGTGTTATAAAGCATTATTCCAAAAAAGAACATTATTGACCAAAAGAAAATTCCAGCGATTGGCCCAATGAGAGCAATCCACTTCTGCCTCGTGGAAGGCAACACCTGCGATGAAAGCAA
The DNA here is from genome assembly GCA_964525235.1 of uncultured archaeon. GTDB lineage: Archaea > Iainarchaeota > Iainarchaeia > Iainarchaeales > DTGL01 > JAPLVS01. Next base: position 1,482 of record CAZGDN010000081.1, on the reverse strand, counting down.
CTGAACGCCAGTCTTGCGGTAAAGAATCTCCTTGCACTCCTTATACATTGAAAACTGGGCGTTAACAACATCCCCACTGGCAGGAGCCTGAACCGCGTCAACACACTTTGGGTAATCCTTGAGTGCATCCCAGGAATCAAACATCTGGGCAACACCCTGGAACAGCATCAGAACTGCGCCAAACACGAGAAACGCACCAATAAGCTTGGGCAAGTGAAAGTTTTGTCCGCCAACCGTGAACAAGACATCCGTCTTCAAGAAACCACCATCACACATTAAAACAATTAGTTAATAGGCAAAAGCAGTATTTAAACATTTCTGTCACAAAAAGCAAGAACAAAAACAAAGAAAAGAGAAGAAAGCATTAAGCTCTCTCCCCATTAGAAAAAAATAAAGCGGTTCACTTGGCATTCTTTGACTTCTTCCCCTTAAAGCCAGCAATTTCATCCAGGTGACCAACCGCCTCAAAGGCTCTCAGAACCTCAAGAGGCAGGGCAAAAATCACAGTATTGGACTGGTCACTTGACAGGTCATTCAGGGTGTTAAGGGTGCGCAAGTGCAGCGCGCCAGGGCTTGCTGCAAGCGTTCGAGCAGCCTTCGCAAGGTTTGCAGAGGCCTGAACCTCCCCCTCTGACTTAATGATTACACCGCGCCTCTCACGCTCTGCCTCTGCCTGCTTTGCCATTGTCCTCTTAAGGTTCTCCGGCAGCTCAACATCCTGCATCTTGATGCCGGTAACATTCAAGCCCCAGGGGTCAGTTTCCTTGTCAACAACCCTTTCAATCTCCGCTGCAATCTCTTCCCTGTTCGACAAAACCTCGTCAAGGCTCTTGTTTCCAATGATGTCACGCAACGCAGTCTGGGCATACTGGGCAACAGCATAATTGTAGTCCTGAATGTTCAACACTGCTTTTGCTGGGTCCTTGACCTCAAAGTATACCACAGCATTCACCCGCACTGGCACGTTGTCCTTTGTCATGACCTCCTGCTTCGGAATGTCAACAGTCTTAATCCTGATATCAAGCTTCTTAAACGACTGAAAAACCGGAATAATAAAATTCACACCAGGACCCATCACGCCAGTGAACCTCCCCAGAGTGAACCTGATGCCGCGCTCGTACTCCTTGATAATCTTGATGGACGCAAAAAACAACACGAGCAAAAACGGCAAGAGCAAAAACAACAAGCCAACCAATGCAGCCAAAACCTCAAAAGCCAAACAAAACCACCTCGAATAAACAAAAAAAAGCAACATTTTAAAACAGGTTCGAAAGCCAGCCAGAGCCCACAAAAAAAACCAGGAGCTCACAAGAGCCAGCCAAAAAAAACCAGGAAACTGAAAACCAAACACTAACAGCAAAAGAAAGGATAATTAAAATAAAAAAAGGGAACTCACCAACAAACACTCAAAAAAAAACGGAAAAAATGCTAAGAGCAATCAAAAAAACAAAAAAAGAAAAGGGTGAAAATTCACCCCAATAG
>CAZGDN010000080.1:0-3987 GCA_964525235.1 uncultured archaeon | reverse complement strand
AATTTTCAGGAAAAAAGAAAGGCTACGTTCGCCAAAGAAAACCATGTTTCACCTATAACGACACGTTGCAAAAAAAGAAACCAAGTTTCAATCATAAAAAGGCAGGTGTGAAAAGAAACAAATTCTCGCTTGTAGAAAAAACACAGGTTGCCAAAAAGAGAAAAAACTTCACGAAACTATTTTTTCCTGAGTTCGAAGACAAAATAGGTAAAGCCATCTTTTCCCTTAGCCTTTGAGAGTGTTTTCTTGGAATAACCATTTTTCACAACAAGCGATTCAAGCAAGGCAAGATTCGCATAGTCAGAGAAAGCAAGCAAAATTCTTCCCCTTTCACTCAAATGCTTCCTGGCCAGCCTCAGGAAACGCCTGAGTGTTGAATAATTGAAATCTGCAGTGGGTGCTTCAAGTGCACTCTTGGGCTTTGCTGGGCTGAAAGGAGGGTTAAAGGCAATTAAGTCAAACTTTTTTCCCTTAAGGGCAGAGAAGAGGTTGCTTTTGAGTGCCTTGAATTTATGCAAAAAACCATGCAGTTCTGCGTTTTTTCGAGCGCACTCAACTGCCCTCTCGCTAATGTCAACCGCTGTAATCTTTGAAGCTTTCCCTGCAGCAAAAACCGAGACAACACCAGAAGCGCACCCAAAATCAAGCACTGAATCGCCCTTTTTCACTGCTACAAGAACCGCTTTAGCCAGCTCAGTTGAGTCCTGGAAAACCGGCGGGTAAACGCCAGGCAAAACAATTAAGTCACTGCCAAGAACCCTAACCCGCGTTTCTTTGCTTACAGATCTAACAAAATGCAATGCCCGCTCACCCAGAAAACCACAAGCTTCACTGCTCTTGCTCATACAAGCAGAGAACCACCAAACTCTTAAAATAAATTGCCCAGCAAAGACCAAAAGAAAGAGTTCAGAGGAAATGCACTCTTTCTAAAGCCATTACAAAAGCAATCAAAAAATATGTTGAAGGAATTGGCTCCAGAAACAAGGAAAAACGAAGGAAGACCAAAGCATTTCTAGAAAACCTTATTAATATATCCCAAGAAGTTTTCTTAGTGCTCAAGTGGGCCCGTAGCTCAGTTCGGCAGAGCACCAGACTGCTTTTTGGAAGAAAAGTGGGGTGAAGCTCTTAACCTGGGTGTCGCGGGTTCGAATCCCGTCGGGCTCACTAACTGCCTTTCTTTTAGAAAAAGACAGGTCTTGTTCGTCAAAGAAAAACGAAAAAAGCCCGCTGTGGCAAAACAGCAAAACATTGCTTCACAAAATAAATTGAAGAATGGTGTTTTTTCCTCTTTTTTTTGACAGGCCCTGTAGACATGGTTATAAAGGCCTTTTTTTGCTTTCATGAAAACCCTCTTCCTGTCGGTTGAATGTATTTTAAAATTCAATTCAAAGGATTTCCACACCGCCAACTTGAAGGAAAGCTTTTTATATAACTAAATCCTACTACTTAACAATTACTTGCATTTTAAAGGAGGTTGAGATATGAACATAAAAGGGCAAGGTGCAACAGAATACCTTATTATCCTCGCAGTAATCATTGTAATCGCATTGGTTGTTGTTGGAGTAATGGGTTGGTTCCCTGGGCTTGGCAGTGGAATAAACGAGCAGCAGAGTCGTTCTTACTGGAAGACCACTTCGCCATTGGCACTGGCAGACTGGAAGATTACTTCAAGCAACACTACTTTCACGGTGCAAAACACCAGCAATGACAAGATAACACTCAAGGACATCACAGTGGACGGTGTTGCGCTTGGAATTGCAGATGTGAACCTGAACGCTGGAGCCAGCACCACCCCGGCAGCAAGCGCGAACAAGACTTGCACCTCAGGGCAAACCTACAGTTATAATGTGACGATTTCCTATGATGTAGTAGGCGGCATTTCAAACAAGACCCTGACAGGCGCAAAGCCAATCGTTGGAACGTGCCCGTGAGATAACTAAAAAGCAGGGCGAGAGCCTTGCTCTTCAATTCTTTTTTTGCTTGCTTTCACACTTCCACGGCCGAAGCATCTGGCTTTAGCTGGGGCAAAATTTTGTTGTAAGTAACTAGTTTCTGTTTCTTCATACAACAAAATTTTGGAAGTTGTAGTAATTTTTTATTGTTTGGTTTTTTTCATAAAAACCTTTCTTCTGTGAAAAGCACACGTTATTTGGCTTTTTGGCAAAAATGCGCGCATTCTGGCTTTTGCCAAAATAGCGCGACTTTGTTCGCGGGAGTGTGCCGCTCAATTCTTTTTTTATGCCGATTTTGCCTTCTTTTTCTGTTCATAGCTTGATTGCCTATTTTTGCTTGCCCAGCGCAGGTTTTTTTAAAACAAGAGTGCATACTCTTATCGGCTCTGAGCCAGCCTTTATTATAAGGAGTAGAGTTGCTTGAAGGCAATCATCTTGGTCCTTTTCGGGTTTTTGTTGTTTTTAGCAGGATGCAACTCAGTTCCGGGGACAAGGCAATGTGACTCGAATGTTCAGTGCCTGAATGAGGCAATTGCTTCTTGCAGCAGGGCAACGGCTTCCCTCGAACTCAGAGGAAAAGAAGTTGAAAATGGCATTGTTCTTGTCGGCGTACTGCCGGGCTCAGATTCCTCATGTCACATCAGCAAGTCCATTTCCAAGGTTCACTTCCGCAAAGAAGTCCTAAAACAATACCTTGAGGAATTGGAACCCCCGCTTTCTCTGTCACGGGAGAATTTTTCTTCTTTTATTGATGGCTCAATTGAAAAATATCTTTCCTTGCTGGATTCCTTTGCTGCAGAATCCCTGCCATTAAACGCCTGTTCTTTTAATGCAAAAAAGGGAACGATTCCGGTTTCAAGCCTGAAAGAATGCGATGAAGACATTGAGAAAAAAACAGAAAAACTATTCTCGCACTCGCTTCTAAGGATTTCAAAGCAGTTAGAGCTGGACTTAAAGTCCAGCGAAGAAAAACTGAGAAGTTTTGCAGTGACAAGGGGTGACACTGGCGAGGAAGGCTATAGCTATATCGCTGACAGGGCTGGTTTTTTTCCAGCGGGGCTTTCCCATGCAAGAATGCTTGCTCCAAGAGGGACCAGTGGCAGTATTGCAGCAATTGACCTCAACAACTTAAGCCTTGAATATTCTGTCACTGGTTTGCCCCAGGGCTCTTTTGCTGTTGCACAGGTTCTTGCATTTTTTGACCAAAATGAAAAAGCAAGGGCTTTTTTTCAATATTCCTTGGAGAACTTGCGCTCTTCTGGTACAGGCATTGAAGAAACAGCTGGTTTCCATGGAGAGAACTCGGTTTTCTTAAAGGCAAGCACGCTCTCAGGACAGGATGCGTACAGGCTTGTTTACCTGGAAGGAAACTGGCTTGTCTTGCTTGACGTTGTCCCAAACAGCATGGATTTAAACAGGGTAGTGGAAAAGCTTGAGAGCATTTCAAACAGCTTAAACCAGAAGCTCAACCCTGAAAGCAAGCTCTTAAAACTGGGCTGTGTTGTTTCAACCCATAAAGGTGAATCATGTGAAATAGTAAAAGAACCAGTGCAACACGAAGAAATAGAGTGTAACCAAAGACCCTTCAAGCACAAGTCTGCTGTGCTCGAGGGGGGTGTTTTCACTGGCTTGTTTGGGGGCTGCAGGGCATGGTTGAAGGTGCAGGTATTCAACCAAGAGGAAAAAAGCGGCAGTTTCACTCTAACGGTTAACTTTCTTGGCAACGATGGAAAAACGGTTGCGACAAGAGAGGAGAGCAAGACCATTTCAGGGAATTCATCCGCCCAGTTTGAAGTTGAATACAGTGGAGAGTGCAGGGAAGCAGTCAAGGATTATAATTACAGCGTTGAAGCCCCAAGCTCGGAGTTCTGTGAAACTGTCACCAAAACAGAATGGGTTGAAAAAAAGAAATGCAAGCCAAGCCAAAAACAGCAGATTAGGTGCAAGTAGAAAAAACACTGTGTGCCTGAGTCAAATTCGCACAGAGTTTAATAGCAAAATTTCCAGAGCACTAGTATCCCTTACTATCATTACC
>CAZGDN010000079.1:0-4196 GCA_964525235.1 uncultured archaeon | reverse complement strand
ATTTTAAGTGCGCTTGGTTTGATGAAAACCGTTTCTATGAATTCTTTCCATTGCATGCAGTTTAGGGGGGAAATAGTTCTTCATTTCTTGAACGCTTTTTTTTGGTTAATAAGTGAGCCCAATTAAGAACAGGGGTATTTTGTTTTTTGATGTGTCCAGGCTGTCCACGATTAAATAGTCTGCTTTTTGGCGGTTTGTTTTGGAGGCGCCCCCCACTTCGAATGTTTTGTCTTCGAACTTGAAGTCTGCGCTTGCACGGTTGGATGTTTTCAAAAAGTGGGTTGGCAGAATATCAAACTTTGGGTTGCTGTGTTTTTCAAAGAATGGCTTCTTGGAATTTCGATTTTTGGGTTTTCGTTTTTCATTTCTTGAAGGCTTTCTCCAAGTCCTTTAGGTCAAAGCAGTGCGTGTTTTTTTCTTTTGCGCGTTTTTTGAATGATTTTGCGAATATTGCGTAGTGTTCTTTTCTTTTTTGGTTGTTCCATTGCACGAATGCTGCTTTTTCTTTTAGTTCCGCGAGCGCTTTTTCCGCATTCACTCCTTTTTTCCACTTGCATTCCGCGAAGAGGATTTCTTTTGTGTGCTCGTTTAGTGTGACGATGTCGATTTCGTATGTGTTTTGCCCTTTTGGTTTTCCTTTGATTTTTCCCCACTGCCTGCCTGCCCGTTCGAAGCGAAACAATTTTTTTTCTTCTGAGAGTTTTTCCAGTGCCTGCTTGCATATTTCTTCGAATTTTTCTCCGATGAATGCGTTGATGTTTTGTGCTGTTTTTGCAGCGAGTTCTTTTTCCAGGTTTCTTTCCAGGAGTTCTTGGTGGCGCCAAATGAACCTGAACCAGAATTCAGCGAGGTTAAAGTTCAAATAGTATAATCCTCTTTTTTGGTTTCCTACTGTGGGTTTGGCGTGGTTGACGATTTCAAAGTCTTCTTTGAGTAAGGCAAGGTATTTGGTGAGTTTTGTGGGTTCTCTGTCGACAAAATCGCTTATTTCTCCAAGCGAGTTTTTTCCCCTTGATATTGCAGAGAGAATGGAAAAAAAGTTTTTGTAGTCTTTTCCGAATTCTTCTTTAAGGGTTGTTTTGACTTCTTCGCAGAGTGGTCGTGGGTAAAAAATGAAGAGTTCATTTATTGCTTCCAAAACGCTTTTTTTGGGCATTTTTTCCATGGTTTCGTAGTATTTTGGGATTCCTCCGAAAACTGAGTAAAACTTTATTGTGTCTTCGGTGTTGTAGCCGAGGTCGTGCATTATTTCGAGGACAGTGGAAAAATCCAGTTCGCGGAGTTTTATTATGGAGTCAAACCTTCCAAATATTGGACTCTTGTAGTTTTCAACAAGCTTTTTCATTGTGCGAATGTAAGAACCAGAGACAACAATGCCTCTTTGGCGGTTTTTGTCAAGCAGCCTTTGGAGGTCGCATACAAACGATCTGTTCACTTTCAAAACATTTTGGAGTTCGTCAATGAAAATCACGCCCTTAAAGTGAGCCATTAGAAAACTGAAAAATTCTTTCAGGGTTTTAACCCTGGGCAAGTTGAGTTGTGGGTACTCTTCCACCCAACCGCTTATTATTTCGCTTTCAGCTTTTTCTGCGGAAACAAACAGCACAAGGCAGTCATTGAATGCTTCTTCAACAAGCCTTGTTTTGCCAATGCGCCTTCTTCCAACCACTGCAACCCTAAGGGCTGCTGCGCTCTTTAAAAAACGAAGTTCTTTTTCCCTATCATAAAATTTCATATATATACCAAAATAGTATTATACCAAACAGGTATTTAAATATATCGTTGTCTTCTTTTGTTCATGTGCGTGGTGAAAGAGAATGCCTTGGCTTTTAAGCCAGGGTTTTTTACCGCAGGATTTTAATTTTGTGTAATGCATCAGCCCTTTGACTTGATAGTGTTGCCCGAAACCGGTTTTGCTCTCCTGTTCCTCCGGGTCATCTTCAGCGCCTTGTTCTGGGAATACGCTTTTAATTCCTTTTCTGCTCTTTCTCTACTGGTTGAAATGAAGCCTCTCTCGAAAAAGAAAACAGCACTGGTTGGGCTTGGGCTGGTTGTTTTCATTGCAGTCGTTATGCTTTTCTATTGGGTTACCTATATAGTTCCAGAGCAGACCGTGAAGAAAACGCAGACAGTTCAGGTTCAAACTGCTGCAAGCAAAATCGAGTTAATTGAGCTGAGTGTAAGGGACTGCAACCAGTGCGTTTCCTTCGAGTTGTTCAAAAAACAGTTGCATGACCTGAACAAAGAGTTTGATTTTAAAAAAGTTTACTTTGACTCCAATGAGGGCAAGGAATTAACAAAAGAGTACTCAATTGAGTCAGTTCCAACAATCATTATAAAGAATGCTTCAAAGAGCCTATTTGGCAACTGGGACGAGGTGGGCTCAATTGAAGGGGATGGCTCGCTCGTGTTCAGGGCAAGAATTCCAGTTTACTGGGATTTGAAGCAAAAAAGGTTTGCTGGCCTGGTTAATGCAACCGAACTCGTGGACTCTTCCTGTGCTTCCTGCTTTGACCCACTGCAGTCAAATGAAATGCAGTTGCTTTTGAAAAACATCAAAGTAAAAAGTGTCAAGAGAGTTGAAGCGGGTTCAGTTAATGGAAAAAAGATAGTGGAAAAATACCACCTTGGCTTTGTTCCAGCGCTGATTTTTTCCAGAGAGATTCGCGATTACAATTTCTTCAGTCAGTTTGCCCCGCTTGGCTCGATTGAAGCAGACGGCTCGTTTGTCGTGAGAACAAAGTTTCCGCCGTACAAGGACCTGGACTCCAATACAGTGAAAGGTCTCCTCTCAGTTACAGTGATAGAGCCAACGCAGTGCTGGGCTTGCAGGGACGCAAAGGACCTGCTCTCATTCCTCAACTCGCGCCTTGGGCTTCGTTTCTCAAATGTCAGCGTCATTGATGCGAATACGGCCAGTGCAAGAACGCTCTCCGACCAGTACTCCATTCAATACGCTCCCGCAGCACTCATAACCGGCAACATCAACCTCTATCCCGGAATGGAGGATGCCTTTCCAAAAATCGGCCGCGTTTTCAAGGATGGAGTGCACGCATTCGACAACCCCCTGCTGTTAGGGCAGGGCTACTACTACGACTTTAACTCTGGAGAAATTGTTACAGTGAAGCCTAAAACAGCGCAATAGCCTTTCTCTGATCTGGTTCAGACAAGGGTTCAATAAGCGCGCTCACTGGTTCTCGTCGCTTACCTGAATGTTTAAATCCCTCAAGGTGAAGCCCTCGCTGCCGTGCACGACCTCAACCCTGACTTCGGGCAAAGAAAACTCACGTTGCACGTTGCTTTCCTGGCTTTTAATTGTTGAAAAACCAGCATTTTCACTGGTTTTGCGCAGGCTTTCACTGGCCTGCAGGATTACAAGGAAGACCAAGAGCAAGGCAAGCACTACAACGAGTGCAGAAAACGCTTTCCTGAAAGAATGCTTCCACAAGCCCATACACTATTACTGCAGAATTCAATTATTAAATGGTTTCCAGTTGCAGTGAGGAGAAGCTCTCATCAGACACGTAGCCACTGCCAAGCAATAAAGGGTGAATTTTTTCCAAAAAGTGGAAGGGCTCTGTAGAAATGATTTATAAAGGCATAAATAGGAGGTTGTGCCTCCTATCTATGGTGACCCTTTATGAACGTATTATACCCCATTCGAGTTAATAACTTTTTCCAATTGGTAGAAAAACTGTGTTTTTTAACAGGCGTGAAAAACACCAAGCACTATCACTCCAAGAAAATGTACGGCAACATCAAACTAGCTTTCCTGGTTTGTTACAGGGAAAAACTCAACGTTTCATACCGCAGGTTCGTTGAAATCTGCGAAGAAAACAACCTGCAGAGAATGCTGTGCATCAAGCGCATTCCACACTTCACCACTCTCCAAAAGTTTGTGCAGCGAACACCAAAAAGAGTGTTCGAGATGCTTGTTAGAGCTTGCAGAAAACTCTTGGGTTTGAAAGACGTTGAAGCAAGCATTGACGGAACAGGCTTCTCCAACACCAACCCATCTCATTACTACCTCAACAGAGTAGATGGAAAAAAGGTCAGAAACTACACTAAAACAGTGTTCCTGGCCGATAACAAGACAAAGCTCATACTCAACATGCGAACGCGTTCAGACCATGCCAATGAAACACTGGACTTCATTCCATTAGTGAAAGAGCTACGCAGGACACTCAAAACAATCC
>CAZGDN010000078.1:4100-4203 GCA_964525235.1 uncultured archaeon | reverse complement strand
GGAAAATACCTAAACAAAGAAATAAACACACTCCCAATATGCAACCAACCAACACCCACACCAACGGGAACAAGACCAATAACAACAATAAACACCAACACCC
>CAZGDN010000078.1:0-4000 GCA_964525235.1 uncultured archaeon | reverse complement strand
GGCCAGAAACCTGGACATACAAAACAATCACAATAACAAACCCAACACCCACACCAACGGGAACAAGACCAATAACAACAATAAACACCAACACCCTTACAAGAAACCAAGAAAACACTATCCAAGCAACAATAACAGACCCAGACGGAGACGCACAACCACAGCACACACTCATATCAATCAAAACACCCAGCAACAACACAAACAGCATCATACTCAACCAAAACATGAACTGCACAGGAAACGGGTACACACTAAACTGCACTTATCCCATTACCCCAGACTCCTCTTGGTCAAACGATGCAAAAATAGGAGTAATATCAGCAGACCGCCAAGACTGGCCAGAAACCTGGACATACAAAACAATCACAATAACAAACCCAACACCCACACCCCAGCTAAAACCACCATGCGACTCATACGGCGACACAGACAACGACGGACACATAACAGAACAAGACTACACAAAAGCAGCCAGAATCATCGAAGGACTAGAACAAGGCACAACAGAACAAAAAAGAAGAATCAACGTAGACGGAAACAACCAACTAGACTACCACGACTACATGCTAATAGGAAAATACCTAAACAAAGAAATAAACACACTCCCAATATGCAACCAACCAACACAATCACCAACACCAAGCCCTTCAGCAACACCAATTAGTTTTTCCTTAGAATTCAAAAGCGAATGGAATTACTTCTCAGTACCACTAGAAAACGCAAACCTAACACTACAACAACTACACAACACATGCGATATCACTTACATATACTACTACGACTCAAACACAGGATACAAAAAAATCAACTACGAAACACAACCAAGCTACGTACTGCAACCAGGCACCGGGTACACCACATACTCCACAAAACAATGCTCAATCCAAATACAAGGAACACCCTGGCAATTCCAACCAAAAACACTACAAGCAAACAAAGCATACCTAATAGGAACACCATATACCACAACAACAATCCAACAAATAAAAGGAACCTGCAACCCACAAAACCTAGAAATGATATATTACAAAAACAATAACGGCCAAATCGAAAAAATCCCAACAACAACCCTAGAACCAGGAAAAAGCTACTGGATAAAAAGCACACAAAACTGCACTCTATCCTTCGAACAACCACCACAAACCTGCGAAGACGAAACACCCTACGAACAATGCAGTACAAACAAACCATTATACTGCAAAAACGGAACACTCATAAACAATTGCACCCAATGTGGGTGCCCAAACCAAACAATCTGCATGCCAGACCAATCCTGCTGCACCCCAAAAACATGCCAAGACCTAAACTGGCAATGCGGAACAGGACCAGAACCAAACTGCAATACAAGAATCAACTGCGGAAACTGCCCAACAAACCATAACTGCCAAAACCACCAATGCACACCAAACCTTGAGCCAACAGGGACTCCATCAAACACATTTACTCTAAACCTCATAAACAACTGGAATTACTTCTCAATTCCATTAAAAAACACTAACCTGAGCTTGCAGCAATTGCAAGAGAACTGCCAAGTGTTCCAGTTGTTCACCTTCAACAATCAAACGCAGGAACAAGACACAATAACTGAGCCCTCTTATATACTTGAACCAGGAAAAGGCTATATCGCAAGACCTGGAAAAAATTGCACTTTAACACTTGAGGGAACACCCTGGCAATTCCAACCAAAAACACTACAACCAAACAAAACCTATTTAATAGGAACGCCAAACAACACAGCAACAATCCAACAAATAAAAGGAACGTGTAATCCAGAGAGCTTAACAGTAACATACTTTGATTATTCAACCGGGGCAAAACAGGAAATTTCAACAACCACATTAGAACCGGGAAAAAGCTACTGGATAAAAAGCACAGAGGACTGCGTTTTGTACAAGGATGTGCCCCCACAGCTCTGTGAAGATGGAACACTTTACAATAATTGCTCTGAAACAAAACCCAAGTACTGTGACAATGGATCACTGATGAACAAGTGCTCTGAGTGCGGGTGTCCAAGCGGAACAGAGTGCAATTCAGAAACCCAGGAATGCCAAGTTCCAGTTGAAATAGAAATAGAATCCGCTGCAGTGACGCCAGCTGAGGGGCAACTTGGAGCAATTCTCACAGTAAATGCCACTGTTTTGAACCAAGAAAACGCTGCAAGTGCAAAGATTGAAGTTAGCTTTATCAATCAACTATGTGCTCCGGATGGGAGTTGCCAGGATATCCCAATTCCAACTGAAGAAAAACAGCTCTATGACGATGGTTCCCACAATGACTTAGCTGCGAATGATGGTGTGTATGGGAACACTATAACTGCTGCGCCGTTGAATGGGTACTCTGAAGGGCACTATTCTGTTAAAGTAATTGTAACCGACAAAACTGGAAAAACATTTGAAAAAGAAACATCTTTTTCAATCTCAAGCAGCGGGGGAGCCTGCAAGGTTATTCTTCACAATGGGAATTCCTCATCAAAGCTAGATGTTGTGTTTTTGGGAGACGACTTTTCAAAGGAGAGCAGGTTTGAGGACTCAGCAGTAAGTGCTTCAAATTACCTTCTTTCACTTGAGCCATTCAAAAGCAAAAAGGACAAAATCAACATTTACATGGTGAAAGCAGACAGGGACCTGAAATGCCATCACTTTGTGAACCCACGCACGGGCGAGACAACACGCCTAATTGTGTGCGATTGGAGCAAGGTTGCAACCTCTGCCAGCAGGTGCGCACAGTACGATAAAGGCATTGTCTTATACAAAGATGATATGTACGGTGGAGCCGGGCAGGGAATTTGGAGTGACTTCTGCGTTTCATACAAGGGATTAGACCCAAAGGTGGCGGCGCCAGACAAGTGGAAGAAAATAGTAGCACACGAGTTTGGGCACACCCTGGGCCTCCATGATGAATATGTTGTCGAAGAGTACACAGATGAAGTCTATGCTCACTATGATTCAAGCAGTCCACTAAACTGGTGCCATGAGTGCCCTAACTGTCACACGCCACCATTCCTGTCCTCACTGCCAACCGCCTGGAATTGCACCACGGACTCGTCCTGCAGTGAGTGGAGTAGCTTACCAGGCTCAGAGTGTGTTAAGGGCTGCACCTTTGACAACTGGCACAGGAGCAAGAGCAAGAACAGCATGATGCTTGATGCAAATGGCCCATTTTCCCCTGCGGCAGCCAAGTTTTTAGAAGCAGCAATTGATTACTTTGCAGGAGGTGGTGGCTGATGAAGAAAACTTTAATCTTGCTTGCATTGATTTGCTTGCTTGGGCTGGCTTACGCTCAAGAGAAAGTTTATGTTTTAGACATTCATTACAACAAGGGAAACCTTGAGTTAAACGCTGTTTATGTTGACAGCCTCTTTCCGCAGCCAAGCCTTGAGCCAAACCCAAAGACCTTCAAAGCAATCATTTCAAGTTTTGACAACAAAGTACTCTACACCCATTATTTTTACATTTACAAATTTGTCTCAAGTGCACCTCCACTTGATGAAAACAAAGTGTCTCCTGTTGAACTAACTGATTTCAATTTTTCGTTAATCCTCCCATACTACAAAAAAGGCAAGCTTGTTCAGATATTTAATCCAGAAAAAGAGAAACTCTTAGAAGCCAGTGTTGCTGCTTTTTCCGATGTTTGCGGGGATGGTGTCTGCCAGTCTCATGAGAGCTATGAGAGTTGCTCCAAAGACTGCAGTTCAGGGGAAAAAGATGATTACTGTGACGGGGTTTCAGACGGGAAATGCGACCCTGATTGCGCGCTTGAACTGGATCCGGATTGCAGGCAACATGAGGCCGGGGAAACAGGCAATGCCGGCGGAACAAACTTCCCAGAACCACCAGGAACACCTCCCGAAAAACCAAGCCCGCCAAATGCTGATTTAACAATGATCACAGGTGCAATAATTGCGGTCCTTGCATTAACCCTAATTTATATGGTTTTCAAGTTCAAAAAATAAGAGTGCGGGGTAGCAGATTCGAACTGCTGAAGGCACTAAGCCACA
>CAZGDN010000077.1:0-4224 GCA_964525235.1 uncultured archaeon | reverse complement strand
ACAAAAGCGAGGCCTTGAACAAGTTCGTGCAAATGTACGGGCCGAATGAGGTTGAGCCGGAAGTGAAAGAGAGCTATGTGAAGAAAATCCTGAAGCTTGAGGAAGAGCACTTCAAGAAATATGGTTATAGGAAGATGAGCCTCAAGGACTTGAGAAAAGAAATTGAAGGCGAGTGAATGAATTTAGGTTACGGTTATTCCGACAAGCTCAAGTCAATACTAAAAAAACTTTTCAAGAAAGACAAGCGAAGATACAAAATTATAATAAAAAAAATGGAACAGATAGTGCAATTGAGCGAATCTGAAATCGAGCACTTCAAAAACCTGCAGCATGATTTAAGCGACAGAAAACGAGTTCACATTGACAAGAGTTCGTACTCACATTCAAATACGACCGCAAAAAGAAATTCATCCTGTTCCTCGACTTCGACCACCACGACAACATCTACAAAAAATAAACCTTTTCCTGTTTCTGCCCAGACCGAACGGTTTGGGAAAAGATTTAAATAAATCAAACTACAATTGTAAAGGTGATGCTGCTTGAAGAAAATGCTTATTGGCGTAATCTTTTTGATTGTTTTCCTTGGAATTTTTTTGGCTGGGTGTACAAAGGAGAAAACTTACACTTGCTCAAAGGACTCTGACTGCGCGCTTGGATTGCGATTGGATTCTTGCTGCTCCTGCCCACGCGCTTACCCCAAAGAAGAAATAAAGGCAAACCCCAACATTGTGGAATACGAGTACGGGAAAGATTACAGTGGACTGAAAACAGTCAACTGCAAAAACACCTCGTGCATTCCCTGCCAGCCAGTGAACAAAATTGAATGCATCAAAGGCAAGTGCCAGGCAAAACTACAAGAGCCAACTCCAACAGTAACACCAAGCCCACAGCCGACTGCAACCCCAACAGCGGAAATCCAGACTGCTCCAACTGATAAAATAAGCGTTGAACCAGTGGACAAGGCGCTTTTTTCAGCAGAGTACAAAAAGGAGGACTCGGGCTTTGAGTCAAAACTTGAGCAATACCAGCTGCCACTTGACTTAAGCAAGGCGCAGAACTATAGCGATGTAAAGGAAAAACTCGGTTTTGAGGATTCAACTCTGCTAGAGCAGAACGGCTTTATGGTGTTCGAGCGTATGAAATTCGAAGATGTTGTAAGCTACTATAAAAACCTCGAAAACAGTGAAGTGCCTATTTTCATCACATCCGACTCCCTACTGCACTTGTACCACATTCAATTCGACGAAACCCTCAGGGAAATAGAGGAAGAAGAATTCTTCGAAGACATCACCCTGCTGAGCAGGGCAATGCTCGCTGACTCGGAAGAAAAATATAACTCGCTTGAAGGCGACCTAAAGGAAGCCACAAGGAGGAACGCTGCGTTTTTCTCTGTTGGGCTGAAGCTGCTTGACCCGAATGCACAAATACCTTCATATGTGCAAGAAGAAGCCAATGGGGAAATCAAATTAATCGAAGAGCACAATGGAATGGAAAACAGCCCAATCTTCATATATAAGGAGGACTACTCCCAGTATGTGCCAAGAGGGCACTACACTCGCTCCGAAAAACTCAAAAAATACTTCAAGGCAATGATGTGGTACGGGCGAATGAGCTTCCTGCTGAAGGGAGACCCTGAGATACCGATTGGCATCAATTGCCCTGACTGCGAAAAAGGTTTTATTTCCGAATTCGACGCAAAAATCCAGACAATGCAGGCACTGCTCATTGCAGGCTCAATCCAGAATGTTTCAATAGAGGGAAGAAAAGCGGATGAGATATGGGAACGCATCTACAATGTAACCTCATTCTATGTGGGCATTGCAGACGACCTAACTCCTTACGAATACGTTGATGTCATAAACAAGGTGTTCGGGTCAGAAGCAGGGGTGGAGCAATTGGAAGACGATGCAAAGCTGCTGAAGGTCAAAGAGGAGATCGCAGTGCTGCGCTCGCCCCAAATTTTCGGCGGCACAGGAAACTGCGGTGCAGTGGCATTCGGAGAAGACCTCGTGAACCAGTGCCTTGCAAAAACAAAGGGAATGAGGCTAATGGGACAAAGGTTCATTCCTGACTCTTACATTATGCAAAACCTGGTTGCATTGGCTTACACCGGCAATGCACAGCCCTTCACCTACAAAATGTCCCAACTTGGACCGATAAGGGGCTTCCCGAGGGGGCTGGACGTAATGGCGGTTCTGGGCTCAGACCGCGCACTGGAAATAATCGAGGAAGAGGGCGACGCAGACTACGTTGATTCGGACGGAAAGACCTACCAGGAAAAAGTCGCGGAAATCAAAGCAAAGTTCGACGGCATAAGCGAACAGGAATGGAAAAAGAACCTTTACTGGAGTTGGCTGTACTCACTGAAGGCACTGCTGAAGGATTATAGTGAAGATTATCCAGCATTCATGCAGGGAACAGCATGGAAAGACAAGCAACTGAATGCAGGATTGGGCTCCTGGGCGCAATTGAGACATGACACAATCCTTTACGCAAAACAGAGTTACACCCCTATAGCTAAAAGCATGCCAATTGAGCCAAAACCAGTTGTCGGCTACGTAGAGCCAGTACCTGAGTTCTACGCGCGTCTGCTTGCACTGAACGAAATGACACTGAAGGGATTGAAGGAAAGGAATGCATTGAGCAAGAAGGCAGAGAGGAGGATAAAGAGCCTGAGCGAAATACTAGGAAAACTGCTCGCACTCTCAAAGCGGGAACTGGAAAACGAGGAACTGAACCAAGAGGACTATAACTTTATCAAGTACTTCGGCGGCAAACTGGAGACTGCGGTTTCCGGCATCGACGTGGAAGAAGGGCTGGAAACAACGATTATCGCTGACGTTCACACAGACCTGAACCCCCCAGCGGAAGTGCTGGAAGAAGGAACAGGCTACCTGCGCACAATGCTCGTTGCATACAAAGTGCCGGACGGCAGAATCCTTGTCGGGGCAGGACCGGTTTTCTCGTATCATGAGTTCAGGCGTCTGATGGAAGACGGCAGGCTCACGGACGAAAAATGGAAGGAAATGCTCGCAAAAGGCCAAGAACCAGAAAAGCTGCCCTGGATAAGCAGCTTCTACTCGGAGTAAAAAGCTGAAAGCATCTGAGCCCGAAGCGGCCCCTGAAAAGAGGCTATCACCGGGTGACCACGCTCTACTTTTTTGTGGTCACCTTGAAGCGTTTCTTGAGCGCTTTGTACTCTTCAAGCAATAATTCGATTGTTGGACGGACATTGTGGTTGTTTTCGTATTCCTGCAAGGCAGCGTAGTATTTTTTCCTCTTATTGAAGTCGATGCTTACTGGAGGCAAGCCATGTTTTAACAGGATATTGTTCATCAGAATCCTTCCAACCCTGCCATTGCCATCCTCGAAAGGGTGAATGTTCTCAAACTGATTGTGGACAACGCAAGCAAGCAGCATAGGCGGATACTTGTTTTTGAATTTATTATACCACTTAACGAGTTCTTTCAATAAATCCGCCACTTTTTCAGCAGGAGCGCCCTGGTGCACAACATTGCCCCACCCATCAGTTACAACCACTTCAATACCCTTTGACCTGAACCTGCCGGCAAAAGGCTTTGAATTCTTGAAAACGATTTCATGTATCTTTCTAATCAATTCAACTGAGACGTGTTCCTTTGTTTCCCTGATGAATTTAATGGCTTCTCTGACCCCGTAAGCTTCGGAGATGTCCTCCTTTGTCTTGTCCTCAGGCCATTTGTCTTTTTCAAGGATTTGCTTTACTTCCCTCTGGTTTAACTCAGAGCCTTCAATCGCATTGGTGTTATATGTAAAGATTTCGGAGAAGAGTTCCCACTGCCTCTCAGATAAGTGAAATACCTTAAAGCCCTTCTCTGCCTGCAGTTTCTTTATTGCCTCAATCTCCCCTTCAGAAATGACTTCAAGGAGTGGGTTGCGAATTCTCTTGAAGAGCTTCACTCTCTGCAACAACTGCTTTTCAGCAACAGCCCTGATTCGCTCAATCTCTTTCTCGCTTAAATTAGAACCCAAATATCTCCTAAGCTTTTTTACCTTTTTCCCGTCCCTGAAAGAATGAACCAAGTAGTATTTTTTCTTCTTGCCAGCCTTTCTAACTTCAACAAACACACAGTAGCAATGGGTGGCTACATTTTTTAAACATATCGTAAAAAATGGCTACAATTTGCCTGAAAACCCAAAAACACATGTTTTTAAACCTTGGAATCACTATTTATTATAGGGTAG
>CAZGDN010000076.1:0-4267 GCA_964525235.1 uncultured archaeon | reverse complement strand
ACCATCCCCGTCACCATCGGAAACAGTTCCAGCACAACCCTCATCTACCTGACCATCACAATCATCATCCACACCATTACCACAAACCTCATTAGCACCAGGATGAATGCTTGCATCAGAATCATCACAGTCCTGTTTTCCTGGACAGTTTGCTTCGCTGTAAAAGTGGTCTCCATCTGCATCAGTGCAACCGCTTGGCTCTGGCTGCTGCCCTGGCTCCATTACCTGGTTAACCTCTACCTTGTCGGCTTCGTTTATCAGTTTTTTCAAGAGCTCGTTTAAGAACTCTGTTTTCACCACTTGCCTTGAAAAGTCAAACTTGCCGAGCCACATGTAATCCGAAAAGTCGGTGTGCCATGCAGCAGCATATACATAGAATCTCAGTCCGCACTCGTTAAAGGCGTTAACTTCTCTTGTGTAATAGCCCTTATGAATCCTGCTACTGATTGGAAGTTTTAATGCCAATGTTTCATTGGCGGGTGTTTCATAACACGTTGTTAGATTACCGCCCTTGCCTTTTTTAATTATAAACTTAAAATACCAAGTGCCCCTGTCTGTTCCCTCTCTGAAGCTTTTTTTGCTTGGCCACCATTTTACATCAACGAAAACAGGCTGTACTTCGTATGTTAAGTCACCATATTGAATCAAAAAGTTGTGGTAGCAAATACGCCCTGGCCCCTTATTGGGGTCAATATGAACTGCTGTTTTAAAGTACTTGTTTATTCTAAAGAACTGGTATGGTGGGCTTGTGTCTCTCACTCCCGCTTGCTCTGGTGTCACCAAGTACTGCCTCCAGCTGTCTTCATCCTGCGTATACTGTGTCTTGGTTCTTATAATGGTTATCGGCATTTCATGCTTGTACTTGGATAGAATGCTTTCAAGAGTTGGCGCTGCGAAAGTGTTAAGTGAAAGCAGGAGAACAATGAGGGCAATGATCAATGCTTTTTTCACTTGCACACCTCCTCTGCCAGAGCAAGCGCTTCATTAAGGTCCTCCAGTGACTCATTCTTGGAAGGAGTTGTTTTTTGCAGGGAAATGCTTTTTGCTTCTGCTGGATAGTCTGCGACAAAAGAGTTGCACGCCTTAATGTACGCATTCCTCTTGTCTCTCAATTGAGAGAGTTTTTCTTGGAGTTCTTTGTAAGTTGGAAGGTTGTCACAGAGGGGCTTGTCTGAATTAGAAAGTGATTCTCTGGTGGTGGTTATTGCTGAATGCAATTCAGCACTATCAAGCAATAGCACGTATGCGCCAGCAAGGCTGGCTGCTGCTTTGTTGCGAGTGCCTGCCTTAAACGAATCAATCTTGTTTTTTATACTGACTATTTCTGGTTCAGAAAGTGAAAAAAGCTTGTCTGAGGCATGCAGGTATTCACCCAAACCCTGTTCCTTCCAGACCCTGCTCATACGTGCGTACTCGCTTTCAAAAGACGGTGGCTGCAACGCAAAAAACAAGGCAACCGCAACACTTACTACCAGCAATGCTCCGATTAAAATCTTCTGGTTTTTTTCCATTCAATCACCATACCACAACTTCTCCGCTTTTTTCCGGTTACCCGCCGATTCCTGTTGCTGGATTGCTTTGCGTGTTCTCTTTTCCCTTGATTAGCCTCCTGTTGTTCCAGGAAATCTTGCCATCAGCGTCAACCTGCCACGTTACCTCCAGCGTGTCAGTCCTGTTCTCTGCAGGAATCAATGTACAAGAGTAATAGGTTTCATTGTACCTCAAACCCTCGAATACAAGCACGTCATATGCTGGAATCTTGAAGCCCATATAGTCCACTGGTGAGCGTGCATGATACTGGTCTGTTACGCTCATTTTAACGCGGGTGCTACTGCCCTTGTCACATGGCTGTTCCTGCCACCAGAAAAACTTGTCCACGTTTGCGTAAAGCTTTTTCGTGTAAGGACTGCGAACAATCGTGTACTGCTTGTCGCTGAGGAACTTTTTCCTCTCCTCTGAATTAGCTGGGAGGTATAGCTTCTTTGTTGCCTGCTTCGGCTCAAGGAATGCAGGCAACACCTCATACCAAAGCTTCCAGAAATCATCCTTTGAGAAAATAAAGGGCATATTATAAGTGGCACGCAGGAGGGTGATGGTTTTCTCTAACTCGGTTGAAACAACCACGTTTGAAAGTGTTCCCTCGCGGTATGTTTCCTTGCTTGCCTTTATGTTAAGGCTCTTATTGAGTGGCACTATAAAGCTTGCAGTGCCCTGGCTGTCAGTCGTGGCTTCAGTGCTCCAGTCCTCGCCCTCAACCCTGCCTGAAACAACAACCCTGGCTCCAGCAATAGCGATGCCAGCTTCATCCTGGACCGTTATCCTCAAGTTCCAGCCCTTCACCACGCTACTGTTATAATTGTCCAACTCGTCCTGTGACTTCATCCACCAAGTGTATCCTGCATTGGCAGCATTGCTCTTTTTGAACTTTAGCATGTAATACACCCAGACGTCATAGCAGTGCGGCCCCTTTGTTAAAAGCTCGTTCTTGCCAGTGCTCTGCTTTTCTGCAGGGGTTGTCTCCTTAAAATACGGTGCTTTGTAGTCGTAAACCTTCCACAGAAGATCAGGGGAACCACAACCAACCTCTTTGTTCTCTGAAACCCAGCTTGCACTACAGTTCAGTTGAGTGTTATTCTTTGAAACGCTTGTCATAAACATTGGCTCTTTCGTTGTGGAACCAGACAAGCTAACCTCTTTTGGCTTGTGGGCTGCGAGGAAAAGGGAGTACACGTCATGCTCTTCGCTGCCCTGTTGCCTGAGGTCAACAATCACTGGTTCCTTGTCCTCTATCTCTGGCTCAACAAACTCGTTGTAGCCAGTTGCACCAGGGGGATAGCCGATTCCCCTGTCATACCTGAACCTTGTCTTGGCAACAAACAATGATTCCTTCTGGTGAAGGTCATGGCTGCACTTGCTGAATTCCTCGTCTCCCATGGTTGAAACAGCCCCAGCAGAGTTCTGCACTGTGCTATCCGTTGCATTTGCTGTGCTCTGGGTGTTCTGGTTTATTCTTTCGGCTATTTGGGATGGACCGGTTGTTCCCGATGGATTAACCGGGGCAGAGCCACCAGAAGAGCCTGATAGAAGGGCTTTTAACTCAGGCTCTGTTTCAACGCACTCGCTCCACTTTCCGTTAATTAAAAGCGAAACACAAAAGTTTAACTCTGCTTTCTCTGCACCAGTCGGGTCAACACCTGGCACCACAACCTTTCCACCAGCAGTCCTCAACAAGTACCATGTCTGCTTTTTTCCGTTGACCTTGAGCCATGTTTCCTTGTACTCTGGTGCCTTAAAACTTGTAACCCTAAAGCCAAGCTTTCCCTGGCCACAAATTGGCGCGCCAATATTCCCCTGCTTGACCGGCATCCAGCCGGAGCCACAGTAGGAGGCACCATCGTGCTTGACAACAACTGAAAACATTGGACCATCAATGCAGGCAGAGCCAGCGCACTTTCCACCGCGCAGGAATGCCTTTGGCCAGACTCCGTCAAGCGTGAAAACAAAGTTGCCAGAAGGAAGAGGTGAAGGATTATCGCCAAGTGAAACCGTCTGCGTGCCCTTTTCTGCAATTATTGCAGGGTAGTCCGCCTTGTACCTTGTCTGAAGTGTGTAAAGTTCCTGCCCTGCACTTCCCGCAGGGTCATCTTTATGGTAGCTCTGACCCCACCGCGCTCCATCCTCGTAAAAGACTGCATCTCCGCTTAGGGGGGAAGTGCCAAGGGTTGCAGTGAGCGTGAACGCACTTGCACTATACAAAAGTAATAATAAGAGAAAGCCCGTGATTAGCATTCCTGTTTTCACCTGCACACCCCCTTAAGCTCTGCTATGAGCTTCTTGTGCTCTGCAAGCTTTTGCTCTAATTCCTGCACAGAGCCAGCAGATTGCAGTTCAAGGAGCTTGGCTTTGCTGGGGTTATCCGAAATAAAAGAGTCCACCTTTTCAGCATAATCCCTCGTGGAGGCAAGAAGCCTTTCCTTGTAGAGAGTGAGCTCGTCAAACTCGGAGAGGTGCGCGCAAGGGTCGCTCACAGAGTTCAGTTCCTCCTGTTTCTCGAGCATTTTCTTCCTATAAATGCAAATATCAACAAGCGAAACATAAGCATCAGAGAGTTCCCTGGTTGCCGGGTTCTTTTCCTCTTCGTTGAACCTTAAAAGGCTCTTTCTCAAAGCAGCTAGCTCGTCGCCGTCAAGCGAGTTAAGCTTCTGGTATGAGAGATGCAATGGCTCCTCAATGCCATAGCTCTGCCAGGTTTTCCTCATCACAGAAA
>CAZGDN010000075.1:0-4393 GCA_964525235.1 uncultured archaeon | reverse complement strand
TCAACCATAAACTATGCCATAGTATAACTTTCTTAGTATGAGCCCATAATGGCTTTCCGCTGGAAGCCTGGGGCTGACAAAGTATTCTGGTGGCATGGCGTAGTAAAAAACGTTTTCGCCAACCCTCACACCAGCAACGCTTGACTTCGCATTTGCCACAATCATTGGCAAATGGTTACCATAATTTCTTTCCTTGTCAACAACGTTCGAGCCAAAGTCTATTGTCATAACCGTTGTGCTTGTTCCCTCTGATGCCGGCTTGACCAAGGCAAAGTCTTGCTTGTCTACTACGCTTAGCTTGAGGTTGCCAAAGCCGTAAACAAGAGGATTGTCCCTTTCAATCATCTCGAGGTTTCCAGCATAGTATGGCTCTTCCCTGTCACACTTCCTGACATCACAGTAGTTTGCCATGTAGTCAAGCGAGAGAAGCTTGTTAAGCATTACCACGCGCCCCTCGTACTTCCTAGCCCAGGGGTTTATCATTTCACTGGAGTTAGAATCAGCATAATACTCACTTTCAAGCAGGTACTCGTCTGGTTTTACTGCTTCTGCTCCGGCATCCCCAGTCCACACGAGATTTCCACCGGAATTCGCATAGTCTATGAACATTTTCATTTTCTCTGAGCTCATTTTTCTGGCGTGGTCAACTATGACAATGCTGTACTTTTGGAGGTTGCCTGGCGTTACCGAGTCAAGCCGTTGCGTTGCAGCGTAAACGCCAACAAGGTTTGGGTTCCTGAAAGAGTCTGCAAGCAGTTGTGGGTCACCAAGCCCTGAATCCCCGTAAACAATGAGAACATGGGGTTTTCCTTTTATGGCATAGTATGCATCACACCAGAAAGGAATAGACTTGCATTTCAGGGTGTTTGTCCAGGTGAGCACAAACAACAGTGCAAAAACCAGCACTAAAAGAATTATTATTCTAGTTGCAAGGTTTGCTGCCCTGATTACATCGACTTCCATGCCAGACACAAAGGTTTTAATTGTTAGCTGTAAGTATCATTATATTAGTAATATTAAAAGGTTTTGTTATGGTAAAACTCAAGAAGGGTCGCAGAACTACCGGGCCAAGCAGCACAATCGGGCTAATGCGCTTCTTTGACACCGAATCAAAGGGCCCAAAGGTCTCGCCTGAATTTGTCATAATTGCAAGTGCTGCAGTTGGCATCACCTGGATTGTATTACAGCACTTTTTCCATTAAAGTAATTGACCTTTTCTGGCTTGGCTGACAGCACTTCTTTTGCTAGAGAAAAAATTAACTTTTTTAGGCTTCTTGGCAGTTCTTTTTTGTTGGACGTTCTTGAAAACAGCAGCATATGCTGCATCTTCAAAGGGAAATGTAGAACTCGCGTTCAAGCACTTTTTGTTTTGGTCCATCTCTTTGTCTGAGTTTTGTGTTGGTCTCTGCTTCCAATTCTTTTGAATATTTCTCAATGAATGCTTTATCGCTGCAGGAAATGAACAATTCAACTGTCTTGCCTGGGCTGAGCCTTTTCTGCTTTCTGAGTTCTTGAACGCGGCGCACCAGTTCACGGAACTCCCATTCGTCTTTGAGTTGCCTGTCAGCTGAAACATCAAGGAACAGCTTGCACTCAGCTGCTTTTGAAACAGCAAACCCGCCAGCTGGCTCTTGCTTTGCTTCTTCAACAGAGCGCACGTTGCACATTCTTGCAAGAGCCCTTTTAAGCAACCCCAGTTCTTTGCCACTCTCTGTCACTACAACAAGCTTTTTCAGCGGCCATCTTAGCCTGAGCTTTTTCTCCGAGCGCATTGCCAGCACTTCCTGTGAAACCGCACGGCACAGTTCCATAGCGCTCTCGAGCCTCTTGTCTGAGAATGCTTTTTCCAGTTCCGGCATTTCGTATAAGTGAATGCTTTCCTTTGCGCCTGGTGCTTTCAAGGACTGGAAGGCAAACTCTGTGAAATGGGGGGAAACCGGTGAGAAAAGCCTCAAAAAGTCAAACAATACTTTTGAAAACACTTTTTTTAGCTGTTCCTTGTTTTTTCCCGCGCGGTTCCTGACCAGCTTTATGTAAGTGCGACTGAAGTCCTCGAGTACAAAGCGCTCCATTTCCTCAATAGCCTCATGAAACACATGCTCTTGATAGCATTGCCTCACCCTTTTGTTAAGCGAGTTCAGCCTGCTCAAAAGCCACTTGTCTTCCGGTTCCAGGACAGGAAGCCTTTCCTCTGAGCCAAGTTCAATGCCAAGGTACATTGAAGCATAGTTGAGTGAATTCCAGAGAATGTTGTAAAACCTCTTCACGTCCCTGAAAGCATTGAAGTCAAAAGCCAGGTCCTCGCCACGCGATGCCTTGACAAGGTAGTAGCGCATGAAATCACGGTTGAACTTTTCTATTACTTTGTCGGGGGTTATAGCGTTTCCCTTGCTCTTGCTCATCTTGTTCTTGCCAAGGTCAAGCACGATTCCATGAGTGAGAATGCTCTTGAATGGCGCGCGCTCAAAGCAAATGGTGCTTGTTATTATTTGCGAGTTCCACCAGCCACGGAACTGGTCTGTTCCCTCCAGGTTCAGGTCAGCTGGCCAGAATTTCTCGAAGAGTTCTTTTTTTCCCGGGTAAGAAAGAGCAGCCCAGCTCGAAACACCAGAGTCAAACCAGACATCTAAAACGCCCTCAACGCGTTTCATTTTTCCGCCGCACTCGCACTTGAAAGAAACGCGGTCAATGTAGGGCCTGTGGAGGTCGATGTCCTTTTTCAAGCCAGTTGCTTTTTTCAATTCCTCAAACGAGCCAAACACCCTTCTCTTCCCGCACTTCTCGCACACCCAGATTGGCAGCGGCGTTCCCCAGTACCTCTCTCTCGAAACCGGCCAGTCCCCCAGTGACTCAAGCCAGTTGTGCATTCTTGCCTGCATCCATGGCGGCACCCACTGGACTTTTTTGTTTTCTGCCAAGAGCTTTTTCCTGATCTCCGTTACCCTGAAAAACCACTGCGGCGTTGAAAGCATTAAAAGGGGGGAATTGCAGCGCCAGCAAACAGGGTAGTCATGGGTGTAAGGGTGCTTGTAAACGAGCATTCCTTCTTGTTCGAGGTCAGAGATTATTTCCTCATCAACAACCCTTGCTTTTTTCCCGGCATACTTCCCTGCCTCGCTTGTCATAAAACCGGAGATGTTAACAGGGGAAACTGCCGGCAAACCATGCCTCGAACCCTCTTCAAAGTCCTCTTTTCCATGGCCGGGGGCAGTGTGAACAAGCCCAGTGCCCTCTTCAAGGTTGACATAGCGCTGGCTCAGTATAACCCTGTAAGCGTTCTTGAGTTTTGGGAGCTTCAAGTGCTTTGCAAGCGGATTAGTGTAACGAATTCCCTCCAGGTCTTTTCCCTTGACTGTTTTCTCAACCGTGTAACCTGCCTCAATTGCATCCATTAAGCCCTGGACTTTTTCCTTTGCAATCACCCACGTCTCGCCATTGCTCATTTTCACAAAAGAGTAATCAAAAGAGGGGTTCACCATAACCCCGGTGTTCCCCGGGAGAGTCCAAGGCGTGGTTGTCCAGATTACCAAAAAGGAGTTTTTTTCTTTTACAAGCGGGAACTTGACATACACTGCTGTGTCAGTCTGCTTTACGTATTCTATCTCGTTGTACGCAACAGCTGTCCCACAGCGCGGGCAGACATGCACTGGGTACTTGCCAAGGTAAAGCAGACCCTTCTCCTCTGCTTTCTTGAAAGTCCACCAGATTGCTTCAATGTACTCCCTTGAAAGCGTCAAGTATGGATTATTCCAGTCCATCCACACCCCAAGGTTCTCGAACTCTGAATTCATTGTTTTAATGTACTTGGTGGCAAACTTCCGGCACTCTTCCACAAACCCTTCAACGCCAAATTCCTCGATTTCGCGCTTGTTCTTGAAGCCAAGCTCTTTCTCAACCCTGTTCTCAATTGGCAAGCCGTGAGTGTCATAGCCTGGCCTGTCAAACACATTAAAGCCAAGCATTCTGTGAGAGCGCATTGCCACATCCTTCAAAATCTTGTTCAAGGCAGTGCCCATGTGGATGTGACCAGTCGCATATGGGGGACCGTCCATGAAATAGAACGGTTTCTGGCTCTTTGCACTCTCAGCCCTTGCCTTCCCTGGAATGCCCTTCCTTTTCCAGTATTCCTGCACCCGGTTCTCTTCTTCAAGAGAATAAGGCTTCAATTGAACTCGCATAATATCACAAACCAAGTTTAATTCCACAACCACTGTTCGGCATGGGCGCGGGAGGACTTGAACCCCCGACCGTTGGTGTATAAGACCAATGCTCTGCCGACTGAGCTACGCGCCCGGCATTCTATTAAATAGGCGCGCTTAATTTTTTAATGGTTATTAAAGAAAAAAAAGGCAACATGCTGTTAGGCTAGTTCCCTGGCGATTTTCTTGTACGC
>CAZGDN010000074.1:0-4397 GCA_964525235.1 uncultured archaeon | reverse complement strand
CGGAGCCGGAAACCAGGGTTCGAGTCCCTGCAGGGGCATTAGGATAAAAGTGCAATTCCCTGCCACCTTAAAAAGGTCAGCGACTGGTGAAAGAAAGGCATGCGGGAAGGCGGCAAACACAGCATTGAACACTTGGCTGCCTAACCTGCTCTCTTGACTCTGCTGGCCTCTTGAGTGCTTTTGTTTTCTCTTTGGTATTGCTCTATTATGCTTTTTATCAGTGAGCTTTTTGTTTTTGACTGAAGCAGGTCTTGGAGGAACGCTTCTGGGTTTTGCTGCCACTCGAGGAATTTTTCAAGGTGCCTCTGTATTGTTTTAAGCGTGCTTTTTCTTGGCTGGGTGTCGTCCAGCCGGGCCTGAATGCTGCCGTCGTTGACCACTTTTCTCAACCCAATGAACCCGATTGCCACTTTGATTTTTTCCAGCGGAATTCCTTTCGCTTCAGAGTAAGTTTTTTTGTAGAACGCCAGTTGTCTCCTGTACGCGCTTGCGTTGCCTGGGCTCCTGCTGGTCTTCCAGTCCACTATCAGGTATTCGTCCTTGTTTTTGAAAACTGCGTCGATGACTGCTTTGAAGCTGAGGCTGCTTTGGGTTTGAGTGATTTTGTTCACCGGTATTCTTAGCTCTTGCTCTGCTTCAACGAATTCCGGGTAGCTTTTTTTGATTTCTTTGATGAGGGCTAGCCCGTTTTCAAAGAATGGTTTTTCTTCCTCGCTTGGCTCTGCGTGGTTTTGGGTGAGATACTCAGCCAGGCGTTTGTGGACTGATGAGCCAAGCGTGGTTGCGTACGTTGTTTCATGCAGGCCGAGTATGCGCCTGGCGAGGTACTCCTCCGCGTTTGTTGTGAGGTAGGAGAAGGATATTCTGTCCAGGTTTGCGAAGTGGTTTTTTATGAATTCCCTGAGCCAGCTGGTGTCGTGCTCGAGGAGTTCTCTTGCTTCTTCGTAGTTTTTGTTGACGAACAGGGTGTAGGCTCTCTTTTGCTTTTCTTCAAATGATTGGCTGGTGTTCTCTGGCTCAATGTCTATTGTTTCACTGTACTTGTTTGCGTAGTTTTTGGCTTTGTCGGTTACAATGAATAGGTTTTTTTTGGCTCTTGTGAATGCCACGAAGTCTATTCTGAGCGTGTCCTCTTCCAGTTCTGTGTTGTTTTGTGTTCCGTTTGCTTCAAGGATTTCTTCCACTATATAGTCATAGAAGCCTCTTTTGCTCCTGGTTTTTTTTGGCAGGTATATTACAGTGTCGTACTCAATGCCCTTGGCTTTGTGGACTGTGGTGAGTGTTATTCTTGCGTCCTTGTTTGCCGTGGACGCCTGCATGTCCGAAGCCTGGAGGTAGCGTACAAAGTTGTCCAGCGTTTTTTCACTGAGCATGCTTAGGGCTTCCTGGGCTGAGGCCAGCAGTGACTGTGCTGCCAGGACGTACTCTCTTCCGTTGGGAACGCACACCGGGAATATTCTTTCCCTGAACAACTGTGAGATTGTTTGAATGTCTTTTTGGTTTTCCCTGATTTCCCTGAATTCCGGGCAGGCTGCCAGGATTTCTTCCAGTGTCAGGTTCTTGGTTGATGTTAACTGGAATGCTTTTTGGATCGTGATTGGGTAGAAGGGGGTGAAGAATGCATTTTTCACATCGCTTGGGTCTTCGCTGAAGACTGCTTTGAGGAATTTTATTATGCTTTCCTTGGCTTCGAGTGATGATGCAATGAACGTGGACGAGTACTCAATGTTTCGGTTGTCGAGTTCTTTTCCGATTTCCATTATCTGTGAATTGGTTCTTGCAATGACTGCAACTTGTCCCTCTGTTGAGTTCAGGAGAGCGCATAGTTTTCCAATTTTTTCACTTGCATCCGTTTCAATTATTTGGGGCTTTGGGCCGTGTGAGTTGTTGTAGCTCTTTAGGCCTTCAAGTTCTATCTGGCTTTCTTTGTCTGCTGTGTTGTTCTTGAAGTGTTCTGCTGCGAAGTCGAGTATTTCTTGCGTGCTTCGCCTGTTCAGTGTCAGGTGTTGGATTAATGGCTTTCTTTCCTTGAAGAGTGTGAAGTTTGCTATTGAGCCGCCCTGGAATCCAAAGATTGCCTGCTTTTTGTCTCCGACTGCGAAGAATTCCTCCCCTGACTCGAGTGCGATTCTTGCCTCGAGCTCGTTGAGGTCCTGCAGTTCGTCCACGAGCACGTGCTTGAACTTGGGCTTGCTTTTGAGTGCCAGGAAGTCTATGAGGAGGTCAGCGTAGTCCACGCCCTTTTTTGCCTTTTCTTTTTCGTACAACTCGAATATTTCCACGAAGTGGTCAAGGAATGCTTTGAGGTCCTCTTTGGCTATGGAGTCGTTGCTTCTCTTGAATTCTTTGATTAGCTCTTTGGTTTTTTGCTTGTTTATCTTGGCGGGTGTCACCCCGTAGCTTTTGAGGTACCGCATCAGGTTCTCGATTCTTGGCACGATTTCGCTTACAAGGTGGTCGTCGCCGTAGTTGAGCACCTGTTTTCTCTTCAGGTATTCAAATATCACAAACCTCAGGAGGCCTGTTGAGATTATTTTTCCTTCGTCAAGGTAGTCTAACGCGTACGAGTGAAAGGTGTAAATGTTCAGCCTTGACTGCTCGAGTTCAATGCTTTGGTCTTTCAGTTCCCTTGTTATACTGCGCTCCATTTCGCGCATGGCCTTGTTGGTGTAAGTCAGGCAGAGGATTTCCTCTGGTTTAACGCCTTGTTTCACCAGGCCAGCGTACTTTTTTGCAAGCAGGTATGTTTTGCCTGTTCCCGGGTTGGCTGTGACCAGCACAGAGCCCTCGTGTGCGAGGGCTTTTTCTTTTTCCGGGTCTAATTCTTCAGGCTGCATGCAGGCAACTCACTTTATGTAAACCTGTCCAGCGTGCTTGTTGTAGGCAAAGGAATCGTTTGTTTGGGTGTTCTTTTTGACGTCAAGCATTGTCGCCAGGTTGGCGTCCAACTCGTCCGCTCTCGCTATCGCCAGCGCCTCTGGGATCATGGGGGGCTTTGGGCAACCGTTTTCAACCCTGCCGTGGTGGCTTAGCATTATGTGAACCAGCTTGTCCTTGGTGACTTCCGGGATATCCAGCTTGTCAAGCACCCTGGTTAACCTTTGCACTCCTATAACCATGTGCCCCAGGAGGTTTCCTTTGTCGGTTATTTTTATTTGAGCTGAAACCGTCAACTCGTCGATTTTGCCAATGTCATGCAGGACAGCGCCAGTGATCAGCAGGTCCCTGTCAAGGCCTGGGTGGTTCCTTGCCACTTCAGCGCACGTGTTTGCAACTGACAGGGTGTGCTCCAACAGCCCTGACTCCCAGCCGTGGTGAATGTGCATTGCTCCTGGCGCTTTCTTGAACTCTTCAACAAATTCTGGGTCTTCAAAGAATTCTGCCAGGACCAGTTTCAGGTCCCTGTCTTGAACGGAGTCAATGTGTTTTTTTAGCTCTGAGTACATTTCTTCAGCGTTCCTCTCGCTTTTCCTTATAAAATCGCCAATGCTGTACTCCTCTTTTGCCAAAACCCTCAGCTTCCCTGCGTTCACGCTAAAATCGGTTCTTCCATTGAACTCGGAGACAGTGCCCTCTGCAAAAATCACTGAGTCCGGCTTTAAGGCATTGTAAACCTCTTCAACGTCTTCTCTGTTCTTGGAGCCCCAGTACTTCAGCATCCCGTCTCCTGTAGCATCCTGTATTTTAACCTCAAAAAAGTACTTCCCTGTTCTCGTTTGCCTTATCTCCTTCGTGAACCTGACAACAAAGATGTCCGCAAAATGCTCGTTTGCTTTATAGTCATTGATTGACTTTTGTTTCCTGTACACCACAAAACCCCCCCAAAAGCGCTATTATCTGTTTGCCTCCTTAATTCTTTTAACCTGATACCCAAGCCAACAGCGCTCAGCCCAGTGGGCAAAGCACAAGCACAAAAACCAGCCACAGCTCGCTCTAACTCCAATGCCCAAAAGCCACCTGCTTGGGGAGTGGAAGTGCAGGATTGAATCGTATCGCCACAGCTCGCTCTAACTCCAATGCCCAAAAGCCACAGGTTTCCAATTTCCACCCTGAGAGCGCCCATCGCCGAGGGCGAGGTGCACGTTGTGGAGCTATGCAGTGCCTGTTACAGGAAAATAAAACTCATTGGAACCGCAGAACTCGCAGAAGAGCACGAAAACGAGGTTTTTTAAAAAAAACAGGTTTTCAAACACTGCAATGCAAGAAAAAACCCCTTTCAACCCAGTTCCACCGCTTAAAAGGGCTCTTTGAACAAAACACATTTTTCACAACACCCCCGGAATAGCGTATTAAAGAGTTATGCACCACAATAACTCATAAATCGCCTGTTTCAGGCCACAATTCAAGCAAAAAAGCCACTGTAAAGAAACAGGACTTGATGAAGAAAGAACTATGAC
>CAZGDN010000073.1:0-4406 GCA_964525235.1 uncultured archaeon | reverse complement strand
GGCTTGAACTCGCTCCAGCCAAATCTTTCCGGGTACTCCTTCCAGGGCCCCTCGCATATGTTGTAAAACCTGCACTTCTTGCACTTTTCGTTCTTTACCTTTGCTGTTTTCTTCCGCTTAAGATGCTCATCTGGAATCAAGCCAGTTGAATACATTACGTCCGCTGGAGGCGTGAACAAGTCAGAGCTGTATGCCTCGTATCCCTTAAGGAAACAAAAAGGATAGGCTTCAACCATGACTGAAATGCCGGCCTTGATTCCAACATCAAGGCCCTTCTTGACAAATGGTTCAATGACTGACTTCTTGGGGCAAATCAGGTCAGCATTCTTCCAAGCTGCTCCAACCAAGTGAGGAAAAGCAAACTGGTACTGGTCAACACCAAGACCAACAAGAAGCCTTGCGGTTTCCGGCAAGAGCTTGTAGTTAAACTTTGTGATAACAGAGTTGATGATGACAGTTTGACCAAGCCCCTTGAGGTTCTTTATTCCCTGCACAACCTGGTTGAAGGCACCGGGTGACCGCGTGAAATAATCATGTATCTCTGCCCTGGGGCCATGAAGGCTGGGGCTAAACTCTGTCACGCCGGCATCAATGAGTTTTTCGCACAGGCTCTTATAAGAAAACATTCGCCCATTGGATTGAATCTGAATAAACTCATAGCCTGCCTCCTTGCAGAATTTGACAATCTCAACAATATCGGGCCTGACAGTTGGCTCCCCGCCAGTCAAAACAACCTCTTTCGCACCCCTCCTGATTCCTTCAAGCAGTTCTTCTTTTATTTTCGCAAGGGGCTGGTCGCCAAGGCGCTTCAAGTGGTCCACTGGACAGCAAAGGCAGTTGTTATTGCACCTGAACCCGAGTTTTACATCAAAGCGCTTGACTTCCATCATAGAATTGCAGACAAAAAACATTAATATCTTGCCTTATGGAAACAGCCATACGACAAGTAAAAAAATCCAAACATAGCTTTAAAAATATCTTTCACACTATCTAATGACGGTTTTGAAATTGAAAAAAAGAAAAAAACAAAAGAATCAAAAAACACTGCTGCCAGTGCTGTTTATTGTCTTTCTTGCCTTGTTTGGCTTGGTTGTTTTCCTGTTCAGTCCAGAGAAAGACAATGCAATGCCGCTAAGCCAGGCTGAAAGAAAAGGGTGCCTCTTGAGCTATGGGGAAAGCCAGTGCATTGATGGCATTCTGTCAATCCCGTTCTACAACGATGGAAACAAGACAATTACGAGCGCTCAGATAATAATTCCAACCAAGAGAGGAGTGGATGTTGCGAACATAAGCGAGCCACTTGCTCCAAGGAAAACCGGAGCAGTACAGTTAAGCAAGTGCAGCAAAGTCGACAAAACCAAAACCCTCAAACTAAAGTGGTGCTGTGAAAAATGCTACGAAACAGAGATGACAAAACCCTCCCAGGCAATTACAATAAGCAAGTGAATGCAATAGACTCAAAGGTATTTTCTCATCCAGCAGTTCTTTGCATTAGCCTTGCCCACTACTTGCGGTTTTTTCTTCAATAAATTGAATAATTCTCCCCGCTCTTTGAATTTTTCAATTCTTCCAGCATTCAATCCATTGCAGAGGAAAACATTTCCAGCCATCACAGAAAAAAGGCTCTTGCAATAATAGCAGTTTAATGGCACACGCAAGTCCAGCAATTGGCCAACTGAAACACCTGCAAGGTGCAATGGAAGGGGCCTCTTAACAACATAATTCAACTTTTTTTCACTGATTTTTTTCAGGAATGCGAGAAGCCTTTTTGATTCAGTTACAGAAACACCATGCTCGACATCGAAATCAATGAAAAAAAGTCCCTTCTCATCTTCAATTCTTCCAAGAGCTCTATCCAATTCGTCCAATTTAAAGAAGAAGTCAGGGTAACCCAAGGTGCTGATAACTGGCTCGAGTTCTGATACACCATGCTGTTTTATGTAAGCATTCCACAACCCAGGGCAGAGCTCTTCAATCAAGCAAAGACTGCACTTTTCCGGCTTGGTTTTTGTAGCACGGTGAAATTCTTCAGTGGCATTTCTCTCCGGCACTTCCCCAACTGAAGAAACAAGTTTCACATCCTCTGGTCCAGCATACTTTGCAGGGTTTAACACGTCGCCCTCAAAGTTTTGCATAAAGCAAAGCGGGATAGTGCCACAGGTTGAAATATTGTGAAAAATTCCATATCTGTCACAAAGCCATAAGGCCTTTTTCAGCGGTTCTTTAAGCTTTGAGAGTTGCGGAAGAATAAATGTGTTCTTTCTAGCTGCTCCGAAGGGAAAAATGAAGGAAAAACTGATCGCTTTTACTTCTGGCATGCTCCTATGAACAAATTCCACGAATTCCGGCACATCCTCTTGGTTGTACTTGGTTAAAATATGGTAAAGCACAACCTTGCACTTTAAGCCTAAGAGGTTCTTGATTCCTTGAATAGTTTTGTCAAAAGTGCCAGGAGCCTGGGTTAATCTCTCTGAAACCACTCGCTTATGTGAGTGGAGGGAAACCGAAACACTCCGTTTACGGGCTTTTTTCAATGCGTTTACTGTTCTCTCAGCACAGGCTTTGTCAGCAAGCCTGACAGCATTTGTCTGGATTTGCACCCCAGTAAAACCAGCCCTGACAGCGTGCTTGATTAGTTCAGGCAAGTCCTCCCTCAAAGTGGGCTCGCCACCACCAATTACAAGGGTTTTCCAACCTTCACCCGCATATTTTTCAATTTTTTCAAAGCACTCTTTTTTTGAAAGCGTTTTAATCGGGCCCTCAACTGTTTCCCTGCCTACTTTTCTCACGCAAAAAAGGCAATCCTGATTGCACTCAGCAATCGGGGCAAAATAGACCCTGTCTTTAGGCATTCAAACCAATTAAAGTTCGATTTATTAAAAAGGATAAGGCTAGCTAAACCAGTTGCTTAATAGAACAAAAAAGCATTACTAAAAACATGCACACCAGCATGGCCAAAAAACTTAAAAATATGTCCGTTATTATACCCATATATGAAAATAGCGGATATTAATCCTTGGTGGAAGACCCCGAGGATTGAAGAGGACCTTGAAGCATTGCCCAGAAGAGACCTATTTGAGGAAATCGTCCCATTTATAAACGAAAGACAGGTTGTGGCAATTAATGGCCTGAGAAGAACCGGGAAAACTGTTTTGATGCACCACCTTATTAGTTTTCTGCTGAAAGAGCACCCTGCCAAAAACATTCTTTATTTCAACTTTGACCTTTTTGATGACAAAATAGAAAACATTCTTGCATCCTACAAAGAATTGCTCGCAGTGAACACAAAAAAAGAGAAAATTTTTGTGTTTCTTGACGAGATTCAAAAGCATGAAAACTGGGAAAACGAGGTAAAGGTTTTGTACGATAACTGCCAGAGCATAAAGTTTTTCATTTCTGGCTCAAGCAGCTTGTTTATTGAAAAGAAAACAAGAGAAAGCCTTGCTGGGAGAGTTTTCTCTTTTACGCTGAAGCCATTGACATTTAAAGAGTACATCAAGCTAAAAAAGTTAAAGATTGGCAAAAAGATTTTTTTGTTTGAGGAAGAATTAAAGGGTGCTCTGCAGCACTACCTAAGAACCGGCGGCTTTCCTGAACTCCTCAGCTTTAAAGAAGAAGCCAAAATAGACCGTTACATAAAAGAGCTTGTTATTGACAGGGTTGTTTACATCGACACCCCCCAAGTTTTCGAAATCGAAGAACCAGAGTTACTGACAAGGATTCTTTCCATTGTTTCCGCAAGCCCTGGTTTGATTGTGGACTACGAAAACCTCGCTGATGACCTTGGCAGGAACAGGAAAACAATCTCCAGCTACCTGTTTTACCTGGAAAAAGCCTTTTTAGTAAAAAAACTGTACAACTACAGCAAAAACCTGCTGACAAGCGAGAAAAAAATGAAAAAAGTTTACCCTGCTTCAACGGCCTTTGCTTCGTTGTTCAATGCACCCAAAGGAAAAATTGTTGAAACCGCGGTCTCAATGAACCACGCTTTCAAGTTTTTTAGCAGGAGTGGCGAAAAAGAAGTTGACTTTATTGGGGTCAACAATGAAATCCAGCCAGTTGAAGTAAAATACGCAGGAAAAGTAAGAGAAAGAGAAATCAGGGGCCTGATAAAATTTATGGAAAAACAAAACCTCAAAAAAGGAACAGTTATAACAAAGAACTTTGAAGCAAAAAAGGAAATCAAGAAAAAAAATGTTTTGTTTATTCCCCTCTGGAAATGGCTACTTGAAGAAAACTCCAAAAAGAGCTCACCCAAACCAGTTGCTTGACTGGGCGTCTGAAGCCGAGGGATTCCCGTAATACATCCAGATATAATCCGCTGCAGAATTTGCATCTATTACCGGAACCTTTACCCAGATTGTTGCAATTTGCAGTGCTGCATTGAACTCGTCAAAGAAATAATC
>CAZGDN010000072.1:1751-4562 GCA_964525235.1 uncultured archaeon | reverse complement strand
TTTTTTCCTGAAAATTTGTTTCTTTTTCGCAGCGTGCCTTTTCTTTTTGAAAGAAAAGGCCGAACGGGGCCGCCGAGATTTGAACTCGGGTCGCTAGCTCTCTCGAAAGCTTCTTTTACGTTTTTAATAAAACTTTTTTTGAAAAAGTTTTCCCGAAGCTAGGATGCTGCCAGGCTACACCACGGCCCCTTGCTGGTGTTTTTGCGATTAATAGATTAGCAGGGCACTGTTTTTTATTGTTTTTTCCACTGAGTTTATTGGGTGAGTGGATGAGAGTAATGGTGGTTTGTGGTTCTCCGAGAAAGGGAAACTCTGAGCTTGTGGCGTTGAAGGCAAAAGAGTTGTTGGAAAAAAAGGGAGTGGAAACAGAATTGGTTTTGTTGAGGGAGAAGAATATTCGGCCCTGGCACGAGGGGCATGAGAACACGAAGGACGATATGGGTGTGCTTCTTGAAATCTTTGAAAAAGCTGATGCTTACCTGTTTGTTTCCCCGACTTTTTATGGAATGCCTCCGGGTATCTTGAAGAATTTTATTGACCGCACTGATGTTTTTTTTGGTCAGCAGGAAAAGTTTCACAAAAAGGTTGCAAGCGTGGTTGCAATCGGGGCTTCGCCTCTTGGTGGGGGAATAGAGCATAACGGCGAGTGCCTGCGGTTGTTTTTCAGGATGTTTGGGGTTAGAAACCTTGACTCGCTTTACTTGCAGGGAAAGGATAATGCGGAGGAAATTCTTGAGGACAAGAACGTGAAGGAAAAGCTGCCGGTTTTGGTGGAGCACTTGGTGAGTGCAGCCGGGCGCTTTTAAGCAGTTTCTTGCTGGTGCTTGTTGGCGTGTTGTGTGCTTATTGCTTGGATGCAGTGGCTGGGTGTGCGTGTGGTGTTGAGGGCCAGGTCTGTTGAGGCACTTTACTGCCTGGTTTGAGTCGGTTGACTGATTCTCTTTTGATAAATGCGAGTCAGTGGAAAAGATTAAATTGGACAAAAATGTATTATTTGCATGATTATTAGGAATAGATGGCTTGAGTTGTTTGGCAAGGCACTGCTTGTTGTGCTTTTGGCGGTTTTTTTGCTGCTTTCTTTCAATTATCTTTTGCATGGGGCAAGCTCTTTCCTGTCGCAGGAGAACCTGCCCCTTGTTGTTTTTTCCCTTGGTTTTTTGGCTCAGATTGCTTTGATTGGCGGGAAGAAGCTTTTCACATGGTTGTCTGCATTCCTCTTTTTCTTAAGCCTTTTTTTCCTTCTTCCCTTTAAGCATGAGAGCCTTTCAGACTACAATCTTGCTTTTCATTTCCTTTTCTCGGTTTTGTTTTTTGGCTTTTGTGAAAGCATTTTGTTGAGGGACAGGATCTTGGTGAGGATTGGCGAGTTCAAGCTCCTGCTTTTTTCAATGCTGTTCTCGTATGTTCTTTTTGTTTTTTTTGGTGCTGGTGTTTTTTTCCTGGTTTCATTGATTCCCTTTGCTGTTGTGCTGTTTTTTTGCTTGACTAAGTTTGTGCCTGGCTCAAGGGCAAGGCTGCTGCTCTATGTTTGGTTTTTGTTGGTTTGGGCAGTGCTTTTTTTGTTGTTGTTGCGGGAGTTCTTTTTTGGCGTGGTGTTCGCGCGCTTTCTTCCCTTTTTGGGTTTCCGAGCAGTGGAGTTCCAGGTAGGGGAGTATTTTTTCTTCGGGATGAGTTTTTTCTTTTTGTGGTCAACAGCTATCTGCCTTTTCATGCTTTTGCCTCTGCCAAGAAAACACGAGTCTTTTAAGCATGCATTGAAGAGGTCGAGGGAGATGGCGCGGGCTCTTGTCGCCAAGTTCGATGACCGCAATGCTAACTGGCTTGCTGCATTGCTGGCTCTCTTTTTTGTTGGGGGCTTTTTTGCAGTCAACCTTGCGCTGAAGCTTTTCGCGCCAGCTGTCCTGATTGCTTTTTTCTTGAGCGCCAATGGCTTGATGGATTACCTTAGAGGGCTTAAATGGCCGGGCTCTATTTCAAGGGTGAAACAATGAAGCAACAGAAATCGGGGCTTTGGTTGTTGCTTGATTGTTTTTTGGTTTTAGCCGGCATTGGTTTAATTTTGGCATTTTTCTTTCTCAGGGATAAAACTTCCCTGGTTGGCTTTTCTGGGCTATTGAATTCTTTTCTTGGGCTTGAGTGGGCTTATGCGCTTGGAGGGGTTTTGCTTATTCTCGCTTTTGTCTGCATAGTTGTTTTTTTCCTGTTGCTCTTTGCCTCCATTTTTCTGAGGCGCTTTGCGGGGAAAACAGCTCTTCCGGATTTGGTTTTGGGGAAAACACTTGGCTTTTTTGCTTCGGGTTTTTCTCGAGCAAAACTTTGGCCCTGGCTTCTTGGAAGATTGAGGGAATTCAGCCTGGTTGTTTACGCGCTTTTTCTGGCGGTTGTTTTAATGAGTGTTGCCGAAATTGCTTGTCCGAGTGGTTCAGGTAAAGCAGTTTACTTTTTTTTCTGGGCTTCAAGCTATATGTTGATTCGCGGGCTTTATGGCTTTGGCTTGGTGCAGGCATTTGAAAAGCGTTTGGTGAAACAACAGAGGAGAAGGCAAGAAAAAGTTTCTTAAATTTTTTACTATTTTACGAATTCCACGTTTTTCAGGTTTTTGAATTCTTTGCTGCCTGTGAAAAATTTTATGTTTTTTTAATACGCCAGTTGTACTTTTAAACCTTTTCTAAGGGTTCAATTCCCCTAAGCTCCCAAAATAGTAGGCTTTGTCTTCCACGAGCCAGCACTCGAAATCGCTTAAGTCCTGTTGAAGGAACGGGCTCAAGAGTTTTTCCCTTAGGACGTTTGTGCCAGCAGAAACAGCATTCA
>CAZGDN010000072.1:0-1651 GCA_964525235.1 uncultured archaeon | reverse complement strand
ATGTTGTCGTGGTTGCCTTTTACCAGTGAAATGTTCTTGCATTTTTTCTGCAGGAACTCCAGCATCCTGGTCACTTCGCGCCATTCCTGTAATGAAATCGTGCCAAACTCGTGCTTTAAGTCGCCGTTTATTATTATCTTCTTTAGGTTTGGCACTTCCTTGAGCATTTTTTCAAGTGTTTTTTTTATTCTGCCGAAATTGGTTCTTGGAATCAAGATGCCTTGCTTGTTCAGCATTTCCTCATAACCCAGGTGCAGGTCAGCGATAATTAGTGTTTTTTCTCTTTCCAGATAAAGCCCTAGACCAATTATTCTGATTCCAGGCATTATTTCATTATTTTTTTTCCCCATTAAATCACTTGCCAGTGCAAGGTTGAACGTTGTGTTTGTATAGCCTTTGTCCTTTAAATAAGCAAGGTATTTTTTAACATCTTCTTCTTTACAGTCTTTTGGTTTTTTTTCACAGAGCCAAGAAAGTCTCCAGCAAAGAATTTGTAGGATTTCTGCGTTTTCTTGCTAAACCCCTGGACTTCATCCAATTTCAAGTTTTCCCATAACTTCGCCCATAACGACAATTTACCTCAAAAAATATATAAACAGGGGGATATAAGCAGTTAAGCCCAATTGAAAATCCGGGCTTAGGACGATAATTATTTAACTTAAAAAATTTTCAAGTTTAATATGGCTGGTTTAGGAAGAAAGCCTCTAAAACTTATTTATATATGTTATAAATAATTCGTATGTTTGTAAAATTATGTTCATACAAGGTGATTA
Source organism: uncultured archaeon (assembly GCA_964525235.1). Lineage (GTDB taxonomy): Archaea > Iainarchaeota > Iainarchaeia > Iainarchaeales > DTGL01 > JAPLVS01. Next base: position 878 of record CAZGDN010000072.1, on the reverse strand, counting down.
AAAATGAAAGATAAAAAAATAGGGACAATAACCGCGATTCAGATTTTGGAATCTACGATTGGAAATCCAGCTACGAGAGAATTGATTTCTTCCATTTCTAATTGGTGCGAGAAAGACCAAAAGAGTAGATTGGAAGTAGCGCTAGAATTATGGACTGAACAAAGGAAGGACGCTTGCTTGAAATGCAAAGCAGCTGAAAAAGTATTGGATGGAATTCTGAAAATTGGAGGAAAAGCATTTGGCGTTTCTGAGGAAGAAATACGCAAAAAATTTAGTGATCCCTCATGGAGAAAAGGTCTAGCAAATGTTTTGCGAGGCATAGCTAAATTTGGAATTCAACGCCCATTCGTTTCGGGTGCTCCATTTTTGGTTGTATGGGACGTTACCTATGCCTGCAATTTGAAATGTAAGCATTGCTATGCTACGGCTGGAAAACCGTTATCAGATGAACTCACTACTGAAGAAGCAAAACAGGCAATAGACAAATTGGATCGAGCAGGCATACCGATAATTGCTTTTTCTGGAGGGGAGCCTTTGGTCAGGCCTGACATATTCGAATTATCCAGATATGCGACAGATAAAGGAATTTACGTTGCAATGGCTACAAACGGGACTTTGATAACGAAAGAAATGGCTGAAAAAATGAAAAAAGCGGGAATACAATTCGTTCAAATTTCTTTAGATGGCGCGGATGCAAAAACCCATGATGAATTTAGAGGCATTCCGGGAGCATTTGACAGAACGATTAAAGGAATAAAAAATTGTGTGGAACAAGATTTTTTTGTAAATATTTCGACAACTGCTACGCATTACAATTATAAGCAAATTCCAAAAATAATCGACCTTTGTGAGAAAATGGGAGTGAATTGGTTCATGGC
>CAZGDN010000071.1:0-4720 GCA_964525235.1 uncultured archaeon | reverse complement strand
GAGAATGGTTGTGAAAATGGGGTGTGTGAGTGTGCTCCATTGAATTGTTCTCATTATTATTCGCTGGGCAAGTGTGGTTCTTTTGATGATGGCTGTGGGCACAGGATTGATTGTTCAAGTTGTGGTTCTGGCAGGGAGTGCGTTGGTGGAAAGTGTGTTTGTGTTCCAAGGAAAGAGTGTGTTTCAAGCGAGTGTGGCTTGGAGAGCGATGGCTGTGGTGGAGTAGTAAAGTGCGGGAGTTGTGAAAAAGGATTTGTGTGCGTGCAGGGACAGTGCCTGCTGGACCAGTCAGAGAAGCCACTGGAGATCTCCAGCGTTAAAGCCATCGCGTATGGCTCTACTGCAGTGGTGTACTGGGAGACAAGCATTGAAGCAGACTCACTGGTTGAATTCGGCGAAACCCAAAAGCTTGGCTTGGAAGAGCGTGGGCCGGAGTCGGTCACAGAGCACAGCGTTTTCCTAACAGGCCTGAAGCCCGAAACACTCTACTACTACAGGGTTTCCTCAAAGAACGGTGCAAGAAAACAAAGCAGCATTCAATCCTTCACCACTAAAAAAGAAACAGGAGGAAAGCTTGCCGTGCTGTTCATTGGAGTCAACCCGGCAAGCAAGGCACAGTACGAGGGACAGTCCTTTGCGTTCACTGCAATAACCAACAGGCAGGAAGCAGGTTTGTCGTTTGACTGGGACTTCGGAGACGGTCAATCCATTGAAGGCATTGGTTCGCTGGCCCCCCATGCGTTTTATGGCGTTGGATTTGAGAAAGAGAAGAGCTTCACTGTCAGCGTTAAAGTGAAAAGCGAGGATGGCAACACCGCGAGCGCCAGCGTCAAGGTAAGGGTTCTGAAGGCATTCTTTAAACCAATTGTGTTCAAGCCAAAACTGTTTGAGCGCCACCCAAAGGACGGAAACCTGTTTGTTTCAATGGCATTCTTTGACAGGGCGGACAAGGTCATTGACTGCAACCGCGTTTCAGTGAAAGCAGTCTTTGCAAGAAAACCAATTGAATTAAAGTGCGTTGACGGCAACTCTTTCTCTGGCTCTTTAAGGCTCTGGTCTGCTGGATTGAACGAAACAGAAATACTCGAAGTAGAAGCATCCCTTGAAAGCAAGGGAGAAAAGCATTACTCCAAGACTCGCATTCCTGTTTACTTCGAGCCGGAGAGGGTTGAAGTCAAGGGAAGCCTTGGAGAAAAAAAGTACTACTTTAATGACACGATTGGCGAGGAGAGAGTGAGGTTTTTAGTGCACGAATTGTACGTCGTGAAACCAGTCGAGCTCACTGCAAGCCTTGTTTCAGGCAATGGCAAGGAAAGGGTGGCGGTCAAGCAAGCCGAGGGTGGCTATGACTACATTATTTCATTGAACCACAGGGTGAGCGAGACAGACTTGTTGCACGGCTTGAGGTTAAAGCTGGAGGGCAAGGACTCTATGGGCAACGTGATTGACTCGGTTCAGGGCATCCCGGTGGAAAAAGACAACCCGGATCTAATGGTCGCAGTGATCGAGCCACTTGCGAAAAAACGCGTGTTTGCCTTTGGGCAGGTGATGGTTGTCAGAGCAAAGCTCTTGTCAAAGAGTTACGCTCTCAGGAACCCAAGCGTTGAACTCGAATGCCAGCAGCTTGGGTTAAACAAAGAAATGCGCTTTGACTCAGTGAGAAAAGAGTATCATTCTGAAGTGCTGTTGCCTTTTTCCGGGCACAGCCAGCTTTCATTCAAGCTCTCAGCGAACGCAAAACTCAGGGGAAAAGAGTTAGCAGACTTCGAGTACTTTGAGGTAAAACTCTCAAATGCGCTCAAGCCAGCCTTTGTTTCACCAAAGGCAAGCGAAAAACTCTTGTTCGCTGACAAAGTAGAAGAAATAGGGGTAAGAGTACTACAGCCAAACAATTACCCTTTCAAGACCGAATCCCTTGAAGCAGTGCTGCGCGTTGACGGCGCAGAACAGCCAATAACACTCAACTTCGACGAGGAAACCCACACCTACAAGGCAGTTCTCCCAAAGCCCCTCACACTTGGTAAGCACTCACTCGAACTCGAGCTAAGGGGAGCATTCACTGGAAAAGCCTACCTTGACACCGACATCGAAAAGGAAACGTTTTACTACAACGCGCTCCTGCTCTTCGGTGCAGTGCTCGCAGTGATTTTCCTGCTCGTGTTCCTCACATTCCTCTTCTGGAACCTCGCGGCAGAGAGAAAACGCCTGCTTGAAGAAAAAGCACGCCTGTCTGGCTTGAAGAAAAAATTCAAGTACGAGTTCTACAAGCGGCACGTGACGGAAAAAGAGTTCAACAATGGCGTGAAACAACTCGAGCTCGGCCTCAAAGGAATTGACTCGCTGCTCAGAAAGGGCTCGTGGATCTGGACTGGACTATTGAGAACAATTTACAGGACAAGCGAGCCAAAAAGGATGCCGGAGCGCTTCCAGGCAAGAATGCTGGTTAACAGGCTGGCTGGAAGGCGCGGGGAGTTCTCAAGGGTTGAAATAGCATCTGCACTAAGACAAGAGGGTTACTCTGATGCCGTGATTGAAAGGGTAATAGAAAGACTATTTCACGAAAAAGCAAAGGCTGCTTGAAGGGCACGCTGTGCAAAAAAATACGACTGCAACCAAAACCAGCACTGGATAAAAATTTAAACTGAAAACAGTTAATATTCTTGAATGAAACAAAAAGCTCTCTTCATAGGCTTGCTCTTTCTGCTCCTGCCCTGCCTCGCAGCAGGGCTCTCAATAAAAGAGCTCACCGCAAATCCGAGCACGGTGCAAGAAGCAACAGCCGTTTCCTTCAATGCCACTATAAGCGGAGCAGGTGGCGAGAACTACTCCCTTGAATGGGACTTTGGCGATGGCATTGTGTCAAGCTCGCCGCACTCGCACTCAATGCACTCTTTTTACATTGAGGGCTTGGGCAAAGAGCAGGAGTTCACTGTAACCCTGAGGGCAAAAAATTCAAGCAAGGTCATCTCAGAGAAATCAGTCAAGGTAAAAGTTAAGAGAAGCGAGTTCAAGCCGACCCTCCTTGAACTAACCCAGTTCCCAAAGGGAGCAGAAGAAAAAGATGCCAATCACACAATCACGATTCACTTCCTTGACGCCTTCGGGCAGGGAGGCGAAGTCAGGCAAGAAAACGGTTCACTCAAGTTTGTTTCCTTCTCTGATGCAAACCAATCCCTTCGGATGCCCCTCCAGGTAAGTGCTTTGGTTAAAGACAAAGAAATCAAGCTCGCGCCCTACAAGGGAAAGAGTGTTGCACGCCATGGTGCGCTTGTCGGAATCTTTGAATCGGACAACTCCTTCAACTGCATTGAGCTCCTTGAAATAAATGCAAAACTTGCTGGCGTTGAAAAACACTTTTCTATTCCATTGTTCTTCAAACCTCAGGAGATAGCCCTGAAAGAGCACTCCACTCCATTGTTTTTCCCGGGAAGGCCCATTGGCAAAGTATCCTTCACCCTTGCCCTTAATTCGGTTCAGCCAAAAAAAGGCAGCTTTACAGTGCAGCTCTTCACGGGAAACACGCTCAAAGAATCAAAACAACTCTCATTCAAGGGCACGAGCTGGTCAGCCTTCCTTGACTACGCTCCAACCGAATATGATATAATACAGGGCGTTAAGCTCTTGGTGTCAGGCACTGACTCACATGGCAACATCCTTGGCAGGCTAGACAGCTCAGGCAACGTAACCGAGCACGGTGCTCAAATCACGCTATCACAACTGCCAGCAGATAGCCCCTTTAAAATCGAAGTCATGTCACCCTCAGCAAGAGAGCTCGGGTTTGGCGAGAGTGCTGCTTTCACAGCAAAGCTTGTAACAGAAAACAATGCAAAACCAGAGAACGCCAGGGTAGAACTCGAAAACACCGCGCTTGGCTTGAAAAAAGAACTGGAATGGAACGGGGAATTCTTTTCCACAGCAATCAAAATGCCAAAAAAAGCCAGTGCAGACCAAAAATTTTACTTTCACGCCTACGCTGAACTAAACGGAAAAAAACACTATTCTTACACTGCAATAAAAATACGCCTCTCAAAAAAAATAAAAATAAAATTCGATTACCCAAAAGAGGGCATTACTGAAATTGACTCGAACAATGCCAAGCTTCAAGTAAAGCTCTTATACCCAGACAACTCTCCCCTAACAGAACCCAGAGTGATGGCATTCCTCTCACTCGACGGCCAAGAAAAAGAGGTCACGCTAACACTTGATCCAGAAAAGCAGGAATACGGAGCGGAGCTGTCGCAACTCAACCCAGGCAAGCACACCCTTTCCCTCGCACTCATGGTGCCATTCGAGGGCACTTCCACGATTTCAACAACCCTTGTCAAGCCAGTGTGGCCCCTTGTACTCGGCGCTGCAGCCATCCTCGTAATTGCAGCATTCCTGGTTTTCGTCATTGTTTCAAGAAAGAAAGAAAAACAAAGAGAAAAAATCGCGCTCCAAAACAGGCTTGCAGGAATAGAAAAACAGCTCAAGGCAGCCAAGGTTGACTACTTCAAGAGAAAACTAACAGACGCCCAGTACAGGGAAAGAGTCCTCAAGCTGCAACAAGAAAGAGAACAAATACTAAAAAAGAAAAAATAAGCTAGCTGCTTTTGGTTTTTTTGAGGGGTGAAATGTCTTAATTAACTAACCCTTGCTTTTTCCTTTTTCTGTTGTGGGTAACAAAGAGCACCACCAAGGCCATGCCCACCACGAGCGCTGGGCTTGTTTCTGGTGTGCT
>CAZGDN010000070.1:0-4874 GCA_964525235.1 uncultured archaeon | reverse complement strand
CACAGGTTGGCGAACCCTTCAAGCTAGAGGAAAACATGAGTGCAAGAGTGCTTGGGGCAAACATGAGAATTGACCTCTTGGGAATAGCGAGCAACACCCTCTGTGCAGAAACCTACCCGCTGCAATGCACTGACAAAAAAACAGTGAAAATCGGGGTAAACAAACTGCTCTTTGAAAAGAAAAAGAAAATAGGCGAGGCTATTTCAAACAGTACAATGGCAGAAGAGGCAAAAAAGCAATTGGTTGAAACAGCTACAGCAGAACAAGCGGTTTCAGCACAGATACCAGCAATTGAAATGCCACCAACGCCATTCAAGATATTCGAACTTGGAGAAGGAGAATCCGCAAGCATTGGAGACTTCGAGATTAAAGTGAATGCTATCTGGGAGGACTCAGCAGAGCTTATTGTTAGAGAGAAAAGCACTGGCTTGAAGTTCAGGTACACCATTGAAAACGGCTGGAACCTGTTCTCGCTACCAGGAGAAATCAGGACAATGGGCTCAAGCGAGTGCCACAGCAGTAACTTCAGGCTCTTCAAGTATGCGGGAAAAGAAAAGGGTTTCGTGAAAGTTATAAAACCATTGCCAGGGGAAGCATACTGGCTGTATAACCCAGGGCAACCATGCACTGTAACAACAGAGCTTGCAAAGCCAGTTTCAGTATTCGAACTCGAAGAACTGCACAAGGGCTGGAACTTTGTGCCAGTGGTAAAAGAAATGATCGGGAAGAGCATCAGCGAAATGGGCAACTGCAAGCTAAAAGGCGCGTTCTTTTATGACTCAGCAAACAGTGCCTGGGCCAAAGCGCTTGACAAAAAAATAAGCGAGGAAGACCTAGGAAAGGCCCTTGCAGTATTCAGCGAAGAGAAATGTAGCTTAGTGAGCCCCAATGCCCCAATACCGGAGATCCCGGAACTGCCGGAGGTGCAATAAAATGAACAAAAAAATAGTAGTAATACTGCTGATAACAATGGTTGCAGTGGTTGTGTTCAGCGGGTGCACTGCCCCAACAGGCGGAGAAGAAAACCCAACACCAACCCCAACACAGCCTCAAAACAACGCAAACCCAGAGAACATTCCAATACCAGAAAATCCTGGCCAGGGAGATGAACCCCCAGAACTGCCACTTTAAAGGCAGTTCTCCCTTTTTTTATTTCTTTGCTCTGGGCTTTTTACCCAGCTTCTTAAATCCCCTGCGACCCTGAAACTTCAAGCTGTCAAATTGCCTTGCATAGTCATTGAGCAATAACAGCACTGCGGCTAGCGCCATAAAGCCGGCAATGTGGAAAAGCGTTGTTATTGGTGGCTTGATTTCAACCCCGAGAATGCTTCCAAGTTTGCTCCAGGGAATTAGCTCTTCGCTTGGGTTAAAATGGTAAGAAATCGCATACGCGATAATCAGCACATAAGCCAGCTCGAACACGAAGAGAACAAGGGGGTATGGGTTTTTCTTTGCCCGCCTAGCCTTTATTTTTGCCGTTTCTTTTACCACAAACTTTGCGTCCTGCTGGACCGCGAAAGTAAAGGAGTTCTTTTTCTTGAGCGCAAAATTTAGCAAGAAGAGAACCAACACCACCAAGCCCATGAAAAGGTAAGGTGTTGGACTGGAAGAAAAGCCGAATGTCTTGCTTTCAAAGTCTATTTCAAGAGCCTGGAATAGCTCAAGGGCAAAAAATACCAAGAGAGTTGCTTGAACTACAATAAAAGCAACCTGCCTCGGGTGCCTCTTTAGACCTGAAAACCACAGGGAGCCCTGCAATGCAATAAACAACGCGGCAATGAGAACAAGGCCAGCCAATAAAACCAGGAAAGGAAGAACAGAAGAGGAAACATAATAGGAAAGAGAATTCAAGGCCACAAAAACTGAGAGAATTGCAATGGTTGCAAAAGCAGCCTTGAGCAAAGCAAGCTTTACCAACTGCATTTCAACTCGGCTTTTTTTAGCAGGCATGAAAATAGAATGAACATGCAAGTATAAAAAATTTTGTTTTCTTGAAAACAGCTAAAACAGCTTATTCTAGCTTGAGACCAAAGTCACTGTCTATTTTTTTGGCGATTTGCTCCATCCTTTGAAAGATACGGTCAATATCCTCTTCCACTTCACGTATAGTGCGAAGGACACTCTTTGACCTTGGGACGTAATAACGACCCTGCTTTACAATAAGACCGGCAGTAATCAGGTTATTCAAGTGGTTTATGACTGCGCCACGACTCATTCTCACGCGCTTAGCGAGCTCGGTGGAGGTAAGCATTCTGCCATTCTCGTACTCTCGGATTATCTCCCTGAAAATCGCGCTTGCAGTCTTCTCTTTGTCAATGTCCTCAAAGAACCCAAGGCTCCTGCAAATAAAATTAAAGGCCTCCTCAAGATCAGAGGAAAACGGCGGTTCAACTTTTTTAATTGTTATCCTAAAACAACCCGAAGCCATAAAAAAATTCCACCGAAAATCATTAAAAAATCTTTGATTAAGAAAGGCTATAAAAAACTAAACTATTTAAACGGGTTTGTTGTGGTTGGAAAACTTATCAAGCGCGGCGCTGAAGCCGAAATACTGGAAACCAGCTTGCTTGGCAAAAAAAGCATTGAAAAACACCGGCTCTCAAAGGGTTACAGGTGCAAAAAGCTCGACGAAAGAATCAGACTTGAACGCACCAAAAGCGAAGCAGGACTGCTCCACCGGGCAAAAGGGCTTGGGATTCGCACTCCAGCAATATACTCAATCGACCTCAAAAAAAAATCAATTTTCATGGAGTTAATCAAGGGAAAAAAAGCAAGGGATGCCATAAAGGGCAACCCTGCCCTGTGCAGGGAGATTGGAAAAAAAATCGCATTGCTTCACTCTTCTTCACTTATCCACGGAGACCTCACAACAGACAACATCCTTGTCGAAGGCAACAGTGTTGTCTTCATTGACTTTGGACTGGGTTTTTATTCAAGCAAGGAAGAAGACAAGGCTGTTGACCTGCTTAACCTCAAAAAGACGCTTCTCGCCGGTGACCCAACTCTCACAGGGGAATGGAACGAGATAATGAAAGGCTACACTGCCACAAGCGATAAAAGCATTGGAAAAAAAATAAGCGAAGTGGAAAAGAGAGCGAGGTATGCCTAAATGAAACCAATTGCGCAGAAAACAGCACAAGAGGATAACCACGAGACCAATTCAAGGCAAAACCAGAACACTGACCCAAACTGCCCGAGTGAAAGCTATTTAAAGCTTTTTACCAAGAATTTGTTAACTTATTGTGGTTTTTCTTTTCCCAGCCGTTAGGTGGGAAAGGTGTTCAAAGATGACAAGCAAAAATAAAAAATTTGAATGGATTGAATTCTCAAACGAAGAGATAGTGGAAGCAATAAAAAACCTTGCAAACGAGGGCGTTTCAAAGAGCGAAATTGGAATGATCCTCCGCGACCAGTATGGCATTCCAGACGTGAAGGAACTAACTGGAAAAACAGTCTCGGAAATACTCAGCGAGCAGGGAATAAAAGAAGAAATACCAGAAGACCTATTAAACCTCATCAAAAAAAGCGTCGTCATCCGGGAGCACATGAACTCAAACAAGAAAGATTTCACCGCAAAACGCGGTTACCAGCTAACAGTTTCAAAAATAAGAAGGCTGGTTTCATACTATCAAAAAAAGGGCATACTTTCAAAAGAATGGCGTTACAGTGACGAAAAAGCAAGGCTTTTGGTGAAGTGATTGGATGAAATACGCGCTTGAACTTGAAAGCAATGCAAAAAAAACCATAAAAGAAGGCAATGCCCCCATTGAAAAAATACTCAAAACCGGCGATTCAATAATTGCAAAAGCCATAAAGGACAGTGAGTAAAATGGCAGTAAAAGCAAAGAAAACAGTTGACAAATTCAAGAAAAAAAAATGGTTTTCAGTTATTGCACCCAGGGTATTTGAAGGAAAAGAAGTCGGCGAGACCCCTGCTGAAAAAAGCAGTCTTGTAATCGGAAGGGTCATAAGAACGCCGGGAGACGAAATAACCGGTCAAAGAAAACTCAGGCACTTTACCGTAAAACTCAAAGTAAAAGAAGTCAAAGAACTAAAGGCATTCACTGAAGTCATTGGCTTTGAAGTAAACCACTCCTATCTTCGCAGAATGATTCGGAGAAGAATCAGCAAAATCATGGCTGTGACAACTGGAACCACAAAAGACAAAAAGAAAGCAAGAATAACAACAGTAGCAATCTCAAGCGGAAAACTCGAAAAAAGAAAAGAAAAGGCAATCAGGAAAATAATAACCGAAACAATTGCAGAAGAAATTCCAAAAAAAGACTTCGAAGTCCTTGTGCACGAAATGATCTTTGGCATAACAAGCTCCAAAATATTCAAAAAAACAAGCAACATCAACAGGCTCAGAAAACTGGAAATAACAAAAGCCAGGCTGATGGAAGGTAAATAAGAATGGGCCCTGAGGCAAACGCCCTCATCCTCCTAATAACTCTCTCCCTGTTCTCACTAGCATCATTTAAAAAAAAACTGCTTGACAGGGACGGCATACTCATCGCAAACATTGTTGGCATAAGCATTTACCTGCTTGGAGGCCTGGAAAGCTTTTTTCTCATAGTCTTCTTTTTTGTAACAGCAGAGGCTGCAACAAAAGTTGGAAGAACAGAAGCAAAAACAAAGCATGAAACAAGAACAACCGGCAACATTCTTGGCAACAGCACGGCAGCAATACTAGCATTGTTCTTTGCCTCAGTTTTTGGATTCTATGGGGCGGTCTCTGCGGCACTAGCAGACACCCTCTCATCAGAAATAGGGCTGCTGTCAAAGAAAAAACCAAGGCTGATAACAACATGGCAGGAAGTAGAACACGGCACTGACGGAGGAATAACCCTGCTCGGATGCATTGCCGCGCTCTT
>CAZGDN010000069.1:0-4910 GCA_964525235.1 uncultured archaeon | reverse complement strand
TGACAAAGGGCATTACGTGGCAGGCTGACTATATCGCGAAAATAAACCAGGATGACTCGCAGTTAAACTTTTCAGGCTGGGTTACAGTAAGAAACACCTCCGGCACATCCTACCCTGCTTCCACCCTCAAGCTCGTGGCAGGAGACCTGCACCTTGCGGGCACAGAACAGAGGTATCTTTCAGGAGAGATGGCATACAAAGAAGCAATTCCTACAGCCACTCCAAACCAGTTCAGGGAAGAGGGCTTATACGAGTACCACATGTACTCCCTTGACCGCGTTACTGACATTGGCAACAACGAAACAAAGCAGATAAGCCTTTTGAGTGCTCCCAATGTTTCAGTTGTGAAAAAGTTCGTGTTTGACCCAATGAAGGGCTGGTATCGCAGCTACTCAAACAACACCTCTGAGAAAAAGGTTCAAGTTTTGCTCGAGTTCAAGAACTCGGAGGAAACAGGTTTGGGCATGCCCCTGCCAAAGGGCACGGTTCGCGTGTACAAGGAGGATTCGCAGGGCAAGCTCCAGTTTGTTGGCGAGGATTCAATTGACCACACTCCAGAGGACGAAGAGGTTTCGCTTCTCACAGGCTACGCGTTTGACATTGTTGGAGAAAAAAAGACAACCAGCGAAGAGAAGATCGGAGATCGCTGTAGAGAGTACAGTTACGAGGTGAAGTTCAGAAACCACAAGGACGATGCTGTTACTGTCTATGCTGTCGAGCACACCTACGGGGACAACAAGATTGTTAGCTCGAGCCACCCATACGAGAAAAAAGACGCGTACAAGTACGAGTTCAAGGTGGAAATACCAGCAAACGGCGAGTCCACTCTAACGTACACAATCAGGACCTGCTGGTAAGCAGGTTCTTTCTCTATTTTTTAAAGATTCGAGTGCACGGGTCAGACAAAGCTCCAAAGGTTCAATGCCTTTCCCAATAGGTTTCTCGGTTGAAACAGTTAAATAAAAGTATATACGGCAAGTTGTATTTAACAATTTCGTCTTCTGATTGGTTTCATCAGCATCAGTGTAATATAACCCATAACACCTGTACAATAATGCCTAAGGCCATCAGTGCTGTCCATATCACAAGCCATTTTTGTAACGATTTTTGGCTATGGCTTTGTTCTTCTATTGCCTTAGTTAAATCGTCCAAACTTGAACCCATTGATTTTCTAGTTTGTATTATTGATTCTTGAAGTTGATTAACCGAATCTCTTAACTTGTACGTTCCTTCTAATTGGAATGCTTGAATTTTTGGTTGTCCTGGATTCCCCTCAACGGTTTCAATTGCTTGTCTCTCCTCTTTGTTCAAAAAAATCACCTCTACTTTATTTCTGCTTATTTTTCCTCACTTCGCCAAATTCTCCAATAGCTGCTTGTTTTCCTTGATGGAGTCTTTAATGGCTTGTTCAACGCTTTTCGGTTTCTTGCAGGGTGCGAGGTGTTCTTTCAGGAACTGCCTTATTTCTCTCGTTGTCTTTTGTTGGTTGCTGTTCTGCCAGAAAAACTTCTCGTCAGCCGTAGTCCTGTTTTTACTCGCCTTAATATTTAGCTTGTAATAATTCAATCTAAGGAAAGCGTCAACGCAAACAAAAGCAGTCCTCTTATTACCATCTTCAAACGGGTGAATTTTCGCAAAGTCATGTATAAAGTTTGCCATGCTATCCAAAAAATCAAGTTCGAAAACGCGTTCAACCCATTCCAAACTCTTCATTTTCTTGCTGTTTTTTTCAACCAAATCATGAATCTGAGAGATTCTGTCATCTATAAAAATCAAGTCTTTGATTGTCAGAAAATAGTTAGGAAAGTGCTCTTCTTTTTCTTTGATTGTAGCAAGGTATTCTGAAATTCTTTCCCTGGCCAGCTCGGAATAGTTTATTTCCCGGAACTCCTGCATATCCCTATACATTTCATCCGGGACAGACAAAGTAATGGTTTTACTCATAAAATCACAACTAATATATGAAACGAAAGATATATATGCATATATTTAAAACTGTGTATTAAATAAAATCAGTTATTTGGTGTTTATTCTTATAATTTGCCATTTTTCCGGCTCTAAACCCATTTTTTGTTCTAAGAAGTCTTTTAGTTCTTTGTCTGTTGTGTTTCCGTGCATTCCGGGGTACTGGTGGCTGACAGCCCATTTTTTGCCCTCAGGCTCTGCCTTAATTTCTGCTGCACTTTCTTCGTCCATTATTTCTTCTTCCGGCAATGTGCAGAACTTGTTGTTTTTCCCGCAAACCGCTTTTACCAGGGTTGACTTGCCTGAATTCGGCAAGCCAAAAACCATTAGGTTTGAGTCCTGGCCGGCCAGTTCTTCAATCAGTTCTCTGAATTTTTGCTTGTCTTCAAACAGGCTTTTTTGAACAGTTATTGTTTCCATAAAGGAAAAATACAGCAAAAAACACTAAAAGCAAACGTGCCATTTACTCCTATTGTAATAGTACGAAAAGGCCTGTTTTTATCCTATTGTAATAGTATGAAACTTCTAAACAAAACCTTTATATATCATAGGGGGTATAATATTATATCACATATGATAGTAATAATAGTAATAGTATTAATAATAATCTGAATAATATTGTGTGAAACATAAGTTGGTGTTTTGATGAATAAGTTGTCTTTTAGGACTTATAGTATCTTGTCGAATAATTTGGGTAGAACTCTTTCTATTCAGGCTTCTCAAGAATTAATCAAGAAAAAGTATGGCAGGGCCACTTACAAAAACATCTATAACACTATTCAAGGCCTTGCTGATAAGAATATTCTCAAAATTGAGAGAATTGGCCGTTCTTCTATTACTCACTTAAACTTTGACAATCTCGCAATTTTGGATTTTTTAAGCGAGATGGAACTAATTAAGAAAAGGAGGTTATTGGAGAAAAGACAAGAGCTTCAATTGTTATTGTTTGAAATGGAAAACTATTTCTCTCAAGGTTTCTATTTTATTGAGTCAATTTCGATAATCAAGCCTGAAAGAAACTTTAAGTTAAACAAGGCTGAATTCCTGTTTATTTTGAAAGAACCATTTTCAACGGCAACAGGCAATAATTGGGGTGCTAAGGAAGACAGAGAGCAAAGGATTGAAAATGAAATAAAGTCCATTTACTCAATTATGAAACTACTTCAGGGAATTCATAACATTAAGCTTGATTTTTTGATTTTAAGGGAAGAAAAAGAATTCTTTGAGTTGTTAAAGGAACAGGAAAAAAATGCATTGAAAGAAATGCTCTCAGACAAAACAACTTTTTATTCCCCGCAAGACTTTTGGATTTCAATAAAAAGAGCATTAAACCAGGGAATTAACATTCGGGCCGAAAAAGAATTGAAACTGAACAAAATCAGTGAAAAAGACCTTTTCTACAACCTAAACCGTTTTGGCTATTCTGAATTCGGAGAACAATTACGGCCAGGCATAACTATCTCAATTGAAAGCACTATTGCAGCCATATTGCTGCAGGATGATGCGAGAAGAAAAGAAGCAATTCCAATAATTCTCTCAAAAGCATTTGACAACAAGTCAAAAAGGCAGCCAAATTATAACTTGTTAATCTTCCTTTGCAACAAATACGGCAAGCTCCCAGAGTTATTTGGCTTGCTTAAAGCATTCAATAAAATCAAGCCATTGAAGGAAACCGAAAAAGCAATTAACTTAATCAAGCAATTAGATATTAAGGAAAAAAAGGCTGACTTGAAATCATTAAAGGAAAAAATGAGGCTCTACAATGCCATCTGAAATCGGAAAACAAAGGCTGTTTGATTTTATTGAAGAACTAGACAAAGAACTAACCGAAAAAATCAGGATTACTGCTGTTGGCGGAACCGCAATGACTTTGTTGGACTTGAAGAATTCCACTCGCGATGTTGATTTTGAGTCAAGTTCAAAAAACGAGAAAGCACTACTAAAAGCAAAAGAAACTTTAAATCCGGGCTTTGAAATTGATTTGTTTTGGAACGGGCTTATTTTTGCTCAACAATTGCCTGATGACTACAATGAAAAAGCAATTCCAATAAAAGAATTTGAACACATCGAATTATTTGCTTTATCTCCTTTGGATATTGTTGTTTCGAAGATTGCGAGATTCAATGAGCGAGACGAACAAGACATAAAAGCTTGCATTCAAAAAGCCAGCATTACAAAAGAACAACTCAAAGAAAGAGCAAGCCAATTGGGCCTCACAGCCATAACAGCAGAAGACTTCAGGTACCACCTCACACTAGTTCTAGAGCAAATGTTCTAATTATACAGGAAAAGTAACAAACCTCAAACCAAAAACCTCCAATCAAAGTTCATAGCCGTCCTTGGTAAACCGAAACAGTATTAAAAGAAAGAGTGAACAAAGTCAGAATAAAAAGATTACCCCTTTGAGTGATAATTTAATTTTGACTACTATAACCAGAGGCAATAGCCCACGCCAAGCTTTTTATAAAAATTTGTCCTCATTCATGGCATCATGGTTAACAGGGTTTCAAATCAAACAGCGTTGTTTAACCCATCTAATGGCAAATAGAACAATTGTTTAGCTATTAAACACACTCGAAAGATTGAATCTGCGTTTAAGAGCGATTTTACAAGCTTTTTAGAAGAACTCAAAAAGCAGAAAATTCTACTTTCTTTAAAACAGCAAGATGAATGGGAAGATTATTTCAACCAGTACAAAAAAGAGTTGTTGGCTTTGAAGCAAAAAATTGACAAAACGGACCGAGAAATAGATGAATTGGTTTACGATTTGTATGGCATAACCAAAAAGGAAAAGCGGATAATTGAAGAAGCGCTAAATTAAACAATGCAATAAGGGCACTATTGCCCGTGGCCAGTAGCTGGGTTAAGAGGGCTGCTATGGAGTATCCAATGCACGGGCCAGGATTCGAACCTGGGAACGCACTAAGCGACCAGCTGTTTCAAGG
>CAZGDN010000068.1:0-4938 GCA_964525235.1 uncultured archaeon | reverse complement strand
ACAAAAGCGAGGCCTTGAACAAGTTCGTGCAAATGTACGGGCCGAATGAGGTTGAACCGGAAGTGAAAGAGAGCTATGTGAAGAGAATCCTGAAGCTTGAGGAAGAGCACTTCAAGAAATATGGCTACAGGAAGATGTCCCTCAGGGATTTGAGAAAAGAAATTGAAGGCGAGTGAATGGGTTTAGGTTACGGTTATTCCGACAAGCTCAAGTCAATACTAAAAAAACTCTTCAAGAAAGACAAGCGAAGATACAAAATTATAATAAAAAAAATGGAACAAATAGTGCAATTGAGCGAATCAGAAATCGAGCACTTCAAAAACCTGCGCCATGATTTAAGCAACAGAAAACGAGTTCACATTGACAAGAGTTTCGTACTCACATTCAGATTCGACCGCAAAAAGAAATTCATCCTGTTCCTCGACTTCGACCACCACGACAATGTCTACAAAAAATAGCAATTCTCTTTCATCCAAAAACCAAGTTGCACTCAGTTAAAACAATGATTTCCAATGCAGGATTATTTCCATTAATTCAAGTATTTTACGTATACTTCAAAGAATTTTCTGTAGGTGTCCTTGAATTTTTCGAGTATGAACCTTTCAAGGTTTTCTTTGTAGCCGTTGTCAAAGTCCTCCAAGCACTTGAAGTAAGCTATTCTCTGGGTTTTCCTGATGATAAGCGGTGGGTATCCCTTGTTTACAAGTATTACATTGATTAGAAAACGCCCGACTCTGCCATTGCCGTCTTCAAAGGGGTGGATTCTCTCGAAAACTCCGTGAAATTGTGCTGCGAGTTCCAGGGGGTGAATTTTTCCAGAGTTCCTTTCATAGTGCCTCAATAGCTTATTCATTTCCTCTTTAACTTTTTCTGGCGGGGCGGTGCTGGTTTTTCTCCCAATTAGGAAATTTGGAATCTTTTTATAACCGGTGACTATCTCCATGTCCCGTACAAGCATTTTGTGCATTTTGATGATGTCCTTTTCGCTTACCTTGAATTTTTTCTTTAGAATCAAGTCAACAACATCCCTCGAGTTCCTTGTATCATAGACTTCCCTCAACTCTTTCCCCTTAATCGCTGTCTTTTCAAACAAAACTACGGCCACATCCTTCAAAGTCAAAGAGTTGCCTTCAATGGCGTTGGATTCATAAGTGAAATTGGCAGTGAACCTGTCAAACAAATCTTTCTTCTGCTGGTTAGACAACTGTCTCAAAATCTTTCGATAATCAACACGCATTCCCTCAATTTTCCTGATTTCTTCCTCAGTGAAAACGCTATTCTTCCTGTAAGCCTTCACAGCCCAGTCCGCAAAAGCCATTTTTTCCTGCGCATCAAACCACTCGCTGTATTTCGCCGGTGGCTCGTTTTTATCACTAAGCTTTTTCTGGATTGTTTTTACCCTTCCATCAGGCAAGCGGATGGACTTGGTTAAATAGTAATATTTCTGCCCAGAAATAACCTTCTCCTTGACATAAACCATACAAAACAGTTAGACCTACAAATATTTAAATATACGCATTGTGTAGGGGTAAACAGTCGGGGTATTTTTCCACACATTGAAAAACAGTAAAAGCAGGCCTGCACTAAATTCATGGCTATCACCAGATTAATAGCAAGGGTGTGTTTACCTCCCATTGATCTGCCCAAACCGAACGGTTTGGGAAAAGATTTAAATAAATCAAACTACAATTGTAGAGGTGATGCTGCTTGAAGAAAATGCTTATTGGCGTAATCTTTTTGATTGTTTTCCTTGGAATTTTTTTGGCTGGGTGCACAAAGGAGAAAACTTACACTTGCTCAAAGGACTCTGACTGCGCGCTTGGACTGCGATTGGACACATGCTGCTCTTGCCCAGGCGTATACTCCAAGGAAGAAATAAAGGCAAACCCCAACATTGTGGAATACGAGTATGGGAAAGATTACAGTGGACTGAAAACATTCTACTGCAAAAACATCTTGTGCAACTGCCGGCTAGTGAACAAGGTTGAATGCATCAAAGGCAAGTGCCAGGCAAAACTACAAGAACCAACTCCTCAGCCCATTAACGGAACCGCAAGCTGGAAGGTTTATAAAAATCCTAAAGAAGGTCTCCAATTAAGTTACCCACCAGATTGGAAAGTGAGCGAGTATTATTTCTCCCAAAACCCTGCGTTCACCACAACATACAAGGGAAAAAAATACCCTCAGGCAAACTGCAGGGTAGATATTAGTTCTACAACTGAATCTGACTGTACTGGAGGTTCTTTAGCAGTATCAATTGAAGTCTTCAACAACCCAGAGGGATTGTCTGTCCAAGACTGGCTTGACTATTTAATGCAGCATCGCCTAAACCCAAGCTACGAAAAAATTTCACTTGGCAACGTAGTAGGCACAAGGGCAAGATTTAAGCAACTTCTATCCAAATGCTTTGGAGCAAAACCAGAAAAAATGGAAGCTGTCCTGACAGCCCACAAAAAATCAATTTATATAATTTGGAACAGGTACCCCACAGAAGGGTATTCCCTTTCAGAAAAGGCATCGCAATATTTTGATATGATTATCTCTTCCTTCAAAGTTGAAACCCCCCAGCCGACTGCAACCCCGACCGCAGAAATCCAGACTGCTCCAACTGACAAAATAAGCGTTGCACCAGTGAACGCAGCGGAAAAAACGGCTTTCTTTGCATCACTATATAAGGAAGAGAACTCTTCCTTTGAACCAAAGCTTGAACAATACAGCTTGCCCCTTGATTTGAATAAGGTGCAAAATTACAGTGGTGTGAAAGGCAAACTTGGCTTTGAGGACTCAGCACTCCTGCAAAAAAACGGTTTTATGGTGTTTGACTGGGGAAAGCCAAAGGATGCTGTAAGCTATTACGAAACCCTGAAGAGGGAGGAAGTTCCAGTGTTCATCACCTCTGACTCGCTATTGCACTTGTATCACATTCAATTCGATGAAACCCTCAGGGAAATAGAGGAAAAAGAGTTCTTTGGCGATATCACCCTATTGAGCAGGGCAATGCTCGCTGACTCTAAAGCAAAATATGACTCGCTTGGCGGAAACCTAAAAGAAGCCGCAAGGAGAAACATGGCATTTTTCTCAGTTGGACTGAAATTGCTTGACTCAAACGCAGAAATCCCGGCAGTCGTGAAAGGAGAAGTTGAAAAAGAAATCGAATTAATTGAAGCACACAAAGGATTCAGCAAGAGCCCGATTTTTGTATACAAAGAAGACTACTCCCAGTACGTTCCAAGAGGGCACTACACGCGCTCCGAAAAACTCAAAAAATACTTCAAGGCAATGATGTGGTACGGGCGAATGAGCTTTTTGCTCAAGGGAAACCCTGCCCTCAAACCAGGGCAAGATTCTCAATTTGATGAACAGGGAATCATTTCAGTATATGATGCAAAAATCCAGACAATCCAGGCGCTGTTCATCGCAGGCTCGCTTCAGAATGTGTCAGTTGGCGGAAGAAAAGTTAGCAATATGTGGAAAAGAATCTATGATGTGACCTCGTTCTATGTGGGCTTTGCAGACGACCTCACGCCCTATGAATACATTGGCACAGTCAATGAGGTGTTCGGCGGAAAAATGAGCGCGCAGGAACTTGAAGACGAGAACGTGCTCCTGAAAGTCAAGGCAGCACTCGCCGAACTACGCAACCCAAAGATATTTGGTGGAACAGGGAACGCCGGCTATTTCATTCCACCACAGGATCTCAAGAGCGGAATAGTTGACGAGGCAAAACTGAACAAACTGCTCGCCAGAACAAAGGGAATGCGCTTGATGGGCCAAAGGTTCGTGCCAGACTCTTACATCTTCCAAAGGCTGGTGAGCATGGGCTACACTGGGAAAGAAAAACCAAGTCCGGGAAAGCCATTCACAAAGGCATACTCTGGAGCGAGGTATATCAGAGGGTACCCAAGGGGCCTCGATGTAATGGCAGTGTTCGGCTCAGAGCGCGCGCTTGAAATCCTTAAAAAAGAGGGAGACACTGACTACAAAGAAAAAGGCGAAACGTACCTGGATCGAGTTGAAAAGCTAAGAGAAGAATTTGGCGCAATTGACAAAAATGATTGGCACCAGAACCTTTACTGGAGCTGGCTTTACTCGCTGAAAGCACTACTAACAGACTACAACAAAGGTTATCCAACGTTTATGCAGGGCGTGGCATGGAGGGACAAGGAGCTAAACACAGCGCTTGCATCCTGGGCACAGCTGAGGCACGACACAATATTGTACGCAAAACAGAGCTACACGCCAATAGAAGTAACCGCCATCCTACCGCCACAAAAAAAGGTTGTTGGCTATGTCGAGCCAGTGCCAGAGTTTTATGCAAGACTCCTTGCATTGAACAAGATGACACTGGAAGGATTAAAGGAGAGAAATGCTTTAAGCAAGCAGGCAGAGAGCAGGATGAAATACTTGAGCCAAATACTTGGAAAGCTCCTCCAGTTATCAAAACAGGAACTGGAAAACAAGGAGTTAAGCGATGAAGACTATGATTTCATCAAGCACTTTGGATCCAACCTAGAGTCAGCGGTAACAGGGATAGAAATTGACAAGGGGCTTGAAACAACGATTGTTGCAGATGTGCACACCTGCAGCCCTGAGGGAACAGTGCTGGAGGAGGGCACTGGTTATCTCAGAACAATGATTGTAGCCTACAAGGTTCCAGATGGAAGAATCCTGCTTGGCGCTGGACCAGTCTTCAGCTACCACGAGTTCAAGTGGCCAATGAAAGACAGGCTCACAGACGAAAAATGGAGAGAAATGCTCCAAAACAACCAAGAACCAGAAAAACCACAGTGGATTAACAGTTTTTATGCTGGATAAAAAAACTGAAAGCCTCTAAGCTCGAAGCGGTCCCTGAAAAGAGTCTTCGCATTGAAAACCTGGCACTAAAAACCCAAAAACACATGTTTTTAAACCTTGGAATCACTATTTATTATAGGGTAG
>CAZGDN010000067.1:0-4949 GCA_964525235.1 uncultured archaeon | reverse complement strand
GCAGGTTTCACGTGCTGAGCGCCCTCAGCGAGATAGACGCCGACCTTGTAATCCTGGCAGAGGTCTACGAGCGTGTTTATGACGAAAGGCAAACCAGCATGCTCAAGGAAATGGTCAGGTTAAAGCAAAAGTTTGAAGTGGAAACAATCTGGTCTTACTCAAACCTTGGAAACACAGAGAACAAGGAAGATGAGAGATATTTTGCCACAAGGCACAAAATGGTTGTAACAATTGCCCACGACCTCATTTCCTACGATCCAATAAAAGCATATTTTTCGTGCCTCACAGAGTTCAAGAAAGAAAAAGCACGCTATAAAGAGGGTGGCCCGGATTACCGCAAGGGAAGCGAAGTTTACCTCAAAACCCTTTCGTATATAAGAAAAAACTTCGAGGAAACAAAACTCATTCAAAGAGTAAAAAAGTTTGTATCAGAACTCCGGGAAGTGCCGGAAACAAAGGAAATATACCGGGCTCTCTTCGAGGCACAGATAAAGCCCTCCTTTATTGGCTCAAGACTGATGTTCAAAGAAGAGGAGGAAATGGAATTATTGGACGAGTACACTGTCAAGAACTCAAGCGTGCAGGTTTTCTCCCTTCCAAACAAGACCATGAACCTCTACTTCATTAACCCGCCGGAGTATACGCTCAGCCCGGAAAAGTACTTTATTTTAAGCAAAACAAAAGAAGTAGTAGCAGGCTACAAGCCAGGGAGGGCTTCGCTGAGCACGGTTGCAAAGTCAAGGGAGTACTTTGAGAGAATATACCAGAGCACGATAATAGACATTGCTGCAAAAGAAAACATCGAGCTCTCAAAAAAAGAAATACTGGAAATGAGCAGGATTGTGGCACGCTACTCGGTTGGCTACGGCATTCTCGAAGTACTCTTGTCCGACAGGAGAATAACAGACATTTACGTTGACTCCCCAATAGGCGAAAACCCCCTTTACATCGTGCACTCTGACTTCGGGCAGTGCACGACAAACATTCTGTTCAACGAGAGGGAAGCCAGGGCCCTTGTTACCAAGATGAGGGCAATGAGCGGCAGGCCATTCGACGAAGCCCACCCCGTGCTAGACTATGACCTGCCGGACCTGGACACGCGCGTTGCAGCAATCGGTCCACCGCTCGCCCCAGACGGCATCGCGTTCGCGTTCCGCCTTCACAAGATGACCCCATGGACGCTGCCACAGTTCATTGACGTCAAAATGCTTAACCCGCTTGCAGCTGGGCTGCTCTCGTTTTTTATAGACAACCAGGTTACAATGCTGATAACTGGTTCAAGGGGCTCTGGTAAGACATCCCTCATGGGTTCTCTGGTGCTTGAAATTCCCAAGAACTCGCGGATAATTGTCCAAGAGGACACCCTTGAAACACCCGTGCCATACATGAAGAGAATCGGCTTCAACATCCAGCGCCTGAAGACAAGGTCCCCTATTGGAGGAGCAAGAAACGAAGCCGAGGTTTCACCAGAAGAAGCGCTCAGAACTGCGTTAAGGCTCGGGGACTCTGCCCTGGTGATCGGAGAAGTGCGTTCAACCGAGGCAAGGACCTTGTACGAAGCAATGCGGGTTGGAGCTGCAGGCAACGTTGTAATGGGAACAATTCACGGTGACTCGGCTTACTCTGTCTGGGACCGCGTTGTCAACGACTTGAACGTGCCAAACACTTCTTTTAAGGCAACAGATGTTGTAGTTGTTGCAAGACCAATAAGGTTCGGTGGCTCAATGAAGAGACACAGGCGCTTGGTCCAGGTTACAGAGATAAAAAAGCACTGGGTTAAAGAGCCACAGCAGGAAGGAGGCTTGCTTGACTTAATGCTCTACGATGCGGGAAAGGACAACCTTGAACTTGTAGAGGACAACCTGAAAGAATCAGACCTCTTTACAAAGATAAGAAAACTCTCTGGTTTGAGCATTGAAGAAATGTGGAGCGAAATAAAAATGCGCGGGGACTCAAAAGCTTACCTTGTGGAACTGAGGAGAAAACACTCGCTGCCAGAACTACTCGAAGCAGCCAATACCTCGCTCGCCCACGACAAACTATTATTAATCAGGGAAAAATACCTTGGAAAAAAAGGAAAAGTCAAGTACAACGCTGTTCTGAGCGAGTGGAAGGAATGGGTTGACTCATACCTTGTTAAAAAGCTTTTAAAGTGAGCAAATGGCCAAACACAGGATAAAAACAAGAAGGAGAAAATACAGCCGTGGTCCAGGAGAGCTATACAAAGAAATAGTGGTTCAAAGAGAGCTCATAGAAGAAGAAAAAGAAGAACTCTTCACAAAAAAAGAAACACGCTATGTCAGGCTATGCAAGCGCCTTCACGAAATAGCACCATCACTGGGCACCGGAGCAGAGTGGCCAGAGAACTACAACGACGCAATGGCATTCCTTAACTGGAACCTCAGCGCAGAAGAGTTCAGCGCTGCATCAAAGCTCATCCTCGTCCTGTCCATTCTCTTCAGCGTGATTGCAGGAGTTCTCGTCCTCAACCTCCCGGGAATAAGCGATGTGTTGTACGCTGTTTTTATGGAGAGCTCTCCCCTTGTGGTAATAGGCCTCTTTGTTGGAATTTCACTTGCAGGCTGGTGGTATTTTCAGCAATACCCCTTCTCTGTTGTTTACGCTGAGCAGAGAAAGGCACTTGGCTACGTGCCAGAACTAATCGGATACATTGTCATGTCAATGAAGCTATCGCCAAACCTTGAAAAAGCAGCAGAGTTCGCAGCAGAACACGGGAGGGGAAAAATCGCCCAAGACTTCAAAAAGCTGTTGTGGAACGTGGAACTCGGCATATACAACACGCTCTCCGAGGGACTCGATGAAATCGCCTACGCATGGGGCAAGTTCAGCAGCGAGTTCAAGCGCGCTCTAATGAGGGTAAGGGCATCGGTTTTAGAGGACACTGAAGCAAAACGCGACCTCATCCTGAACAAGACCATGGAGGACTTGCTGGCAGAAATAAGGGAAAAAATGGAAAACTACGCAAGAGAGCTAAAACAGCCAAGCATTGTTCTCTTCTATATCGGTGTCCTACTTCCAATAATCCTCATCATAATCCTGCCAATTGGCTCAGCCTTCACGAACGCCCCATTTTCAACCCTTTGGGGGCTTATTGCAATCTACAACATCCTCATTCCAGCAATTGCGTTCCTGTACGCGCGCAGCATAATAAAACACAGGCCGCCCACATACGAGGTTCCAGAAATCAGCAATGATTACCCTGGGCTGCCGCAAAAGGGAAAAATAAAACTCAAAAACGGCCAGGTTGACATAAAGGCAATGATTGGAATCGCACTCATTGTAGGGCTTGGTTTTTCATGGTTCCTGCACACCGATGGCTTCCCACCCAAAACCCTCCTGGCAGCAATGGGTGCAGATGCCAAGCCATTCATTCCCCCAGACCAGGACAAGTGCACTGTTGTTGAGAGAAGCTACGGGAACTGCAACTACTTTGATGCTGACCAGGTTAATGGAGAGTACGAGATGCTGAAAAAGGCAAACCCTGGGTGGAGCGAAGACCGCGTGTTACAGGAACTAAACATTAGCTGGATGCGCTTTATCATGAGCCCAGGCAATGACATCACGCCATACAATTTAATATTCGGCTTTCTCTTCACAATCTCGCTCTGCATTTTCATTTACCTCTATTACTCCAACATTTACAAGAGAAGAATACAGCTAAAAATCATGCAGATTGAATCAGAGTTCAAGGACTCGTTGTACATTATCGCCTCTCGCCTCGGTGAAAACAAGCCACTCGAAGACGCAATAAAGCATGCAAAAGACTTCCTGCCAAACTACCTCATTTCTGACAGGATTTTTGGCAGAACACTTGACAACATTCACCTGCTGGGAATGCCAATCGACTCCGCGGTATTCGATCCAAGGTTCGGTGCACTCGTCAACATTCCCTCAAACACAATCCGCGTTGGAATGAGACTCATGATTGACGCAACAAGGCTCGGTGTCAACATTGCCGCAAGAACGCTTGTCTCACTCTCGCTCCAGCTCAACAACCAGGAAAAAGTCGCAAAAATGCTCAAAGACATGGTCATTGACTTAACACAAATGATGAGGACGATGGCAATAATTATTGCCCCTATAGTGCTGGGCATCACCACCGCACTTTACAGCGTGGTAATACGCACCCTGATTCGTATTTCCACCTCCAGCACAATAAGCGGCGTGGAAAGCTCTATGGAAACCACCACCTCTTCACAGATGGGGCCAATGGGCGGCTTCTCTGCTGGAAGCTGGGCAAAGTCAGAGGCTGTTGCCTCAATGGTCAGCCCAGAACAATTCGTCCTAATCATCGCAGCCTACGTGATTGAAATTGTGTTCATTGTAATCTTTTTCACTACAAAAATCGAAGAAGACAACAACCTGCTTATGAAGATTTACCTTGCAAAATACCTGCCGGTTGCAATCGTCATATTCACAATATCAGTAATGCTCTCAAACCTTATGATGACCTCGTTCTCGGTGATTGCATGAAAAGCAGGGGAATGTTCTGGCCATTCCGGCTCCTGATAGCAACACTCGTATCCCTCGTCATACTCATAATGATCTTCAGCGCAATAAACTACTTCGAGCAAATAAGAATAAAGGTAAGCATGCAACGCCTTGAAAAAGGCTTCAACACTGCCTGGGGCGCGATTACCACTCCCGACAAGCCAGACAAGGGAATCAACAAGGAAAAAAACCTCACCATCCCAGCCACCACAATCAGCGCTCTTCCATTTGCAGAAAGCCACAACCTTGACGTGAAATGCATTGAAATGCAGTCCATCAAAAACTCGCCCTTCAAAACCACTGAAAACAAGCACGCAGTAATAGTCAAAAACGAAAGCATGACTGATGTGTACTTCCTCTGCATCCATGACCCAAGCGATGTGGAGTGCAGCGAGCGCTGTTACATATCGTTCGGCAAAAGACCAGAAGTAGATTAG
>CAZGDN010000066.1:0-5139 GCA_964525235.1 uncultured archaeon | reverse complement strand
TAACTCCCTTCAAATCAGCTAAGCCCAACTGCTTTAAGTAATACAGGTAGTAAAGTAACTGGAATTCGTGGGCTTTCTCTGCTTTTCTGGATTTTTTAACCTCGTGAATTTCTCCGCCTTTCTCAAAAAAATCAATCTTGATTCGGCCAATTTGGATTTCCTTGTTTTTTCGCATAAATGAAGACTCATGCACAAACCGACCAGTTGAAACCAAGTCAGAACAATGCTCCATGTTCAAATTATTCGAAAAAAGCCAAAGCTTTCTCTTACAAATAAAAAAATAACTGATTTGAGCGCCAGTAAAAGCAATTGAATCAATCATTAACTCACACTGCCAACAAAAACAGCCAAACTGGAATGAATAAAATCTCTTTGCCATCCAGCATTCTCTTGTTCAACCTACTCCTCGTAACAATTATTCCCCTGTTAGAACCAAATCTGTTCAGGAATTTAAGCAAAGCCTTGGCATCCTCATCAGTAACACTAGACCTATACTTAACTTCAATCGGCAATATTTTAGTTTGCTCCAAAACAATATCAACCTCTTCCTTTTGAGGAGTTCTCCAAAAAGACACTTTTTCTCCAAGCATTTTGGCATGCTGAAACACTGTTGTTTCAACATATCTTCCCATTAGCTCATTTAAGCTTAGAACCTCCCTAGTGTGCCTTGCCATGGTTATTGAAATGGACGAGTGCACTATGTGAACCTTTTTGTTTTTTCTCAACTGTTTTGCCGTACTCTTGGAATAATTGTAAACCAGATCAACAACAAAGGCGTTTTTAAGATAAAACAGGTAAGACTTGGTTGTTTGATAGTTTGCACCGAGGGTTTTTGCTAGATTTGTTATATCCAAAAGCCTTGATGTCTCCCTACTACAATACTCCAGAATAGAATATAACACATCCTTTCTTTTAACATTGAAAATAACCGGGATATCCTCAAAAATTATTTTATCAATTACAGAACTTTTAATATAGTTCTTTATTATTTCCTCATCGCTTTCCCTTGCAAGCTCCGGAAAAGCACCTTTGAATACATACTGCTCGAACAATTGCTCAAGCAAGACTTTTTTGTGTAATACATCTTCATAACTCTTCCTGATACTGTTATACTCCAATCTAACTTTTCCAAGTTTCAACCCGTTCATTTCAAGGAACTCTCTGAAGGTTAACACCGGCATCAAAAAATCAAACATCCTTCCAGCAAGACTTTCCTTTGATTTCTTTATTTGCAGAGAAGCAGAACCAGAAACAACAAACTTTAAGTCGTTCCTCGTGTCATAAAACCTTTTCACTATATCCTGCCAAAAGGGGACCTTTTGAATTTCATCCAGGAATATATACTTTCTGCCTTTATTCGAAATTGTTTTAAGATAGTAATTTAAAACATCCTCTAATACTTCTGGGTTTTGCGCTAAAAGCTCGTCAAACAAAAAATAACAGATGTTTTCCTTTTTCTCACCCTTCTTCAAAAGCTCTTTAATAACCTGCTTCATTAAAACCGTTTTTCCAACCCGCCTTAATCCAACAATTGCAATTATCTGCTTTGTTTTCAAATACTTCTGTACCCTGGAAAAAATATGCCTTTTATAGAGAGGCACACCTATTTCTTTATCCTCCCACCAAGGATTAAAATCCCTCAACAAAGCAACAATCCTATCATTAATCATACTTATATTATAATACAAGTAATATTTAAAGTTATTTGTATTGGGATAACAGTATTATTAAGTTTCGTTGGTTTTGGATGGGCCGCTGGCGTTAATCGACCCAACCAGCCCCCTGATTGCTATTCAAAATAACAAGTTATTTAAATAATTAGTATTCTGAATATCAACAGAGAAAAAATAGCAGTATTAACGTAGTGTTTTTGACTGTGTTAGGGGGTTGTAGCAAATTCTGGCTGCATTATCTAAGCATGCTAAAAGCAAGCGAATCTAAGTTGGCTCATTTTATTCAGATGGTTAGACAATATTGGAGTGAAAACGCGAGCAAGTTGGTGGCATTTTAAAATCAAAACCTTTTTCTTTTTGACGAAACGCAGGTCTTTTTTTCTTTTTTTAAAGAAGCAGAACTTGGCCTAACTTTTATCTTTGGGCACACAGTGAGGCTTTTCTCTTTTTGTAAAAGAGAGAAGGATAGCCCTGGAGAGAATTCAAGCAAGCTTGAAAAACCCCAGGCCTTGATAGCCCTGGAGAGATTTGAACTCCCGTCCCTGGCTCCAAAGGCCAGGATGCTTGGCCACTACACCACAGGGCTGCTTACAAGAATACTACTGTGGGAGGGTTTTAAAGTTTTTGGCTGGAAGTCAGTAAAGTGGCGTGATCTCATGTCTTTGCTCTGTTTTGCGCTTGCGGAAAAAAGACCTGAAAAATTGCGGGTTTTCTTTTATCTTTTTGAAATAGTACACTTGCCATGTTACTGGAACAGGATAGTATGGAAAGTGCTGGAATACTTTTACCTCTATTCCGTTTCTCCTTAGCTCTTCTTTCTCTTCTTTGGTTAGGCGCTGTTGGCCAAACTCGATGTATGCCTCTCCGCCTTTCCTGAGGTGAGCAAGGGTGTTCATTGTGGCCCTGTGAACGTCAGTGCCAAGAAAAGCTGAAACCGAGAAAATCAAGTCGTATTTCTTGCCGTATTTGTGCGTTTCAGCCAAGCCTGTGTGCACTTTTATGCTGTGCTTCCTGGTTCTGTTCCTGAAATTTTTAGAATCATTGATAATGCTCTTGATTAGCTTTGCCTCTCTGGCTCTGCGCTTTTTCCCCATGCTCTTTGGCAGCGCTTCAATTATTTCCTCGAGCTTTTTTGGGGAGAGCGGTCTTGCAAGGGTGATGCCCTCTGCTTCAATTTTGTCTCCAAATTTTTCTTTTAATTCCTTGAGAAAAATTGCCTCGCCGCATCCAACATCCAGAACCGCAACAGGCCTCTTGGACTCGGATAGTTTTTTTTGAACTATTTCCACTACCGATGTTCCTTTTTCCTTGAACAAGAGAAGTTCGTCATAGTTGGAAATCCGCCGCCTATTGTTCCAGTTTTGCGGGAGTTGACCAGCACGTTTTAGCTTTCTGTGAAAGCGGTCCATTTTCCTGTTTGACAAAACATATGAGGATAGTTCCTTCCGCTCGCTTCCCTTTAGTTCAAGCCTGCGCTTAGCCATGCATAAAAATTGCTTTTTATATATAAAAGGGTTTGCACTGCTCTGGCGGTGCAGAAATCCCCTGGACTGAGTTCTAAACTGCATTCGATTGACAAAGGAAAGCTGTTTATGAAAGCAAAAAAGGCCTTTATAAATCATTTCTACAGAGCCCACTGCTCTGTTTCTTTCCTTGAAAGGCAAAAAAAGGAAATAATATTATAGGAGTTGCGTGGAAGAATATTATCATGAAGCGGGTTTTTCGCAGCAAGCCGCCTCGGAAGAATAAAACAGGGGGCAAAAATTCCCCCGGAAAAATGAAGAAGGGGCACTTGAGGAGAAAGGAGAACACCAAACAGCGAATATTGGAGAGAGTAATAGAACTCGGCGAGGCAACGAGAGCACGGCTAGATGTTCGTAGTGAGGGGGGTGTCGCATCCAATGTAACCCTTATGAGAAGGCTCCCCGAGCTGGTGAAAAAGAATTACCTTGTTCGCTTTAAGAGAGGAAAGGCCTTTGTTTACAAGCCAACCGTGAGAGCAAAGCTCAGGGTGTTCGGAGTGGACAAACTCTTGAAAAAGCAGGGCTTGGCAAAACAGGAAGTCAGGCAGCTTGTTGAAGTGCTTGATGACCTTGAAAAAAGCGATTATAGAAATGCTCAGCCTTGGATTGAGAGAATAAAACGAAAACTAAAACAGGAGGGCGTGCGGGATATAAGACGCTTGGTCTCAGAGGCCAAAATGGATGCTGCGAAAGAAAACGTTACAAAGCGTGTGAAAAAGGCAGAGGCAGCTCAAGGAAGGATGCCTTTTTCAAAGCTAACCAGAAAAATTTACGGGGTCGTTTATGGCGATGGAGGTGGCACCATTGCCTCAATTGCAAAGGCGGTTGGTGAGAGTTCTAAAAGAGTTGAAGCAGAGCTGCGCGCGCTTGAAGAAACTGGAAAGATTCGCTCACTTCGAATTGGAGGGATGAAAATCTATCGCCCCCCAAAAGGAGTGCTTGTAAGCGGAAAAAGACGAGGGGAAAGCCGCGCTGAAGGGGTTCCAAAATTCTTTGGAGCAAGAGCCAGGGCAGAGTTTGAGGAAAGAAAGCGAGCCGCTGAGGAGTCAAGAAAAGCACGCAGGCAGTTCCTGCCACAAGCTGAAATCGAAACACGTGTTGCAAAAATACAAGAGATAAAGGAAACACGGCGTGACATCGGGTTCTTAATGGAACGGCTCTCCCCACAACAGCCATTCCCTGCAAACACGGCAGAGATACTGCAGGAAACATACAATTTTCTTGCAAGAAATAGCAAAAACCAGAAGCGTGTAAGTGCTCTTGAGAAAGTCATTGAAAGGCTGGCTCACACAAAGCATCCAAGCAAAGCAGATATTTTGGTTATAAGGAGTGCAAGCGCTGAAATGGGGGTAATTGCCAACAGAATAATCAGCAGCCTGGTGAAAGCGGGTGTTTCACCCGGCAAGTGGGAGAGAGAATAAGGCGGGAGTATGATAAAAAGAAGGGTAACAAAAACAGGCAAGAACAGTGCTCCCAGACACAAGGGGAACACGGCTCGCAGCAAGCCAGTGCACAGGAAGAGAGGAAGCGCTGACATCAGAGAGGACCCCATTGCAGTCAGAATACTAAGCCGGGTTGAACTCTTGGGAGCTGCAAGCTTTGAAAGCTTTGCCGGAATGGTTAACCGCATTGCTGCGCCTTCAACAATCAGGAAAAAACTGAGCGAACTGAAAGCCGCTGGGCTGATAGAGATTGCCCGCGATTACAGGGGCAGCGGGAGACCAATGAAGGTCCACTTGCTGCCAAAAGGAGAAAAGCTCTTGGAAGAAATCCGAAAGGACGATAGAGGGCACAGGTAATTTCTTAGCAGTAATGTTTTGTGCTTCCTGCCTGTTTTTGAGTGCGGCATTTACCAACAAATACTGGAAGAGTCTTAGCAGTAATGATTTATGCTTCCTGCCAGAGCCTGCATTTTTCCTTGTACTCTGGCTCGCACCAATCGC
>CAZGDN010000065.1:0-5157 GCA_964525235.1 uncultured archaeon | reverse complement strand
ACTGAAAAAACAAAATCAGAAAAAACACCATTCAGGTCAACGCTGAAAATCCAGTACTTGCCCTGCTTGGAAGTGAAGTTCTCGCTCCTGGAAACACTCAAGGCAGGGTGGTTCGTGGTGCCAGAAATAAAAACAGTTCCAGAGGCACTGACATCCATGACAACATCAGCATAATACTCCTGTGCCGAAACCTGAACAAAAACAAGCAGGAGAAAACAAAAAAGCAATAGCAGTTTTTTCATCCCTAAAAACGAGCGCAAAAGCCTTTTTATTTAAATCTTTGCAATCAATCTTCTTTAGTTGGGCCCGTAGCCTAGTGGACAGGGCAACAGCCTCCTAAGCTGTAGGTCGAGGGTTCGAATCCCTCCGGGTCCGTCTGCCTTTTCTTTTTAGAAAAGAAAAGCCGTGCCAAAAAAAAAGTTTTTCAAAAAACCAGCCCAATAATTAAAAAAGGGATAGAAGGGAATAATCAGTATGGCTCAAAAGAAACCACGCAAACTGAAAAAAGTTCGCTTTCAAGAGGGACAGAAAGCAAAGCGGATTAGGACAACCACTGCCGAAGGGCGCTTTCTGGGAAGGTTCGGGGCCAAGTTTGATGAGATGATAAATGCAAACCTGCACACCATCGCAAGGCTTTCAAGAAAGAGAGCCAAGACCACACTAACACAAAATGAAAGGAACGAGCTCGCCAGGGCATACAAAAACATGCGCCTTCTGACAAGAAAACACAGGCAGAGGTTCACAGAGAGAGCAAAACAGGCAAGCAGAAAAACCACGCGTGACCCCAAATTCAAGGCATTTCTAACAGATGCTTTCTTCAAAGAACAGTTAGGCATAAAAGCAAAAAGGCACAGGAAAAGCGCGCTTGGTTTCTTAGACCTTGACCACCTAAAAATAATAAATGACTCCTTCGGTCACGCTGCCGGTGATGTGGTTATAAGGGCAATGAGTGAAGCATTGGAGGAAACAATTGCAAAAAAAGGAGGCATTGTGGGCCGACACGGCGGGGAAGAAGTACTGGTATGGGTCCCTGTGGAGCCAAGCGAACTTGCCAGTATTCTAAGGCAAGCAGCCCAAAAAATGCAGAAAAAAATAACAACAGGAATGCAAAAAGCAAAAATTGAATTCCCACGCAGTGCAAGTTTTAGTGCTGGAATCATTGGAATTGAAGGCAAAAAAATCGCCCAGGACTTCAAGGGGGAATACAGGGCAATACTCCGAGAGGCAGATAACCTCTTATACCATTCAAAGTGTGGTGGCAGGAACGCATACACCCTGATAACAAGCAAGGGGCCAGTGACGAAAAAAATAATAAAAAAGTAAGAATTTACGAGCACGCAAACAAAAAAGTTAATTCGTCAAACACACCTATTTAAACAGACAATTGACGAAACATTTATAAATTGGTTTTTGTGCTATTCTTATTATGGAAAAGCTTTCTGTTACAATTGCCGGGGAGATTACTTTAAGCAAGGACCCCGGGGGAAGCATGAAAAAATGGCGCGAGATTTTTGGCATTTCACAAACAGAGTTGGCAGAGCAGCTCGGAGTCAGCTCTTCAACCATAAGCGACTATGAGGGCGGCAGGAGAAAAAGCCCCGGCATTGGTGTCATAAACAGGTTTGTTACAACGCTTCTTTTAATTGACCAGAACCGCGGGGGAAAAATAACGAGACAGCTAAAAAAAGACTTTGGGCCAAGCGAGAACGCGTTTGACTGCCACGAGTTCTCTGCAGCAGTGAAAGCCAAGGAGTTCGTGGAAAGAATCGGCGGAAAATGCATTGCAAACCCTGGAAAGCTGAAGGAAACAGGGGTTTACGGTTACACGGTTATTGACTCTCTCAAAGTAATCCTTGAAGTCCCGGTCCACGAATACATGCAGTTGTATGGAAGAACACCTGACCGCGCGCTTATCTTCACAAAAGTTGAAAACGGGCGCTCCCCAATGATTGCGGTAAAGATCGGCAGGTTCAGTACGGACATGAAGCCAAGCATGGTGGTACTGCATGGCCCGAAAAACCCAGACAAGGTTGATGCCATTGCAATCAAGATAGCAGAAAGCGAGCGCATTCCCCTTGTTGTTTCAACAGAGTCGGTTGAAAAAATCAGGGAAGCCCTCAAAAAGTATGAAGTGTAAAAAAACTTGGCTTTAAAGCCAAAGCCTTCCCCTTCGCTATAACCATAACTTCACCTCCACGCAAATGCAAGAGCGTTCACCACGCCAAGGTTTTTCAGTAAAAAACCTTGGCTTAAAAACAAGGCGTTCCCTTTCGCTGTAACCAAACCTTCACCTCCACGCTGAAGCGGGGAGCGTTCGCCATGCCAAGGTTTTTCAGTAAAGGAATCAAAGTTTCAATCTGTAAGTGAACCTGTACTTGTTTCTCCCGCTCTCGTTTCTGCCAACGAGTTTTTTTGTGGAGAGGATTTTAGCATTGAACTTTTTCTTTAATTGGGAGAGAGCAATCCTCGCAGCCTTGTTCGAGCCAATGAAAATATCTTCACCTGTTGGCACAGTCTCGTGCTTGGTTATCACGGCAAGCGGGTCAAAAGCCTGCTGTTTCTTAAGCGCGCGCTTTAACTCAAAGTAGATTTTCTTTTCCCTTCTTTCATCTCTTTCTTTCTGCCAGCGAACTTGAATCTTGGCTTCAAAGTAGCCGGCGCTAAGCTTTCCGCAAGAAGGACACGTGATTGGAGCCAAGTGCAGTGGAACAGTTTTTTGCGTTTGGATTCTTTCACCTGCGATCTCCCCTGCAACAACAATTTTCACCTCAAATTCGTCACTCTCTTTTTCTATGAGTTCAATCTCTACTTTTGGACTAGCCAGCTCCTTTAACTTGATTTTCTTTTCAAAGAACACAGCAAGGTTTTCCTTGGAAAAATCAACCCATTTCCCAAAAAGGCGAACTCTGCCACAGCTGTTGCATTTCTGCACTTCGAACTCCTCAGGAGTCTCAATGAGCTCGTGGTCTTCAAGGTAACACTTTTCACAAAAGCCATCAATGAATGGCCCCTTTGTTGAACCACACTTTGGACAAAACTCATTCACTCTTTCACCCCCAAGTAAAGAACAGGGTTGAGAACCATGTTATAAGCTGAAAGCACTGCAATAAAAAAACGCGTGGAAACAAAGAGAAAAAAGTTTAACGGGTTAAAAATGTCAAATGCGAGGTATAGGTTGAGAAGCGACACAGCAAACGGAATCACTGAAGCTTTAAGGGTAACACTGGCATTAGCTGCACTCGTTGAAACACTTCTCTTCAGGCCACTGAAAACCGAGACCTTTTCGAGAACAAGCACTGGGTAAATGTAGTAAAAAGCAAAACCGTACAAGAGCGTTGCAGCAAGAGCAACAATGAGAAAAACAAAAAGAGCAGGCGCACTTGAGAGGAAAAAAGCTGCTTCAAGCAGTAGTGCAAGCGGCAGAAGAGCCAAGAACACAGCTGGAAAAACAACAAGCGAACGCTTCCGCGCGCCACGAAATGCCCGGCTGAGCGAAATGCGCCTTTTTGCTTTGAAGTCCCGTAAGAGAACAGGGTACATTGCATTAACGAACACATCGGCTGAAAGCGAGAACACCAGCCAGAAAAAAGAGAAAAGCATGAAGGGAACAGCCCTGGACAAAAAGAGCAGTTGCTCGCTTGTGAGACTTGAATTGTTTATGGATGCAACAATTGGCATGAAATCCCTCAGGATAATCGCGCCAAGAACAAGCGAAACCCCATAAATGCCAGCTACAGCCAGTTTTGGCAAAAAAAGCTTTGGGTTCCGCTTTAAAACCTCAAAGGCCTCTTTCAGGAATCCAAAAAATTTCATTTCAGACCAAGCTTGTGGTTTTTGTCCCTTTCAAGAATCACAGTATTGATTCCAAGTTCTTCCACTATTCTCTTCCTGAGGAGACGTGCTTTCTCATAGTCTCCGTGAACCAGCATTACCTCACGCGGGGACCACTTTTTCACTGCCTTCACCATGTTGCTCTGGGAGGCATGCGCTGAAAAGTCAAACTTTTCAATCTTGCATTTTACCCTGTAGTCCTGGCCATCAATAAATATTACTCCGTCCTCGAAAAGCCTTCGTCCCTGCGTTCCCTCAACCTGGTAGCCTGTCATGAGAACGCTTGAGTTTGGGTCATTGTAGGCCTTTTTAAGGTATGAAAGCACCGGGCCCCCCTCAAGCATTCCAGCGGTTGTGACAATAGCACATGGCTCGTCGAGAACACGCTGCCTCTGCCTCCTGTTCTTCACCCATTGGGTCTTCTTGTGAGCACTTTTAAGGGTTTTTGGATCCTTTAGGTAATCAGGGTACTTCATTGAAGCAAGCGCCACCCTCTGAGCCATGCCATCAAGGTAAACTGGAAACTTCACCCTGCTCTTGTACAATACTTCTATGACCTCCTGAGAGCGGCCCACTGCAAATGCTGGAATAATAGCGCGCCCGCCGTTCTCAACCGTTTCCTTGACTTTTTCAACAAAGTTTCTTTCAACCCTTTTTCTTGGAGGGTGGTCCCGGTCCCCATAAGTGCTCTCCATTAAAACAAAGTCAACACTGCCAACCTTGAGGTCTGCTTTTTCAAGAAGGCTTGTTTCCTCTACCTTGAAGTCCCCGGTGTAAAGCAGTGAAAAAGAACCAAAGTCCAGTTTTGTCATGGCAGAGCCAAGGATGTGCCCAGCATTAAAGAACTCAAGGGAAGTATTACTGGCAATTTCAATGCTTCGCTTGTAAGCGAGAGGAAAAGAGTACTGTTTTGTCCTCTGAATTTCCTCCTTTGAAAACTTTTCAGCTGTTCCCTCGATACCGGCAATCTTGAGCGTGTCATGCCACAGTATTTCAGCAAGTTCAAGCGTTGGAGGCGTCATGTAACACAGGGGGTTGCTTTTCAGGAACAAGTGCGGCAGGTTACCAGAGTGGTCAAGGTGAGCGTGCGAGATTATGACAGAGTTAACGTTTGTCTGAAGAGGCAGTGGGTATTCTGTGCCACCCGGGCTGAGCTTTATGCCACACTCCAGCAAAAACTTTTCCCCAGCATCAAGCAGGAAACAGCTCCTGCCAACCTCCCTACAGCCGCCAAGACCAGTAATGGACGCATTCATTGAAGTCAAACCATCAAATAAAAACTGTGATAACAAATAAGCACTCGCAAGCTTTAAAAATCATGCGGAA
>CAZGDN010000064.1:0-5300 GCA_964525235.1 uncultured archaeon | reverse complement strand
CCACAAAAGGGTTTGTAATAAAAAAAGCGCCTTATCCCTTTATAAAATTTTGGGTTTGAGGGGCGGTGTAGAAATCCTTTGAATTGAATTTTAAAATACATTCAATCGACAGGAAGAGAGTTTTTATGAAAAACTGAAAAGCGGAAAAAACACCCGTGCTCCAGCTTGGCTTGTCCGAGGAAGAGAGTTTTTATGAAAAGCTGAAAAGACCTTTATAAATCATTTCCACAGAGCCCATTGTTTTAGCGGTGTAGAATCGCAGTGCACATTGATCTTACTGTGCCTTAAAGTTTTCACTTCACATTGCACTTGCAGTTGTAGAGGCACTTATACTGGTAAAGAACATGAGGAAAAATGCAAGCACAAACATTATTAAGCCTGCAATTGTGAGGTATTTTCCGACTTTTCCAAGTGTGCCCAAGTCTGGTTTTTTAACCAAAGCGTAGATTATGGAGCCAATGATTCCCAGGAATAACGCAACCAGTACCCAGACAATCCTGTCGCTGTCTTTTTCAAAGTCTCTTTTCAGAATATCTATAAGCGTTGCAAGCCAAAAGAGAAAAATTCCAGCAAAGAATATAAGTAGTGGAATTGAAAGTACACCAAGTGTTAATATTTCCATAACCATCAAAAACACCTTCTCTGCAAACTTAAATGATTAACAAACTAGCATATATACTTTTCCCTCGCCTGGGCGGTGTAGAAATCCCCTGGATTGAGTTCTAAACTGTATTCGATTGACAAAGGAAAGCTGTTTTATGAAAGCAAAAAAGGCCTTTATAAATCATTTCTACAGAGCCTCTTTTGGCACTTTAATTTCTAACAACACAAAGCAATTGCTTTTTTTGCATGGCTTTGGATGCAATTCTGTGAGCTTGCTTTAATTCCATGAAATAGAAAGAGTGCGGAATCGTTTTAATTCTGCTTTTGTGCTGTTTTTTTTGTTGTGGTGGGGGTCATGCTAGGGAAGATGATTTGTTATCTTGCCACTTTATCTTTTTAGTTTTAATAAGGCGAATAGGGTTATTGCAATGATTGCGATTATTGCTCCTGCTATTAGTGTGAGGTTAAGTGGTTGTTTTTCGCCTGGTTTTTTTGCTGCTTCTTTTGCTTTGATTGTTGTTATTTTTGTTGTTTTTTTCCAGCCTGTTTTTTCTGCGGTTGCTTCGATTATGTATGTTCCTTTTTGTTTTAGTTCGAGGGTTGTTGGTAGTGTGAATTCTTTGCTGGTTCCGTCTGGAAGGGTTATTTTTGCTTTTACCTTAATGCCTTTAAGTGCAGAATTGTAATCTATATGCATAGTTTGTTTCTTTAGGATGGCTTCCGTTGTAAATTTAATCTCCTTTTCTTCTTTTATTTCTGGTTCCTTTCTAATTACTGCAAATTGAATGCTTTTCTTGGTGGGGTGATAACCTTCCTTTGAAGCTTTTGCTGTTAAGTTATAAGTCCCATTTTGCTCTGCTTTGAAAGAATAAGGCAAAGAAACAGGTCTTTTAACTTTATTTGGAAGGACCAAATTTGCATCTATCTCTGGCTTTAGGTATGATTTGTAGTTCAGGTAAATGGTTTCGCCTTCACTGAATACCTTTGTTTTTTTTGTACATGAAAAATCTTTACAACTTTCGAGGGTTATTCCAATTTCTCCCAATGTGCCCAGAATAAAAAATTCCTTTTCGCTTCTGCTTGCCACTAGCTCATTTACAATCAGGCGAGAAATAACAGAATATTGGCCAGAGGGCATATCTCCGCCTACTTTTTTGTTGTATAAGGAAATAGTTTTCACACTTCTAGGTTTGATGATTATGGAATAAACTTGTGGTCCAAAGACGTATGTCAAATCTTTGTTTTTAATCACAAATTCTATGCGGGCTGGAACTGCAGTATTTCCACCATTTGAAATAGTGGCTGATATAACAATGGTGTCTCCCGGTTCATATTTTCCCATGCTTTTATTTAAACTCAATGAAACATCTGCGTTGGCAGAACTCAAAATTATTAAGAATATGAGGAGAACAAAAACTTTGATAAAAGATTCGTTTTCCATAATCACCACCATCTTGGCTTAAACGTGGGATCCCCAACTAGTATATAATAAGGGTCCCCCTTTAAACCAATACAATAATTCGTGACATGTAAGCTTTCTAAATTCTCATAGTCTGAATTTTTAGCTATCCTAATTGCATCCCCGATCGTTTTCCCATTTAAAAAAGCTTCATTGAGTATTTCATCAAACTGATTGTGCCAATATGAAATATCCACTGCTCCCTGAAACGCCATAGCCCCCCTCCTGATGTTTTCAACGCAAAATAGGCCATTCTTTGCATATTGATATGCACAGGTGGCGCATGCTACATCTACTATCGTAGGCGAATCTAAATATGCTTGGTTTTCTCTCATCTGCTTTGTTGACATCAGTTTCCAAAACATATGTGGTGTACCATGATCATAAAACAGAATAAAATCTTTCTCCCCATACTCTTCTTTATTATAGCTCTTACAGGGTGCATTGTCCGATAATGTTGTGCTATTGAACTGATCCTTCACTTTGTCACTATAGAAATCTTTGTAGCTAGTGTACCCAGAATGTTTCAATTTTTCGTTTATAAATAGCAAAGCGTCCCTATTCTTCTTCAATTCATCAAAAAGCAGGTCTCTAGCTATATATGAAGAAACATCTGATACGGTATATCCCATTACCCTTCCAACCGAGAGATCAACACACTCATCGCTATGACCTACGCTTCCATAATACCTGTTATCTACTTCTATCCTTTTAGCAGCAAGGCAATCATCATAGCTGTTTGCTTTTCTAGACATGGGAATTGCGGGAGGGCTTGCTACAATTGTGAGGTATGACGCGTTCAGACCCAGGGCATTGATTTTATTTTCGATAAATTCATCAACCTGTTTGTAATCTGTAGTGGTTGTTGAGATTATTAATTCGTGCTTTGCACTGGCAAGGATCGGTGCTGCAAGTGAAGTTTTGCTGTAGAGTTCATTGATGCTTTTAGAGCTCTTTTCTGGAGTAAATGTTTCTTTTACTGCTATTTTTAGATCATTTGGGTTTACGAGTATTATTTTATTGGTGTTTGTTTTTTTCAAATATTTCTTTTGTAATTCTTCCAGTGTGTATTGTTCGTTGCATTTTGTTGTTGGGTTTCCGATGCATATTACATTTTTTCCTTTTAGTGAGAGGTTGTCGTTGTATCCTTTGATTATTAGGGGTGCGTTTATTAGAGAGGCGTATGCTGATGCGAGCAAAGCGAGTTCATAGTTGTTTTCAACGTATACTGCATCTTTGTATGTTTTCCAGTATTGTAGGTATTCGCTTGTATTTATTCTTTGGATTTGGTCACTTCCTAAACCGGCTCCCAAACTTTCCCCGGGCACCATATTTCCATTGTCGGCAACAAGCAAAGAATCTAATTCGCTAGGTGTTTGGCCTGCTATTGTTACTCTGCTTGGTTGGTATTGTTGGAAGAAGTATGCTATGGAGTCTGCGTCAAAACCAGGCAAGGGGGGGGAAGTTAAGGTAAAACTAAAGTTTTTTATCGTGGATTTCTCACCCGGTTTTAATGTAATATTTGATTGGATTTCTGTTTGATTGGGTGTGAGATATGAGGGATAGCTGGTAATTTTAACTGATGTAATATTATCGGCTGTTTTGTTCTGTGAGGAAGCACGTATGCTCAGGTCCATTTTTGTAACATCCCCCACATTGTGAAGAGTATTTGGGCGAAACTTTGTCGAAGGTACTAGTGCTGAAACCTCCTTACCTTTCTTGTCTCTAAGATCTACACGTATATCGGAGGTATTGTCAGAGATATACACGCCCTTACTGTTTAAATGTGTCTCATCGTGGAATATCAACAAAGGGTATTTTTTTATCGTTCCATTCTTTTTTGTCCATGTTGCTACAGGCACTAGTGTTAATACTGCTTGCCAGTCTCTGTCTGATATGAGAAATGCTTCTTTTCCTGTGTATTTTTCCATATTTTTCTTGTTTTCTGTTGCAGGGAGTACTGTGCACTTGCAGTACCCCTCTCCAGTTTCATTCACTTTGCATGTTCCTGTTGTTCCCCCTTGTTTTTCCATGCAGTATGTTTGGCAGTTGTATGTTTGGTTTTTGATTGTGTTTTCTTTGCAGTAGTATTCTGTTAAGTATGGCGCTTGTAGGCACTGGTCTTTTTGTGTTTGTTTTCCCAGAGTAATTGTCGCTGGTGTTTCTGGTTTGTTTCCGTTGTCTGTTTCGTTGCATATTGTGGGTGTTGGTGTCACTGTTGGACTTGGTGTTGGGTTTGTTGTTTGTAGTGTGCAGGTTGTTGTTGTTTTGAACCAATATGATTTTCCTGGTTGGAGTGTTGTTGTTTGGATTTTTTGTAGTTGTCCGCTGCTGAGGTCCATATATATTATGTCTAGGTTTTGGATGTTGCAGTTTCCTTTGATTTGGTCTA
This sequence comes from uncultured archaeon, assembly GCA_964525235.1. GTDB lineage: Archaea > Iainarchaeota > Iainarchaeia > Iainarchaeales > DTGL01 > JAPLVS01. Next base: position 846 of record CAZGDN010000064.1, on the reverse strand, counting down.
TTGTTGTTTTGAGTGGTGTTCCTATCAGGTTCCATTGGCCTGCTTTGAGTTTTATTGGCTGGAATTGCCAGGGTGTTCCGCTCATCTGGATTGAGCATTCTCCTATGGAGTATGCTGTGTATCCAATGCCTGCTTTTAGTTGGTAGTTTGGGTTGTTTTTGTATTGGATGTTTAGATACTGTTGTTGGCTTGAGTCATAGTAGAATATGCGAGTAATGCCGCATTTGTTGTGCAGTTGTTGTAGTGTTGGGTTTGCGTTTTCTAGTGGTATTGAGAAGTAGTTCCACCCGCTTGAGAGGTTTAGGGTGAATGTTTCTTCTGGTGTTGGTGTTTGGGTTGGAGTTGTTGTTGGCGTTGGATTTGGTGTTGGTGTCAGCGTGGGAGTGGATGTTGGAGAAGGTGTTGTTGTTGGGTTTGTTATTGTGACTATTTTTTGTGTCCATTTTGTTGCCCAGTCGATGTTGTCTGCTCCGATGGCGTTTATTTTTGCGTTGTTGTTCCATGTGTTGTCAACTGTGGTGTTGTATGTGCAGTTTAGTTTGTATCCGTTTCCTGTGCAGTTCATTTTTTGGTAGGTGTTTGTGTTGCAGGTTGCTTTGTTCCATGTTGGGTTGTTGCTTGGGGATTTTATGCAGATGTATATGTAGTCTTTTAGTGCGTCTCCGTCTGGGTCTGTGACGGTTACGTTGATTGTGTTGTTTTGTCCTCTGGTTAGGGTGTTGGTGTTTATTGTTGTTGTTGGTCTTGTTCCTGTTGTTGGACTTGGTGTTGAGGGAGTGAATGCTGCTTGTGTGAGCGGAATTGCCAGGAGCAGAAAGAGTGCCAAGATGGTTATTTCCTTGTTTT
>CAZGDN010000063.1:0-5428 GCA_964525235.1 uncultured archaeon | reverse complement strand
AGCAAGGGAACGCGAGTTGTTTGAAGAACTCATGAAGGAAGAGAAAACAAGAAGCAAGAGAAAGAACGTTTTCGAAAAGTTTTACGACAGAATCAAAAAGGGATTCACCCAAAAATAGTTCTTCCTCTGAGCACGAATGGCTCTCCCTTAGATTTCCTTTCTAAGCCAACCAGTTGAATTGCCCTAATAACTCTCCTGTAATCTCCTGTTTCAGGATTTGCAACTTTTTCTTTTAGATTCAATGCAAAATCGTGCAGAATCCTCTTACAATTAGGCGGAACCCCCTCAAGGGCCCCCCCATTGTCAATACCAAAAAGGGCATTTTTTGCAGGGTCTTGACCAGGCGAGCTGCCGAGGATTTTCTCCAACTTTTCCTTGTTGCAATAATAGCCATAACTGATTTCCCCAACATCAAGTGCTTTTGCTTCCTCAACAATTGAAGCAAAAAGCGTGGGCTCTCGGGATTCTTCGCCCTCTTTTGGAGCGGCGACTGCACGCGAAGCCCAGATGATAGACTCAAAAGCAGTGGTTGCTACCGCCAACACTGATAACTGGGAATATCGAATACCGCTAACTTCAAAGTAATCCCAGCTATTCCCAAGCTTGTTATACTCTTTTTCTTCTTTTGATGAAAACCATTTAAGGTCTTCCTTTATTACAGCCAGGGAAGCAGATGACCATTTTTCTATCTCTGTATCACTATTATTCTCAGATCTCCCAATTTTAGCATCAACATCTTTTATTGTTAAACCAAGATAATCCCTGATTGTGGCGTGTGTCATTTCCACAGCATTCCTTGCCCGAAAAGTGAAAAAACAGTACACGCTGAGAACTAGCAGAATTATGCCCACTCCTAAAATCCAGGTTTTTTTCCAGTTCATTAAAAACCTATAAGTTTCATATTATAAATACTTTACCTCAGACAATTTAGTAATGGAAAGAGCGCGTGGCTTGCTGCTTTTAAGCGGCGGGATTGACTCGCCAGTTGCAGGATTCCTTGCTGGAAAAAAGTCAGAAATAATAGCATTGCATTTTTCAAACAAGGATTTTGCCGGAAGAGAGTCAGTCGAAAAAGCGGAAAAAATTTCAAAAAAGCTCAAATTCAAAAAACTCATAGTAATTGACTTATCAAAGCAATTGAAGGAACTAGCAGAAAAATGTGCCCCGGCATATTATTTTGTGCTGCAGAGAAGGCTAATGCTCCGCGTTGCAGAAAAAATTGCAGTAAAAGAAGAATGTGATTTTATTGTTACAGGGGACTCCCTTGGCCAGGTCTCGAGCCAGACTCTTGCAAACATGAGCATTATAAGCAGGGCAGCAGGAATCCCAATTGCGCGGCCATTGCTTGGCTTCAACAAGCTTGAAACAACAAGGCTCGCGGAAGAGCTTGGAACCCTTGAAATCTCAAAAGGGCCGGAGATGTGCGATGTCCTCGGCCCAAAGCACCCGAGCACTCATGCCTCGCTTGAAAGAATCGAGGAAGAGGAAGGAAAGCTTGAGCTCGACTTGCTCATCAAACATGCTATTTCTCAAATGAAGTAAAGCACGCCAAGCAAGCCATAGAATAACCCGAAGCCAATGCAAAACATTGAAAAGCGGATTCTCTTTGCAACCCTCAATAACAGCGAAATGGAAGCAAAGCCAGCAAGCGCTGAAACCAAGACGCCAATGATTGAAAAGCTGTCAATCACAAAGCCGTCGAGGAAGCCAAAGCCAATGCTCGCAAGCAGGACGCTTGGAACAGATAAAAGGAACGACAGGTAAAAAGCCCGCTCAGGCTCAAAGCCCTCGAATAACAAAATGCTTGTGGTTGTCCCGCTTCTGCTAATGCCTGGCAGCACACTAAAACCCTGGCCCAACCCGACAAAAAAAGCGTTTTTTGCGCTCAGTGTTGTCTTTTTGACAAGCTTCTTTTTGTGCTGAACTATCCCCATTGCAATTAACAGCAGCCCAATGCCAGCCAGCACAAACCCGATTCCGGAGCTTGTAATGAAAGCCTTTAGGAGGAGATACGTTGGAATAGCTGTTATGGGGGTTGAAAAGAGTGCTATAAGAATAAACCTTGAAAGGTTTTTTTTCTTCAGCAAAAGCATTTCTCTTATTTCTTTCCTGAAATAGAATGCTGCAGCAGCAACTGTTCCGAAATGCAAGAACACAGCCCAGCGCAGAGCTTCCATGGCGTTCAGTTTCAGGAATGCCAATGAAAAAGCCATTAGTTGCCCTTCACTGCTTATAGGCAGCCATTCAACAATGCCCTGCATTAACCCCAAAAACATTGCCTGAAAAAGGTCCATGAGGGAAAAATAGAATAAAAGTTTTAAATATGCATCTTATGCTTTCCTGGTTACAAATCTCTGCTCGGACACAAATCAGACAGGATGCACTCTGAGTGCTTTGGATGGCGGGCAGTGCACACGCGCCTTCCATGTTTTATAAATGAACCGTTTATAATTCCCCAGTCCTTTTTTGGAATAATCCTCAAAAGGTCTCTTTCCACTTTTTCCGGCGTTCTTGCCTTGCTCAGTCCAAGCCTTTTGCTTAACCTGAACACATGGGTGTCAACTGCGATGCCCTCGTCTCTTCCAAAGCCATAGCTCAAAACAATGTTTGCTGTCTTTCGCCCCACGCCGGGAAGTTTAACGAGCTCGTTCATTGAAGCCGGGGTTTTTCCATTGTAGTCTGCTTGAATTTTTTTTGCAGCAGCCTTGATGTGTCTTGCTTTCTGGTTGAAGTAGCCACATGAATGAATAAGCGCTTTAAGGGTTTCAATATCCGCTTCTGTGAAATCCCTCGGCGTCCTGAATTTTTTGAACAAACTAGGCAAGACCTTGTTAACTTGGGCATCGGTTGACTGCGCACCCAAAATTGTTGCCACTAAGAGCTGAAAAGGATTATTATGTATAAGTTCTGTTGTTGCTTTTGGGTATTGTTTTTTCATCCGCCTGATTATCTCTCTTGCCTTAACGGTGTTCTCTTGAGAAGTCAATTCTCTCGCCGACCTTCCTGAAATGCGAGCTGCCAACATGCATGACTATGTTCAGCCTGTCCAAATCGGGCTTTCCGCCTTCCCTTTCGAACTCGCACCTGCCGCCAACAACCCTTCCAACGAGGAGAACGTGGTCTGAGTCTCTTGGCTCGATTACCTCACTCAGCTTGCACTCAACTGTTGCATGGGCTTCTTTCACGCTGGGCACTGTGACATTCAAACTCCTTGCTTCGTGCAACCCGAACTTTTCCAGCTCGCTTTTTCCAGGCGGCAGTTTCGCCTCGCAGTTTATTGCTTTCTGGGCGAAGTCCTCGCTCACAAGGTTTATCACAAATTCCGGCGTTTCCTGCACGAACGCTTCTGTGTCCTTTCCTCGTCCAACCGATACGTAGCACATTGGGGGCATAATGCTCAGTGGTCCAACAAATGAGTAGGGCGCTGCATTCACCTTTCCGTCCTTGCTCATTGTTGTAACAAGGGCTGTTATTCTTGGGCTTAACAGCCACAATGCCTTTTCTCCACTTAACTCCAAAAAACCACCTCCCTGATTAAAAATAGCCAAGAATGTTTTATATTGTTTTTCAGCCACTGCCCGGCTGAAGAAGCTGCAAAGAATGGCTTGGTGCTGGCTTTTCAGGTTTTATCCCCAAAATCCGAACGGTGTTTTTCCCAGCCGTGGCTTCGCCCGAACAACACATAGGTCCAAGCGTTCTTTACCGGAAAGAAGGGGCTTTTTTCCTTGAAGCGTCTCGTAGAAGAGAAAACCAGCATTTTTGAGTTGAATCCAACGCGCCCAATTTTCCTGAGCTTTAGCGAGAGATCAAGGTCCTCGGTGGTTATGTTTTTTGTTACAAAGCCATCTGCCTTTTTGAATGCTTTTTTGGAAACAGCAAAGTTGAAACCAGGAAAGATTGGAAAGCCAAGCTTTACTGTCAGCCTTGACTGAAGGCTCCACCAGCGAAAGTATGCTGAGAGAAGCTTGCTGTCCTTCTCCAGTGCCCTTATCGGACCTGTGCAAGCAATATTCTTTTCCAAGCCTTCTTTCACCCCCTCAAGCCACTGCTTTGACGCAACAGTATCTGCGTCAATGAATGCAAGAATTTTCCCTTGTGCTTTTCTGGCGCCAGCATTCCTTGCAAAGCCGGCTGAGTGCTTTTTGCACTTCACAACTCTGACACTGTGCTTCTCTGCAATTTCAAGCGTCCTGTCCGTGCTGGAACTGTCACTCACGATTATTTCATACTCCTCTCTTGGTATAGACTGCTTTTCAAGCGAGGTAATGCATTTTCCAATAAATTCTTCCTCATTGTAGGCTGGCACAACCACGGAAATCATGTTTTTCCCCACCTGCTTTCCACCTGCTTTAAAAGAATTTTTTTTGAGAACACAAAACGCTGAAACAAGCCCCTCAACTAAATTTATTTGCGATAACTTTATATACTAAAAATAGATATATTGAATAGGCAAGTGACGTGATGGCATGTTAAAGGAATGGACAGCAAGGCTGGCAGTACTTTTCCTGCTTTTCCTAGCACTATTTCATTTTAGCAGTGCAGCCTGTGTTGAAGTAAAGCTTGTAAAGGGAGAGAATTTTTTTGATTTTGAAACAGGCAGTCTCTTGGAGAATACTGGCGCTAACCTTAGCTTTGGGGATTTGAAAGAAGTAAACTTTGCTGGGGCAAGGCTTGCAACCGCAGGACAAGGAGAAGGCGACTGCCCCAAGGTAGGGATTACCAACTGTCTCGGGTGCTTTGCTGACATGGGCAAGACAAGCCTTGAAAGCATCACAAGCACGGACAAAGCAGAATGGAAGTGCATTCCAAAAGCAGTAAAAGGGCACACCTACATTGTGAAAACAGCCCAAAACCACTATGCCAAGATTTATATCACTGCAAAGGACAAGAAAAACAAGTGGTTCAAGTTCAATTATTATTACTCTGAAACCGATAACCTGGTTGGTTCATGTGTGGAGGAAGGAACCCAACCTACTCCGACTCCCACTCTGAGCCCTTCTCCTTCTCCAAGCCAGTCTCCTTTGCCATCACCTTCTCCAACTGTGAGCCCTTCTCCCTCCCCCAGTCTTTCTCCCAGCCCAAGCCCTTCAATAACGCCTTCTCCCACCCCAAGCTCTTCCCCTTTTATTCCTGACAATGACAGTGATGGCTACAACCAGGAAATGGACTGCGATGACTCAAATGCAAGCATCCACCCTTACGCTGACGAGGTGTGTGACACTGTTGACAACGACTGTGATGGCTTGGTTGACGAGGGCTGTGACACAAGCAAGGACCTGGACGGGGATGGCTTTACTGTTGACCAGGGTGATTGTGACGATTCTGATCCAGGCATTAACCCGCTTGTAAAAGAGTCATGTGATGGGGTTGACAATGACTGTGACGGAAAGGTTGATGAAGGCTGTGCTGCTGATGCTGACAACGATGG
>CAZGDN010000062.1:0-5470 GCA_964525235.1 uncultured archaeon | reverse complement strand
TACAAGTTATACTGCGCTAAAGTGCCTAGTGAAAATTATAAAGTAGGCGAGGACTGGGTTCTTTGTATCTATGATGTCGGTCCTCGTTTCAAGAACGATTTAAGGGTATATCAAAGCGAAGACTTGAAATATCGTTATTGGAAGAGTGATAAGGATACCGCAGAGGGAAAATACAGCCAAAAGTTCATTGAAGCAAATTCCAAACAAAAAACTCTGTTCTAATCATTTACTTAAGCTCGGATCTTATATTTTTAATATTTTTAATTATTTTTTCATCAACAAGTGATTTTGATTCCAAAAAAGTCTCTAATGTTGCCGATTCAGAAAGTTTTTTCTGAATCAGTAATGTTTCTTTGTGTTGCTCAATTATATTATGGCGCTTTCTGAAAAGACTTAGATTACCCTTGCCTGCCCCAAATGCTCTGATTAACTCAATCTCAGTTTTCTTTATGTAACCATAACTATTTCTGTCAAAAATTCTGTATGTGTTAGGGCGACGATTTTCTTTTATCCTCTTCCAAGCATCACTGCTCAACCGTGGTCCAACGTGATTCAAACCCAAAAAATCTATTCCAAAGCTTGTGCCAATAAAGTCCTTTGCCAAAATTTTTTGTTTATTCTGTAAGAATTTTCCTTCATTCGAATTCAGAGAGTAAATAAATCCTTCTTCCAGTAAATCATTATCTTTTATTACTTTAAACAGCTTTCTTGCCCAGCTTGCATTGGAACTTAAACAACGAGAGTCAAAATCAATAACAAAAGAGGAAACACCTCTATTTTTATAATTCGAAATGAGCTCTGCCAGGTAAAAACGTGGCATCTTGGCTGGAACTACTCCAATAATTGTTTTTCCGTTTAATGTTTCAACACAGTCAATAAAATCGTTTGTGAGAGAAATAACTGTTTCTAGCAACTCTTCTCCTTTAAGTTGACGAGTCAGTCTTGACCATATAGGCGTAATTACTATATCACTATTCCCATATTGTATATCTGTCAATGTTTCTAACTCTTTTGCAGATGGTTTGGTTAAATCGTCGTAATCAACAATCAAGAAATTCAAACCATCAGATAATTCCCTCTGGATCTCTAAATTTTTCTTTCTTTCAACACTTTCATCTTTGCCACAATCACTCAGCGATTTAAATGTAAATTTTTTAAAAATCTCATTAACACCGCTTGTTTTTGTATGCTTACAACCGCATTTTAGAGGAGTTTTAAACTGCGTTTTTGATCCGAACTTTATACTCAAATTCTTGAACATTAATTCATCATCCAAGCTCTCAAGATGCGCCCTTAATTTCATGATTACATCTCCTCAATCTTTTTAGTAATTTTTCACTAACGTAAAAGGTGCTAGACCTTAAATCATTTATTATCTTAAGAATTTCTAAATCTGAAATACGCCCCTTTTCGCAGAGCCTTATTATAAGACCTATTGTTCCAGTAAAATTAAATGAATCATCTACTGAACCCATGGTTTTATCATAATATTTTTTTAGATCAGATTCCGAAAAAATCTGTGAAATCACTTTTTTCATCCTGAGATCATCAGTCACATAAAAATATTTCTTGTTCTGTAATTTATATTTATATAGGCATACAACAAAGCTGGTAAGTTCACCCTCATGGAGATAAGGGAACCTATTTTTGAGATACTCTAAAAGCCTTTTGGCTTTTCTTGTTTTTACTTTGACAACTTTTACGTGAGAATATGCTATCTTATCCTTGGAAAAAAATTTAGATGCTTCACTATGTACTTTCTCTGAGGTAATCAAATGAAACTCACTATTACACTTTTCAAACAGATCAACTGATGGTATCTCTTTGAGAAACGCAGATATTACTGTATTATCAAGAATCTTCGATGTCTTCATTATCTCCACTTGATCCTATTCTTGTAAAGAAATTCTTCAAATTCTTTCTCGCTCAATCCCGACACCTGAGCGGCTTTAGCAAAACTGATTTTTCCTTTTTTTAGTAAAGAAATAGCTACTCTCTTGCGATTTGGTTTCAGTTCATCCCACTTTGCGGACTCCTCTATAAACTCTGGGTATGAAGAATAGATAAAAGTCAACACTTCGCTGTCTGGTAAATCATTAAGAAAATCTTTAAAGTCTTCTATCACTTGAGTAAGTTTCCTATCTGGTTTAATTTTTTTAAATAATACTAATCCCTTAGCAGTCAGGAAATAGCTAGTTCCAGTTTTATCCACTAAGCCAAGCTTAATCAAATCTTCCAGAATATAATCAAGATTTTCGCTGTAAGGGCCAAAAAGATGGGGTTCATATTCTAACAAATCGGCATATTTTCCAAAAACCTTAGAAACCAAGAACAAGATTTTCTGCAATTTAGTCTTCGTTCTAATTGGCGCTGCATGTAGGGCCCCCAGCAAAAAGATGACTATCTTTTCCTCTTGCTCAAGTTCATTGAATATACTCTCCATTTAGATCACTTGCACTTAATACACCATCATCCCTTTTAAAACTCACTATTCTAATTTTCCGTTAAAATTTCATGCTTTAAAGTACATAGCAAATGAATTAAACCAGCCAAAGGGGTCTTTAATATCTAACCCTAAAGGTTAGCCTGTAACATCCCACCTGACATTTCTACAATAAACATATCTCAATTTCTTTGTTTGCGATTCAAGATTCAGTATTCTGCGTGAACTGTGTCTATCACCTCATGCCAAGATTTGCTTATACTTCACTCATGAAATCGCTGGAGAAAAACATAAACTGATTATTTTTTATCTGATTCAACAACAATATCTAGCGGCCTCATACGCTTTCTTTTTCTCCAGGATTGCTTTCACGAACTCGCCGATCTCTCGTTTCACTTCTAGCGCCTCGCGCTTGTCTCTTACTTGTTCCTTGGTTTTCACGTTGATTATCTTGGTCTTGCTGTGTTGCACAATTCCGTTCATAAGCCACCCTGATGCTTGGCTGGGTTGTTTTTTAGATTGTGTGCTGCATTGTGTTGTAGGGTTGTGCTTTGAAGCACAGTTCTTGTTGCATATTTGCAAACTTTTTTGCCATGGCGTGTGTGCCATAGCAGCGTTTTAGGGTTGAGAAGAAGCCTTCAGCGTGCCATCTCTGACCGTAGCGCTTTTCTTTTTTCCACTTGTTTTTGTCTGCGAGTTGTTGTTGCGCGTGGCTGAGCCTGGGTGGAGTGCCTCTTCTTCTGTTGTGGTAAGTGTTGGGTGGTGGGATTGTAATAGCGTTGTTGTCTATTTTTATGACTGGTTCTGTGCCTAGAGCCTCGCATTTCTTGAAGTTGTTGTGGGTGTCGTAGGAGCCGTCTGCTATCACGCCGGCCAAGCGCCTGCCAGTGTTTTGTATGGAGTCCACGAGCAGTGTGTCAAACTCTGTGTTGTCGCCAACGTGTTCCTTGGTTACTTCTAGCGCTACAACCTCTTTGGTCTCAATGTCAACAGCAACGTGTATTTTGAGGAATCCCTTGCACTCTGTTATCTTGCCTTTCCTGTGTATTTTTCTCATCCACTCGCCTCTGTTGGTTACGCTGATTCCTGATGCGTCTATTGCTATCCATAAGTCCCTGTTGCCTGTTGTCCGTGGCCGTATTTTGGTTTCAAGCCGGTTGAATCGCCTGCAAATAGTGGAATAATCCGCTGCCTTGAGTCTCGGCTCTTTCTTTTCTATAGCCAACAGTATGCCTTGACCTGCCTGTAACCCAAGCGCATGAAACAGTGCAGGGCACCAGCATACTCTATCAAGCCAGTGGGGTACTCGAATGGCCTGCCTACCTTGCCGTCATTCAAGGCACAAACCTGCTCACTCCAAGAATCCAAAAAAGCCAAGCTGAGCAACAAAGTGCCCTGTTTTACCAGTCGGTTATTTATTCTCCTCCAGCTTCTTTCCATTGAAAACCATTATCTCCTCCCAACCAAGAAGAGGCAATGGTTTTCGTCCATTTAAACCATTTAAACATTAGTTATGCAACACAGCAGCTTGTCTATTGCTTCCTGTTTCTCTTTTGAGATAATTCCAATTTTCCGTATTGCTCTGCTTTCATCCTGGGAACCGAGTTGGAAAACGAGAGCAATGCTGTCAGCACTCAAGCCATTGCCTGGAGTTTGCTCTATCAATTCTGTAAAAGAAAAGTTCAGGCGGTCAAGATTGCTTGTTAAGGGAACAACGAGCAGCATGTGATTTGTTCTTGCGAGGACAATTGCAGGCCTTTCCCCCTTTTGCTCATGGCCCTTGCCTTCCGGCAAATCACATATCCAGACCTCGCTCTTTTTCATTTGAATTAGCCCTGCATTGATTTGAGAGATGCGTCCTGCCAGGCCCTGGCTTCCTCCTTCATGTCAGCCAGTTGTTTTTCACTTGGCTTGAACAAGAACTCTTTTGCCTTTGAAACACCAACAGCAATTTGTGCCCCAGAATAGAAAGACTTCATTCTCTTGACGTTCTGCAGGGCAGTTATTGGATCCTGTTTTCGTTCAAAAGCAAAAAAAGCATAGGTTGCTGCAACCTCAAGAATGCTTGGCTTGAAATCAGAAAACAATTCCTTAAATTCGCCAACCATGCCAGCTTCAGCATTGCTGAGCCTGGTGCTTGTCTTCAGTTCTTCAACTGCACTTTTATGGTCATAGACTTCTTTGGTTAAGTCAGGAGAATACGGGCCGCGAACATACAAATTATAATCAAAGCCAGGGTCAATGCCCTTGAGCTTCAACAAATAAATAGCCTTCTGGATAACCAAGCGATTCTGAAAATCATCAACTTTTGGTTTTAGGCCAATTCCCTTCAAACACGCAATAACTTTATTCAGACTCATTGTTTTTCACCTCCGCATTCAACAAACTTTTTTAACCAGTTTCTTATTCTCTCCCAAGCAAGCAAGCCCTCCTGAGTTATCCTGTAAGATTTCAGTTTTTTTCCCTCAAGAGAAATTTCCTCCGAAGAAACATAACCCATTTTTTCCAAAACCGAGAGATTCGTGAAAAGAGCACCATCAGAAACGCCCAAAGCAGCTTTCAGTTCCCTGTAAGTGACACCATCCTTTCCAACACTGGCTATGCTTGACAGCAGCAACAGCCTGATCAATGAAAAAACATCCGAGTTCAAAGCCTCTGATTCCCTGATCAAAGACAAAAAATCGCTATTCATAGTTATACCCCGACCATAAACGTTATAGTATTGGAACAACCAACAAGGATATAAACTTTTAGTTTCACTTTTACTTTTAAAGTAAATTCGAAAGTCAAATTTATTGATGATGGCTGGTGTTATTTGTAAATTCTTCCAGGTGAGCGGATGCACAGCCTATGCCCAGTGCTTTTCCACTGTTTTTGTGCTGTAATGCTTTTTTTATCGCAAAATGCCCGTAGTGTTTTTCAATGCCTGAATTGAATGCATTGTAATCGTAATGCTTCCCGCTGAGCCTTTTTTTTGAGTGAAAGTATTCCCCTGTTGTAAATCCTTGAACTGCCCATTTAAAACAC
>CAZGDN010000061.1:0-5542 GCA_964525235.1 uncultured archaeon | reverse complement strand
TTGCCCAGACAGTTGTGGCCTGCGGCCAGGGAGCAGTTGCATCAGAGTCAGCTTATATGTATTTAAAGAATTAAAAAACACAGAGAAAACCAATAATGCAAAGCAGCGCTTCAGGCACAGCAAGCTTGGATTTAAACTGGTAAAACCAAAATGCCGACAAGGTTAGGCAAACAGGCTTTTGATATTGAAGTGACAAAGTTAGGTTAAAAAAATGCGAGTATAGTAACTGTAAATAAAAGGATAAAAGAGGGGAAAAAATCTTCTAAATATGGTGCGGAGTATGATGGTAGAATCCAAGTGGAAGAATTTCTCTTTGGTGGTTGTCTTGGTTACTGCTGTCTTCACCGCATTTTTTTTGGCTCAGCGCGTGCCAATGGAAGAAAAGAAAGGGAGGTCTTTTTTGGATTTGTACCAGGAGCTTTCTGGCGCGTGGAAGGGCGCTGGAGTAAAGGGAACGCGATTGCACGAAGCCTTTTCAGAACTAGGGGGTTTGCCTAGCAGAAAATTGGGAGAAATAAAGGCTAACATTTTGGAATACAAAAAACACGATGACAAACGTATTGCGTTGCTTGCTAGCGCTTACTTAGATCTTGTTGATTTTGCTATCGAGTCAAGGGAACACAAGAGCGCGCTGGATGATGTAAGGGTTTCTCATGACAAGAGCACCTGTGAGACTCTTGGACTTTATGAGCGCCTGAATGACTCCACCAAGCACCTTGTCTCCATTGCTTCGGTTTATTCCGTAAAGCTCGATTCTTTTATCTCAAAATATCCAAGCGAAGCAAAGCAGATCTCCCTGAAAGAATTCGTGTTCGACAGTGATAAAGCCTTGAAAGTGTTAGCAAAGCAGGGCGAGGCAGTGGACTATTTTAAGGAGAAGTGCCGGAAATGAAACGCTTGCTTTTTTTATCATGTTTTATTCTCTTGTTTTTTCCCGTTTTTTCAGTGATTCCCACTGAAGATGAAATTTCCAGTTTTAGCACTCGGAACGAACACAGGGGTTGGATTGTGGAATTTGAGCAGCCTTGCGTTGTAGAAGAGGTTGTCGGGTTGGGGGAGGTCGCTGGCTCTTGGCAATATGAGAGTTCCACACTTGACAATTCTAAAAGCAAAGGCATTGAGGGTGTGATTTTGGATTCCCTAGCTGATTCCGCGAGCGAATTTAAGGGTTTTGCCGGCGCTGCACGGGCTGGTTCTCTTTCTTCCAGTAGAAAGAAATTGATTCAAAAAATCTGCACCAGGCGCGACGTTGCTGACTGCAAAGCCATTGTGTTGAACGAGTTTTCCTTGGTCTTTGATGGAGTTGCATTAGATATTTCGGACGAGCAAGCAGAGCTCGTTAAAAAAATGCCCGGTGTGAAGTCTGTTAGCCCAAATTATGTTGTTAGACCCGCTTTGCTTGATGCAACAAACCTTGTTAACTTGACTTCAGTTTCAGGCAATGGAAGTGTTATTCAAAGAAATTTGTCTTACACTGGAAAGAGCGTTAAAATTGGAGTTATTGATTTTGGCATTGATCTAACACACCCCGCATTTGGCAATTGCACTAAAGAGAAGTTTTTCAGGGGTGAGTGCAAGAGGCTTTCAATTGGCGTGGATGGCTGCTGGCCAGAGAAGGCTTTAGCTGGCATTGACCCAAATTGCCCAAAGAGTGCGGCGATTGTTGACTTTTTTGATGAGGATATGGACCCATTTGATGACCGCGCCTCTGAACGAGTAAGCCATGGGACACATGTTGCAAGTATTACTGCAGGCAAGCCAGACCCAAATGGTAATGGAGTGCAGGATGAAGGTGAGTTGTGGGGTGTTGCCCCGGACGCTGAGATTGTGCCAATCAGGTTGGGTGTCTTAAAAATGGACCCTGAAACAGAGACGATTGCTGATTATTTAGTTGAAGCCATTGAAAAAGTCGTTGACCCCCGTGGAATTTGTACCAGTGCAATGCAAGAGTGTTCTCTTTCCGACAGGCTTGACGTTGTAAACATGAGTGTTGGTTCATTGAGTACAAATGGTGATGGCCCTGTTTCGCTTGCAGCAGACCGGGCTGCTGATGCAGGAGTGGTAGTTGTTTCCAGTGCCGGGAACGGCGAATACCCAAATACAATAGAAGAACCAGCTATAGCCAGAAAAGCAATTGCCGTTGGAGCTACTGACAAGTCATCGCACTTGGCTGGATTTTCTTCGAAAGGATTTTCTTTGTGGTCAACTGGCGCTCTGATGAAACCGGATGTTATCGCCCCTGGTGTTAGGATTTGCGCTGCATTGTCTCCAACAACAAGACAGGCGATTCATTCATTAGATGAAGATGAAGAAGTTAGACTCAACTCAGGAATGGCTCTTTGCCCAAGTGATGATTATATTGCCTTAAGTGGGACATCAATGGCGTCTCCAATCGTTGCAGGCATAGCGGCTTTAATTAGGGAAAAACACCCTGATTTTTCAGCAATGGAAGTAAAAATGGTGATTAAGAATACTGCTGATGATTTGGGTTTGCCTTTGTCAGAACAGGGCTTTGGGTTAGTGAATGCAGAAAAAGCACTCGCCGTAGAGCACGCTCCGCCAATTGCAATGCTTGAACCATTAGAGGTGCGCGGAAACACTATTGGCGCGTTGGGAACGCAGGTAAGAGGGCTTGCTTACGGTCGAGATTTCAAGGAGTACGTTGTCGAAATTGCCAGGGCACACCCGCTATCTTTTTCTTTTGAGGACAACGCTTCATTTAAGTGGACCGAAGTAAAGCGCTCAAGCAAACCCTCACGCGGTGTTCTTTTAGAAGACTTTAAACCATTCAATTTTATTGAAAAAACCAGTGGCAACTACCTGTTAAGGCTGAGGGTTATTAATGCTGCAGGACAGGAGAGTATTGATTTCATGCCCATAAAAGTAGATTTTTCTATGTGGAACCCTGTTGAGCTTGAATGCCAGAATACTAGTACTGAGATACCAAGAAGTTACTGGAGGAACTGGACCTGGCGTTTCGACCAGCATATCACTTGTATGAATAGGTATTGTGATGCAACACAGTTTTTCGTCTTCCTTGCAGATAGATTAAATGGTGCTCTGATTAATGCCCAAGAGGCGCTAGATAATGCGAAGCAGAGCGTAGTCTGGAGGTATATCTACAATGGAGTCAGTAAATCCAGCAAGCAAATGACGCTTGATTTATTGTATCCATATTTAGTCTTGCCTGGGATTAAGCGAGATGAATACGTTTATTACGTTACGGAGGATCTTAAACCAAGTTTTGAAGAGGACAATTCTGTTCAAAGGAACAGCACTGAAATCGAACAACCGGGATGCCAGCTAAATTCAGATTACTCTGATTTTCTCTCCAAATCAAAATACAAAGCATTTTCTGGCCAGACTCTGAATGAAAAGGACTTGGCCACGCTCGAGTCATCTGTTAAGGCTTGTTATGGGGATAAGTACGGGCTAGGGAATTTATATGTATCCTATTCCATACCGGAAAAGGAATATTATCTTAACTTGGAGACTAACCATATGATTGATAAAGTAAGGTCGGCACTCGTGGAATACACTGGGAAAGCATACTCAAAAAAGGACTTTCATTCCCCCACGAGCCCTAAAGATTACTACGCCTTGCAGCCTTTTGTCAAGGATTGGTGGTCAGATAAGAGTTCTACTCTCATGTCTCTTGATGTGCTCGTGGAAATACAGAATAAATTAGCTGAACAAGTTGCATCCGGTGCTTGCAAGGAAGGAACCGGGAAATGCACCATTGAACTGTTTGACACTGAACTTCAGGCATCCTATGCTGCGTGGAAAGCTTACTTTAGATTCTTAGAAAAACACTCTTTCTGGCAATTCGGTTTGCTTCTTGGAAACGAGTTGGATCAGAGGGAAAAAGATTTTTTGGGCAATTTTGAAAGATATAAAAAACCACTTTATGGGTGGTATCTATTTGGAGATGGTCAGTTATATTTAATTGGAGATTCTATTAATGAAGATTTTGTAAGCGATTTTCAGGAGTGCTATTCTGATTATTTGGATAATTTGAAGGTCAAATTCGGGGAGTGGTCTTTTTCAGGGCTCCCCTCAAAACAACATTATGCAACCGGCAAATATACACTGAAGCCAAAACTCGATTTTGATTTTGCTGATTTTGATGCAGTCAAATTCTCAAATGTTGAATTTGAACTAAAATTAGTTAAAGAACTTGATGAGTCTACTACGCTTAACCCGTTCCTCTTTATCCCATTTGATGGCGAGGTTGGCTTGGAGAATGGGAGACAGGGCTATGGTGCAAGCATTTCGTATGATGGAAGCAAACCCATCTATTTCAACGCAGGTAAGAGTTCTGCAAATAGTTCGATGTTTGAAACACCAGAATATGAGGTAGTTAAATCTTCCCGTGGAGCGGATTCTGAAAATATTGCCAAGGTCAAGTTTGAGTA
Source organism: uncultured archaeon (assembly GCA_964525235.1). Taxonomy (GTDB): domain Archaea; phylum Iainarchaeota; class Iainarchaeia; order Iainarchaeales; family DTGL01; genus JAPLVS01. Next base: position 1,127 of record CAZGDN010000061.1, on the reverse strand, counting down.
CTCAGATAAATTTGAAGCAGTCAAAAATGGTTCTGTTTTGTCTGTTTTAAGAAAGCCAGGCGCCTCTGATTACCTGGTGCGCTTTTCTCCCTCCACCCCCATACAGCTGAAATTGCTGAATAGCAAAAATGCAGGTAGCGAAACAGACATTCGCTTGTATTATGGCCTTTACCGTTCTCTTGAGAGTTCTTATCCAAAGGCAGAGTATGGCAGGGGCAATTTGTTCAATTGGACTGATGTCAAGGGCAATGTTTTCCCTGATTCATTAAAGGAACAGCATGATGCAGATTGTAGTGGCTGGAATGACAAATTCTTCAACGCAAAACTAGCAGTCTCATCCAAGAACATGCCTGTTTCAGCAGTTTCTTTCCTGCCACAAGACACAGGGGTTGTGTTCTATTGCGTAACCGGGGCCCCTGGCGGAGTGCGTGTAACTCTTGAGTCAGGGGTGAGTGACGACACAGAGTCCATTAACCTTCAACAAGGAAGATACCTCGCTGGCAGCGGAAAAATATTGGGAGCAAGCCAACCAGACGAGAAGAACATAACTCTTGGGTCAATCATGACAAACACCAGGAGGGAACGGTATTATTGTATTAATAAAACAGGAAACAAAGTCAGTTTAGTTTGGAATACTAGGAATATTCAGTCGCAGAGAGAAAGTGGTGAGCATCAATTAACGGATTTTTGTGAAAGGACAGACTTTACCACACACCACTGGAAGTATCTGGAAAATGCCCTCCAACCCAATCTGTTTTATGTTTCAATTACAAACATTGGCCTGGAAACTATCAAGGGGCTAAGGATTAACGCGCTATACAAAAATGGCACGAGTGATGAAAAAGAGTTTGCAGATCTCACTATTCTACCAAAGCAAACAGTTACCTTAGAGTTAACAGTGAAAGAACAGCCATATGAGATAACAATTACTTTAACCGAATGCCCTGGGACAAAATTCACAGACCAGTGGCAAGTGCCATAATTTAAAAATGATTCCATTCCTTCAAAGAAGCTTGAAGGACTTGCCACGAAGACTATTAGCTATGGGTTGCTGGACTGCTTTTCCAGAACTCTTCAACCAGTTCCTCCGGTTTCTCTGTCACAATCAGCTCAAAGTCCCTTGGAAA
>CAZGDN010000060.1:0-5587 GCA_964525235.1 uncultured archaeon | reverse complement strand
GTGTGATTTTTTTCTTCTCTCAGCACTTTATTGTTTCTTGGAAAGCTGAGCAGACAAGCTGTAACTATTTTTAACTCTCTCAAAAAAAAAGAGCAATTTTCAGTTTTTTTGCCCTTAAAATGCTGTTTTTGGGGGTTTTTTGGGCATTGGTTTAAATACCTTATTGTTCTGATTTTACTGTTAAAGCACGTTTAAATGGCTTTAAAGGAGGTTTTTGGAATGGAGGACTTAGTTGTTAAATCAAAAGTCAGGGAATACGCGAAGAGCAAGGACATCAGGCTCAGTGCTGAAGTGTTCGATGAACTGACAAAGATTGTTGCCTGGCATCTTGACAAAGCAATTGAGAGAGCGAAAGGCAACGGAAGAAAAACAGTCAAGGGCTACGATTTATAAGTAGCCTTTTTTTCTTTCTTTTTTTTAAAATCAGGGAAGTATTCTCTTTATTTCGTAATAGTTTATGTCGTTTTCTGAGTCCACTATTGCTTGTAGCAGCGTGGTGTTGAGGTTTCCGCTCAAGCGAACCATTCTGCTCAGCTCCGGCATTGAGAAGGCTGCATCCTGAGTGCAAACGTTTACAACCCACTGGGAGTGCTCTTCGCCTGGCTTTTTTCCGCGCGGGTAAACCCTTAAATCGAACCCGAACTTGTAGCCTGTTCTAACCACGTATCCACGGTCACGCAGGTCCTTGAAGACCAAGAACTTTGAGTAAAAGCCCTTTTCCAGCGACTCACCCAACTCCAAGAGTTTTTTGGCTGAAACCTTGCGTTTTCCCTTTTTTACTTCTATCTTTCCTTTTTCCACGAGGTAAAGGGCTTCTTTTAAGTCGAGCACGAGTTCTTTTTCGATTCGTTCTCCAAAGCCCTTTGTTATCAACTGGTCGCGTTTTCTTTTCTGTGACACTATCACCTTGTTTTCAACGAGTTCTGGCATGAAATCACCATAAAAGGGTATTAAATAATAAAAGGAGTTATAATAAAAGATTATAAATGGTGGCTAAAATGGCAATAAACCCCTGGGCTGGAACCGGCATTAAGGACTACGAGCATGTTTTCAGGGAATTCGGGTTAAAAGAGTTCCCCGGCAAATGGAAGCATTCTCTCAAGCACTACCTTTTTGAGCGAGACATTGTCATTGCGCACAGAGGGTTTGAAAAAGTTTTAAACTGCATTGAAGAAAAAAAGCCGTTTATTAACATGACGGGCATTGCTTCCTCTGGCCCGCTTCACTTGGGTCACAAGCTTGACATTGACTTGTTCCTTTTCTTTAAGTCGCTTGGGGCAAAGAACTATTTTGCTATTGCAGACATCGATGGCTATGCCAGCAGGGAAAAAATAAAAACTGTGAAGGATGCAAAAAAGATTGCAGTAGACAACCTGGCGCACGCTCTGGCTCTTGGCCTTGATGAAAGGGACGTTTACGTGCAATCACAGATGGGCGCACGTTACTTCGAGTTTGCTTTTGAGTTAAGCAAAAAGATTACCAGGAACATGTTTGAAGCGGTTTACGGGCACGTTGACTTGGGGAAGATTAGTGCAGCAATACTCCAGTATGCTGACATTCTTCACCCCCAGCTTGAAGAATACAGTGGAAAAATGCCTTCTGTGACAGGCATTGGCTTGGACCAAGACCCGCATGCCAGACTGACACGGGATATCGCCAAGAGGCTCCCTTATGCCCTCGAAATGCCTTCATTTATATATTTCAAGCACCAGTCCGGCTTAATGGCTGGGTCGAAGATGTCTTCTTCTCACCCTGAAACAGCCATTTTCCTCGATGACTCTGAAGAGGATGTGAAAAAAAAGGTTTCGAATGCTTTCACTGGTGGCAGGGAAACAATTGAAAAGCAAAGAAAGCTTGGCGGCAGGCCGGAGATCTGCAAGGTCTGTGAGATTCTAAGATTCCATTACCCTGAAACTAAAAAGGTTGAGAAGATAATGCAGGAGTGCAGGGCTGGAGAGAGGCTGTGTGGAGAAACAAAGGCTTTCACAACCGAGTTTCTCGCAAAATTCCTGAAAGAACACCAAAGGAAAACTGAAAGGAAAAGAGACAAGGCTGAAAAAATTGTTTACGGAAAGTAAACCAACAAAGCAGAGAGCATGGGAATGAGGAAAAAAAAATTGGCTGCGGGAATTAAATGCCTAAACCATTCAAAACCAAGGTAGTAAAGGGAAAAAAAGTAAATCGTTTAACTGGTTCCAGCAGGCTAAAGCCTGAAAAGAGAGCAGAGCAGCAAAGGCTAATGCGCTCTGGAGACTGGAAGGGCTTAATGGAGAAATACGAGGCACTTGAAACAATAAGGGGAACTGCAATCGTAATCAAACAAAGCGCTTTCAAGGAAGAGGGGCCCATTGTTATAAGGCCCTGGGCTGACTCCAGGCTAAGGGAAAAAATAAAGCATTACCGCCTTGCTTACATGGAAAAAAGCGAGCTTGTCACTCTTTCAAGGCATTATGCTATTCCGCTTAGGCTTATTGAGAGAATGCAAAGAAAAGAGCGCCAAAAAGAAGCTAAAAAGCACAGGGTGAAAGCCAGCGCTCGCTTTCTAACCATTGAAGTCATTGGCCCGGAGGGCTCGCTTGAAGCCGAGATTGCCCCAGCTAGGGACAAAAGGGGGAACATAAAACCATTCGAGAGATACTCGGAGAAGGACCTGAAAGCATTAAATAAAAAGATTGGAATCCCGTTGTGGCTTTTGAGAATGCTCCGCGAGAGAGAAAGGGAAAAAATTGGGAAGGCTAAGCAAATTATTAAGAAGGCATTGAAAAAATAAAAGGGTTAAACGAGCTTTTGCCCACATTATTAAAAAGCAGTAAAAGATAGAGAATTGAAAAGGGGGGTTGCCCCCTCCATTGGTTGAGTGCTCTCCTGCTTTTTAGTCAGTACTTGTTGTTCTCGTGATCCAAAACACACCAGCTGCACTTGCTCATAACGCGTTCTTTTGCTATGCGCAGGGCTGTAAGCCTGGTGTAGTTTTTTTCTCCAGCGCGCTCCAGAACTGTTTTCGTGTTCTTTGTCAGTTTTTCTTCAACTGTTTTGAACATGTCTTTCTCTGAGCCCTCAATGTATTCAACATAGCTTGAAATAACACCGCCGGCGTTTGCCACAAAGTCCGGGATTACTGTAACACCCTTATCCGCGAGGTTTTCTTCAACTTCCTGCGTCATTGGAATATTTGAACCCTCAACAATGAGCCTGGCTTTGACCTTCTCTATCTCGTGGAGTTTTATGAGATTCGGAACAGCAGCTGTAACAAGAATGTCAACATCAAGGCTTATCACATCGTGCCTGTCCTTTTTCTCGCTCTCGCCCTTGTATTCCACAACAGAGCCCTTTTCTTTGACGGCATTTATCAGGCCCTCGTACTCGAGGCCCTTTTTGCTTACCACGAGGCCCTTGATGTCCGATACGCCAACAAGCTTTGCCCCAGCCTCGCTTAAAAACTTTCCAGCAAAGCTTCCCACGTTTCCAAAGCCTTCAATTGCAACAGTGGCATTAGCCAAGTCGAGCCCAATGTGTTCAGCCGCGACCTTTGTTGCATGGAAGACACCAAAACCAGTTGAGCCAAGCTCGTGCGGTAATCCACCCATATCAGCTGGCTTTCCAGTGCAGGCCTTGTTCGAGCCAATGGTTTCAGCAAAAATGCGCATTTCTTCCTCGCCGACATTCATGTCAGGCGCGGAAACGTATTCATCTGGAACAACGCCCTTGAGTGATTCAGCAAAAGCCTTTATGAGCTGCGCTTTTTTTTCCTTTGTTGGAAAATCACTATCTGAAACAATTCCGGATTTTGCCCCACCAAACGGCAGTTCCGCAAGAGCGCACTTCCAAGTCATTGCCCGCGCAAGCTTTGAAACCTCGTCCACTGACACGGTTGAAGTCATCCTAATGCCTCCCTTTCCTGGTCCAAGCGCAGTGTTGTCTATTACTAGGAAACCATTAAGACCAACCTTTGGGTTGTAAACTTGAATGATCTTTTGCGGCCCATAGCCATCAAATTCAACCATTTAATCCGCCTCCAAAAACGTGTGAAAGAATTATTTGAATGAACGAATCATTTTAATTCCTATTGGTTAATTTGCCCAGCTAATTCTATCACTCTTACCTTATAACTGCGCTTTTTTTTCAATTCTTTGACAAGTTGCCTGAAGAACTCATTCTCTTCTTTGACCAAGGCAATCCTTTCAATGCCTCGAAGCCTTGTGATGTGGTCAATGTTTTTAAGCGTGTCACCCCACTCAAGGAGACTCTCTGCTTTCTTGCGCATTCTGCCAACCTTTAGGGCGATCTCTTCAGCGAGCTTTTGGCCCTGGGCAATCTCCGACATGGTGAAACCAGATGTTGCTTTTCCAGCGGTGTCAACCGGCAGAAAAATGATAACCTCTTTTGCTTTCTCGCACGCTTTTTTCAGGAACTCTTCACTGTTTTCCTTTTTTGAAAGCAATGGAATTAATACCTTCATTTTAACCACTAAACCGGGGCATAGGTTTCCTTTCTTTTTTCGGTTATTTCCCCGTCTTCTCTTAAAAACTCGCATATTGCTTTGACCAGCTGTCTGTCAAGCCTTAGTTTTTCAGAGAGCGCAGTGAGGGTCATGGGCGAATTGTTCCTTATAAGGTTTAGTACTGCTGGAGCGTGCTTGTCATACAGCGAAGATTTTATTACAAAATAGTCTCCGTCAAAAGATTTTGTTCCAAGAATCTCCTTTCGCCTTATCTGGTCTTTCATTTCCCGGCATATCTTTTTCACCTCTTCCTCGCTTGAAATCACTGTGAAACTGTCTTTTTCAAGAGAGTACTTTGAGCCATTGCCTGGCTTTTCTGCCGGATTTTTGGGCTGTTGTCTTGGCAGAATAACTGGCCTTAGAGTCTCCTTTTCTGTTCCAGTGACTGCTCTGCCCTCTTTGGCCTTTGGGGTTGTTGGTGATTTTGAAGCTTCAATTTCTTCTCTTGTCTTGTAAACTGCCTTGCGGTAGCGCTCGTTTAACCTGAAGGGCACCACGCGCCCCTCGCGTATGAGTTCTTTGAGGCGTTCTCTCTCGCCCTTACTCAAGAGCTCTTCAAATTTTCCTTCAACCCTTTCAGAAAGGCTTTTTTCGCGCAGGAGGGCAAAAATGTGGTTGTCAAATTCTGCCGATGTTTTTTTGACCTTGCACTCGTATAAAACAAACAGCCCCCTTTTTACTTCCGCAAGCTCGTATTCTTTTCCTCTCTCCAGGCCAAGCTTTTCAGCTTGTTCATCGGGGAGAATAAAGGAATATGGCTCGCCTTTCCTTGCAATCAAAACCATTCACAGCCCCTAACCTATACTATTATGGAACAGGAAAGGATTAATATTGTTTATTTTTTGCCAGAGCCTGCTTTTGGCAGAGTCCTTTCAAAAAAATGAAATCAAAAAAAAGCTCGTTTTTCTCTTTCGCTGCAGGTTTCCCTACAGGCAAAACATTGATTTAACCCAAGCATTGTTTCTTTCTTCACAACCAGCCATCCATTTTTTGAAACATAGTTTCTTTTTCGCAACTGGATTCATTCCTATTTTTTCTTTCGCAACCTGCCATTTATTTATTGAAACATAGTTTCTTTTTCGCAAC
>CAZGDN010000059.1:0-5809 GCA_964525235.1 uncultured archaeon | reverse complement strand
AACGCCAATCATCTCACCGAGTTTTTTCACTGCATCCTGCTCTGAGCCAGTTGCATCAATCAAACCATAAGACAGTGCTTGCTTTCCAGTAACAATCCTGCCGTCAAAGATCTCGTTAAGTCTTGATTTGTCGAGTTTTTTGCCCCGAAACTCCAGAATCTTGTCCCTGAAGTTGCCCCAGGCCTGTTTAACAATTTTGTCCATTATCTCGCGCTCGCTGGCACTCATCTCCCTAAAGGGACTCCCGATGTCCTTGTGCTCGCCGCTCTTGAACACCTCTGCCTTCACGCCATACTTCTTCATCAGTTCATTAAAATTCAAAACAATAGAAATGGCTCCGATGCTTCCAGTCAAGGAATCCTCGTCCGCCATAACATAATTGCAAGCAGCAGCAGCATAATAGGCACCACTTGCCCCCACATCGGAAATGTAGGCAAGTTTTGGTTTCTTTGCATTCCTGAGAGCGTTAACAATTTCCTTGGAAGCCACCACGCTCCCGCCCCCAGAGTTCACTTCGAGAAGGATGCCTCTAATAGAAGGATCCTCATCAGCTCTCTTTATGAGGCTCACTATATCACTCGCGCTGGCACTCGAGCCAAGAAAACCCTCATCGCTTGAAATCTCCCCCTTTAACTCAATCACTGCAACAGAGCCAGGGGAAAAAACCGAGAGGTCAGGGTTCACTCCAATGAAAAGAAAAGAAAACACGATACCCAAAAAGAGAAGAAACGCAATGCTTCCAGCAATCACAATAAAAACAGTTTTTTCCTTCATGCAAACACATTCAAATGGTTTAAAATAGAATAATACCATATAAAATTAAAAACAATTTTTAATTGGATGGTCTAAATGCTTGAATTTGCTGTAAGAATAGCCCTATACCTCGCGCCCTTATACATAACAAATGCTTCTGCACTCTTGTTTGGCGGCAAGCACCCGCTGGACTTTGACAAAAAGCTCTTGGGAAAACCAATCCTTGGAAAGGGAAAAACAATCGAGGGCACGCTCTCCGGCTTTGCAATAGGAGTGCTCTCGGTCTTCCTGATAACTGTTTTCTTCGGCAAATACACCTCACGGCTCTACCATAATTACCTCCTGGTCGGAATACTCCTCTGCGCGGGCGCCATGGGTGGTGACATTCTCGGCTCGTTTATCAAAAGACGCTCCGGTATTCCAAGGGGCGGAAGAGTTTTCCTGTTAGACCAACTTGACTTTGTGTTTGGCGGCATTGCTCTGAGCTACTGGCTTGTAACCCCAACGCCATTGGAGGCAACCCTTATTATTGGCATAACCCTGCTAGCACACTGCCTTGCAAACTATGCTGCCTTCAAGCTGAAGATGAAGAACGTGCCATGGTGAAAAAATGAAACAAAAGGCGTTATTCTTGTTAAAATTCTTCTTAATTTTTGGAGTGCTACAGTCAATAATTGTTGCAGCACCACTATCGGGACTCAACAAATGGATTGCAGGCATTGAAGCAAGCGCTCTCTCACTTGAAAACCATGAAGCCTCAGTGATTTCAGGGAACGCCAGCTATGTTATCACAAACTCCTGCACCGGTCTTGTATCCGGCTCAATTCTTGCAGCTATTGTTTTTTCACTCAAAAAACCCGGCGTGAAGAAAAAAACAGCCGTTTTCCTTGCAGGGGCAATAATGCTTTTTCTGATTAACCTATTACGCGTTTACATTGTCATCCTCGGCGGAATCACTTATGGCTTCGAATTTGCAGAAACCTTGCACGTTGCCTCGTGGTTCGCAATGTCCGCTCTAATAATCAGCATATGGTATTACCTGACAAAAAAGTGGCTTGGAGTAAAAGACTTCTCGGAATTAATGTACGGCAAATAATTTAAGACAGCTCTGATTGAGAACAGGATAAAATCTCTCAGTATTCTCCAAGGACACGCCTAAAAAATGCAGGTTTCTTAAGATTCTCTAAGGATGCGTTGCTTGTGACAAACAAGCTATCCCTCAGTATTCTCCAAGGATGTACCTTGCTATTTCTCCATACGCTGGCCTTGTGACAAGCACTCCGACTAGGACTCCAATGGTTATTGCAATTGCAAAGCCAACAAGCTTCACCATGACATAGCCAAACAGGATTATTGGAATCATTGTTGCAAGCGTTGTTGCAGCCGAAGCAATTACAATAAAGAAAGCGCGCTTGGCCCTGCGAAGCAGTGAAACGTGCTCTTCCTCCTCACCCTTGAGCAGCTCGTCTGTTATAACAATCTGGTCATCCACACCAGTCCCAACAGCAGCAATTATTCCAGCTATCGCTGCAAGATCAATGCTCTGACCCAACCCGGAGGTAAAGCTCAGGGTTACAAATGCTTCAACAAGGGAAGTGAAAATTATTGCCATTGAAAGCTTTAAGTGCTTGTAGCGCAGGAATATAATCATTGAAACCGTTATCAAGACAAGCAGACCAATCAAGGCTGCCTTTGTCAAAAACTCCTTTCCCTGTGTTGGAGAAGTCCAAAAGTGGCTAATGCTTTCAACTGCTACAGGCAACGAACCAGAGTTCAGTATGATTTTTGTTTCATTCCTTTCAGCCTTTGCGGCTTCATAGCTTGACTCATGGCTTGTTATAAACAAGTCGGTTATAATCTTGGCGTCCTCAGGTCTCTCAGCATATGGCTTGTTTCCAGTCACACCGGGCTGGAGCCTTACAATTGATTTAAGGCCTGTTGCCTTGTAAACCCAGGGAGTCTTCTGCATTCCTGGCTGCTGCAAGTCTGTGCTCTTAACCGACTTTATTTTATAGCCAATGGATTTAAGCTGCTCCCTGACAGCATCAGGCAGTTCTGCCTGCACTATGGCTGTCTTTCTTTCAGCCAACAAGCCCTTAAGTCTTGATAGCTGTTCTGAAGTCAAGCCGTTTTTGTCCACAATAAAATATGGCGTGCCGGCATTCAAGAGCACTTCTTTTATTGAAGTGTCCCTCGGAATCCTGTCAGTTCCGGCTAAGAAAATGCTCTTATCCTCGTCATAGCGCTGCCCTGACATAACGAGAATACCACCAGTTGGCCTGTCAATGAAAAAGTATGTGAGGGCACAGTCGTAATCTGATTTTTCAACATTTACCAGTTGGCACTTGTGAAATGCGAGGTTGCGAAAGCGCTCGGCAGCATCAATGCTGAGAGTAAAAGGCAAGCGCCAGACATAAGAACCATCACCCAAGCGCTGGAATGCTGCAATATTTGTCTGCTGGTCGACACTTATTATGCTTTTGCCCGTGAGCATGACGTTGCCATCAATCATTACTTCAAATCGACCCTGTTTTCTTATCAGGGACTCTATTCTTTTAACATCTTCAGCACTTGTTTCCGGCACTATGACAAAAACAAACTCGTTTTCCGCTCCATAAATCCTGACATCTTTTAAGCCAGACCAGTTGAGCCTGCTCTCGATTACCTGAATAACCGGTTCCATGCTTGGCACTTTTTGGGCCAGGTGAATCTGGAAGAGCGTGCCACCCTTGAAGTCTATACCAAACTTTAATCCATTAAAGGCAACTATCCCCACAGCAATAAGTATTACTGTGAACAAAACCCAAATCCGCCAGCTTTTAAGGAGTTCAGCCATCACTTCACCCTCCTTCTTTTCCTTTCAGCGTAAAGCATTAACACTGGCGCGTTCATGAACCATGTTGAAACCAAGTCACCTAAAAGACCAAATAACAAAACAGCAGCAATGCTGAACAACACGTCAAGGTTCCAAAGACTTGAAAAAATCAGCATTACAACAAGCGCTCCAAGGGTTGTGCCAGTCATTGTAAGACCGGTCAGCATGCTATCAGCAGCGCTTTCCCTCACAGTCTTAAACTTTCGCTTTAAAAGGCGAGTGGTCAGCATTATGTCTGTGTCAACAGAATAGCCAACCAGCATTAAAAGAGAAGACATTGATGCAATCGAGAAACTTATCCTGAAAACAGCCATTAAGCCGAGAGCAGCAAGAATATCAAAAGTGGCTGCAAGAATAACCGCCATGCTTGGCACAACAGCCCTAAAAAAAGCGAATATGACAATTATTACCGCTACAAGGGCAATTAAGAGGATAACCTGTGCCTGGGACCAAAACAAGCGCCCCAATGCAGGGGAAATCTGGGTCTCCCGAGTGCTGCCCTCCTGGATATTTTTCTCCCCGATGCTTGAAAAAATGGTGGAATTAAGCTCTTCCTTGAAGGCATCAGAGGCCTCTGAGTAAAACTGACCAGCAAAGGCAAGGCACTCGCTGGCGCTTGCAAAGGATTGCTTCTCTGGCTTTGCATACGCCGAAAGAGATGATACTGCCTTCTTGCAGATGGCAAGGGACTGAGCCTGGTTTGATTCAACAAGACCCTTAGCCTTCTCAATGTCTGACTTTGCAGAGGCAAGCACGCGGTTCGAGCCATACTGAACTTGAACACCACCCTGGAATGGTATTACAGAGAGTTCTGTGAGGTCAAACTTTGAATTGATGGCACTTGCGATGTCCTGGGCATTAACCATTGACTTAGTGCTCACAACAACAAGGGTCCCACCCTTCAGGTCTATTCCCTGCTCCAAACCAGGGTTGACAAAGGCAAGAAAGGCAAAGACAAAAAACAACACCGCAGGCAGTGCTATGTAATAGCGGTAGTTGCCACTATAAAACCTTTCAAGCAGGGACTTAACTTCCAATCTTTCACCCCAAAAAAAGTATAAATAAAGCTTTGTTAAGAAAACATATTATACGTTGACAAAAAGCATTAAAAAGCAATGGCTGTGTTTGTTTGATTAAAATAGCTTTCCTTGAAAAGCCCGAGAGGCTAGTTGAAATAGCCCTAAAAAAAGCAATTAAGGAATCCAGGGGCAAAAAACCCTGGCAAAAAAAGGAAGAAAAAAAAATTGTCTGTTTTTCAAATTACCTAATAAAGAGACTCGAAACAGCTGCTTCAAGGGTGCCATCTGAAAAAAAGCTTGGCTCTTTTAACTACGAGTTACTAAAGACAATGGAAAGCGAGCGAAACCTTAAACAAATGCGCGCACACTTTCTTGCAGGAAAAAAATTGTTATCCAAGCGCAAGCGCGTTGCACTGAGAGGAGTTCGCAGGGCAAGCGAAAAAGCAAAGCATTTCAGCGAACTCGCGGGAAGAAGCAACTCCATACTGAAAAGCATGAGAGAAACCTTCAACGAGTTCAATTCGCTTCAAAGAAAGCTCAGAGAACTCCCATACATTGACCCCAACGCCAAGACAATAGTTCTTGCAGGCTACCCAAATGCAGGAAAAACAACAATCCTAAAGCGCCTCACTGGCTCAAAAGCAAAAGTGGCAGACTACGCGTTCACAACCCAGAAGCTCAACCTTGGCTCGTTTGAATGGAAACACAGAAAAATCCAAGTAGTCGACACGCCTGGGCTCCTTGACAGAAAACCAGAGAAAAGAAACCAGATAGAAAAAAAAGCCACTCTCGCCCTATCCAGGCTCAGCGACCTTGTGTGCTTTGTGGTTGACTGCACTGAATCAACAGGGCTGAAAGAACAACTCGCCCTCTTCAAATCAGTAAAAAAGGAATTCACTGGAAAGAAAACCATAGCGCTCTTGAACAAGGTTGACATTGCAACAAGCGAAGAAGTGAAAAGGTGCAAGCAACTCTTTGGAACAACAACGCTGATTGAGTTCAAGGCAGAAAAAACAAGCGAAATCCGCAACAAAATCGGAGAAATCCTGTACGAGAACACAAACAAGCGATAAATAATATAAAAGAGAATTAGCAATCCAAGAACGCAGGTAACCAGCAACAGCAAGAAACCAAAATTCAAAAAAACAGTTGGAAAAATCAG
>CAZGDN010000058.1:0-6088 GCA_964525235.1 uncultured archaeon | reverse complement strand
AAAAGAAAAGAACACTACGCAATATTCGCAAAATCATTCAAGAAAAAATTCAAGGAAAAAGGCATTCACTTATACGATTTAAAAGACCTAGAAAAAGCACTCAAGAAATGAAAAACGAAAACCCAAAAATTGACACTCAAAAACCAATTATTTGATTTCACAAACACCGATTATTTGAAACTCTAAGGGGCTATGCTGAAAAATCAATTGACAGCACCACCCAAAAACCGCAGTTCAAGCTGATCCCACCAAAAATCAAAGAACAAGGCCTGCTGTAGGACCGCTGCCAGCAAGCCCGCAGGCAAAAAAACCGGCGCTTTACGGGAAAGAACACAAAAAAACAAAAAAACAACACCCGAAAAAAATCACCGAGCAATGAATGCGAGGTTCCAAAAAGAGTGCCCCCAAAGCCAAAATTGAATCAAATCCAAAACCCAAAAATGGCATTTAGAAAAGTAAAAACAACAATCCTGAAGCTTTGGTTGTATGAGCTCTTTGGAAAAAAATTACTCCCAAGCGGTTTCCACTAAGCCAGACTTCGCTATTTCCTCATCCTTTGTTATTAATACAGCATTCAAGGACTTTGCTGTTGCGACAATAATTCTGTCATGCAATTCGCTCAGTTTAATGCCTGGAAGCATTTTCACAATCTCCAAATCCAAAGGCACAACCACAAAATTGTTTGCGCCCTCAAACCTAGAAAAGAGGTCCCTGTAGTCCACTTTTATTCTCTTTGTTTCAACTAAGTGAACGCACTCGCTTAAAGCGATTGCCGGAACAAACATCACATCCTTGAAATTCTCCACAGACTTAAAAACGGAATTAGCCCTGCGAGGCAGCCTATCCAACAAATAATAAACCCAGGCGTGAGTGTCAGCAACAAACATTTCAAGCACCAAAGCGTTTATGAGGAAACAGTGATTGCTTTGATTCTTCAATGGCCTCATCCAATTCCCTTTCACTGAGAGAACTCTTGGCAATACCCCTAAAAGAAACCACCCTTTCATCCCCTGGCTTATGCTTGTATCTGGATAAAACTATTGACTTCAAAACCATTATTTCGTTCTCTATACTACTCAGTTTCTTATACAACAATTGCTCTTCCACTCAAGCCACCTTATAGAAAAATAAACACGCCAACAATTTAAAACAATAACCATCAAAAAAAAAACACCCAGAAAACGAAAACGACCAACCCAAAAATTGGCGCCCGCCAGCCCATTTCTTGAAATTCAGCTGTCTGGAATTTGATTTCTCACCTGCCCGCTTTTTGAAAACCGCACCTGCCTGTTTTTTGAAAAATTGAGGGGTCTTGCTGCAAAACAGGCTGCAGAGAACACGGTTTGGGACCAGTTTCGAGTAAAAATCAAAAATAAGCAGTTATCGACAAGCCCGCAGGCAAAAAACAAAAAAACCAGCGCTTTACGGGAAAGAGCACAAAAAAACAAAAAAACAACACCCGAAAAAAATCACCGAGCAATGAACGCGAGGTTCCGAAAAGAGTGCCCCCAAAGCCGAAATTGAATGTTGCATTCGCCTTGAAATAATTTTTCTTTTGGGCAGCGTACACTTTCCCGTTTTAAATCCCGCTGGATTTAAAAGGGCGCTTTCAAATCCATACAATCAAATCAAAGATTTGATGTATTACACAAAATTTTCAATTTTGTGATAATGATTTGAAACGCGTCTTTTTTTAAAAAAGAAAAGGGCAGCCCGGTGCAGGGATCGCGAAAGGTTTAAATATTCGGTGGTAGATTATATAATTATGCTCCGCAAAAATTTTATTGATCGGAAAAGGGAAATAAACTTTCTTAGGGAAAGCTATGGCAAGAAAGGGCTTGAGTTTATAGTGGTCAGTGGCAGGAGGAGAACCGGGAAAAGCCGGCTGCTCAAGGAGTTTGAAAAGAACAAGGACTGCATATCACTCCTCTGCGAAGACAAAAACTGGAAGCACAACCTGGCAAAATTCAACAAAGTGATAGCCAGGCACTACAGCATTCCAAATCCAAACTTTAAAACATTCAATGAGTGCTTTGGATACATAGCTGCAGAAAAGCAAAAGGGCAAGCTGTTAATCATTATAGACGAGTTTTCATACCTGATAAAAAAAAGCAGCGTGGTTGCCGAATTCCAGACAATTGTTGATGAAACCCTGGCTGAAAAAAATGCAATGCTTGTGCTCTCTGGTTCGGCTGTAAGCATGATGAAAAAGCGCGTGCTTGGCCGTAAATCGCCATTGTATGGCAGGACAACAGGGCAGATTTTTCTACAGCCCTTGAAATTCAAGCACTTGCTGGAATGGTTCAATAAAACTCCACTAGAAGACGTTGTAAAAATATTCGGGGTTTGCGATGGAATCCCAAAATACCTGGAATTCTTTGACGGCAAAAACCCGGAAAAAGAAATAATCCAAAACCTGTTCAACCCCAACAGTTTCCTGTTCAGAGAACCAAAATCGTTGCTGGAAGAAGAACTGCGCGAACCAGAAACATACTTCCAAATACTCGAAGCAATATCCATGGGCCACACAAAGGTCGTGGAAATAGCAAACTACTGCTACATGAACGCAAAAGACATGTCCTCATATCTCTCCATACTAATAGACCTGGGCTTTGTCAAAAAAGAAAAACAGGTCACAGCCAAAAAGAGAAAGCGGGGAATATACAAAGTAAAAGACCAGTTCTTTAAATCATGGTTCAGGTTTGTTTCAACGTATTTCGAGGAAATAAACAACTGGGAAACAGGTTCTGCAATAAACGAATTCAAAAAAGGATTCAACCAATACCTTGGAACAGTATTTGAAAAAGTTGCAACAGAAGCCATAACAGAACTAATCAAGCAAAAAAAAGTGCCAGAATTCACAAAAATAGGGAAATGGTGGCACAAAGACAAAGAAATCGACATCTTAGCATTAAACGAGCACACAAAAGAAATACTCTTCTGCGAATGCAAGTGGAAAAACAAAGTAAACGCAGAAAGAGCATTAAAAGAACTAAAAGAAAAAGCAGCATTCGTACAATGGCACAATGAGAAAAGAAAAGAACACTACGCAGTATTCGCCAAAAACTTCAAGAAAAAAATAAAAGAAAAAAACACGCACTGCTTTGACCTAAAGGACTTGGAGAAAGCCTTCAAGAAATGAAAAACGAAAACCCAAAAATTGACACTCAAAAACCAATTATTTGATTTCACAAACACCGATTATTTGAAACTCTAAGGGGCTATGCTGAAAAATCACTTGATAGCACCACCCAAAAACCGCAGTTCAAGCTGATCCCACCAAAAATCAAAGAAAGAGGCCTGCTGTAGGACCGCTGCCAGCAAGCCACAGGCAAAAAACAAAAAAACCAGCACTTATCAACAAAAGAGAAGGAAGACGCAAAAAAATCGGGAAAAAAGCAGTGGAAACACAAGGGAAATGTGTGAAAAAAAAGAATCCCGAGGCCAGGGTTGCGAGAAAAACAAAAGGTTTAAATTTTTGTATGCAATATATTACTATGTATACGAGGTGGTTTTGTTGTATAAAACAGTGTCAGTAAGGCTTGAAACGCAAGAACTGGAAGACGTAAACAAGGCATCAGAGAGCTGGAAAGCTGACAGAAGCGAAACAGTAAGGCGGCTCTTAGCCAGAGCACTAAAAGAATGGAAAACCGAAAAAGCACTAAAAGACTTGCAAGAGCACAAGATTTCCATAGGGTTGGCAGCGAAAAGAGCCAGCTTGAACTTGTGGGAAATGCTTGATTTGATCAGACAAAAAAACATAAACTGGACAGGCTACAGCAAAGAAGACTTGGAAAAAGACTTCAAGGCAATGGAAGGAAAGAAATGATTTCAAACAGCACGCCAATTATCTGCCTGAGCAAACTCAACAGGCTTGACCTCCTAAACAAGGTTTATGGAAAGATAACAATCCCGCCAAGTGTTAAACGAGAAGTGCTAATTAAAGGAAAGCCTGGCTATTATCAAATCCAAAACGCATTAGAAAAAAAATGGCTGCTTGTAGAAAAACCAAGAAGCAAAAAAGGCTTTGGATTGCATGAAGGCGAAAACCAGGCAATAAACCTTGCACTGGAAAAAAAACAGCCACTACTTTTAGACGACTACGCAGCAACAGTGACAGCAAAAGCACTCGGCATTAAAACCGAAAGAACTACAACCGTAATCTTCAGAGCACTGTCAAAAAAAACCATTTCAAAAGAACAAGCCATAACCATGCTAAACAAACTCGTAGAAAACGGGTATTACATAGCACCACCAGAGTACACCGCACTACTGACAAAGTTAAGCCAAACAAAATAAAATCCAAATTTTGGATTTGAAAAACAAAGACCGCCAAAAAAAAGCACCGAAAACTGTTAGAAAAAGCGCCGAATTTCGTTAAAGAAAAGCACCGAAGATTGTTAGAAAAAAGCACCGAAAACTGATAACAGGCCAGGCACCGAATACTGTTAAAAAAGGCTTGCTGGCTGGGAGAAAAAGACCTGAAAGGAATGAAAAAAGCGCGCTGGAAAGACCAAAACTGGTTTGAATGAAAATTTGGACAGAAAAACGCTCCAGTGAAGCAGGCAAGGCAATAGAGCGAAAAAAAACCAGACTGAGCTGCTTTTAAAAAAGGCAGCCAAAGCCACACAAAAAAACGAAACGATAAAAAGATTTATGGTGGTAACAAATTTAGCAGGGGGTTAAACTCTAACCAAAAAAAGGTTATACTACTGAATTATTAAATCAATCAGCAGATTCTGTTATATCCAGTATCCCCATATTTGGAGTACGATTGTGTGAGTTCCAGATGACCATCCATGACAAAGCCGTGCATTAAACTGACCACTACTGTTCAAGTTAATAATTCCATTATCCCATGCACCATAGTAGTTCGCATTACCAGCTGAGTCTCCCTCGTGAAACATGGCAAAACTTCCCCAATCTGTAGTGTAATTGTCGTAGACGCTATTGCTCCAAGAAGCCGTTCCAGAGATAGGATTAGGACCAAAAAGATGGGCAACATGGTCTATGTTCCCAGCTGTTTGAAAGGCAAACGCTTTAACATATAGTGCCTTGGCATTAGATGGGATAGAGCCTCCAGGGGTTATGTTATTAATGGCGGTGTTAGCCGAGCATGACCACCTATGTGCCACAGGGCTACTAAGAGGAACAAAAGTACCTGCACCAGAATCAGTCAGTACATTGCCAGTGGCATGAATATTTCCAGCAACATCCAACTTCGCCCCCGGACTCGTCGTCCCGATGCCGACGTTGCCGGAGCTATTCCAGATTCCGGAACCTGGGAAATAGTTGTCACTATTGAAAGTAACCTGGTCGCCAAAGTAAGAATCACCAGAATCAGAATTAGGCACATAGATAGCATAGTTGGTCACATTGGCATCATCAAGATCAATGTAGACGCCATATTGGGTACCACCGGTAGAAAGTCCCCCGTAATCTCCCACATACAAACCGTAGGCGGCATCCCCGGCCCCAGAGTGAGTTTTTAGTTGAACATGGTGAGCATATGCAGTCTGAGTGGAAGCATCATCAGTTGTTGAGACAACGCCTTGAGTTCCATAAACCCTAGTTGAGGATGGTGTTAAGGAATAACTGGAAGTTCCAGTATTAACACTATATTGGTAGGCTACCCCCTTACCCGTAGTGATTTGTGAGTAAAACCCATATTTGGTGACATCAGCGTCGTTTAAGGTGAAATAATTTCCGTACTGAATCCCTCCTGTCCCGTAGCCGGTGACATATGTACCGTAGGCTTTAGTATTGTTAGTGGCGCTGGTTATCAGTTTGTTGTAGACACCGAAAGCACTATCATAACCCCCATCATCAGCAGTTAGAAGATTATAGACGCCGTAGACATCATATCCCGATCCCGTATTCAGAGTGTTGTAAATTCCGTAGGAATTGGCGCTGGGGTTAGAGGCAGAATAATTTATGCCGCGGCTGACGTCCTGGACGGCGCCATTGAGACCCAAAGTGCCACTAAATTTACCACTACCAACGACATCCAAGGCTTCACCTGGCGAAGCAGTGCCAATGCCGACATTGCCTGTGTTGTAGTAAATGTCGCTTCCTGTTTGAGTCCAAT
>CAZGDN010000057.1:0-6274 GCA_964525235.1 uncultured archaeon | reverse complement strand
TTGGAGAGGCTGCATTGAGGCACTCAAAACCGTTTTTTTCGAGCTCGTTCCATAGCCCAACGAATTTTTCAAAATCCATTTCTTCAATGAAGATGTCGACGCCCTCGGTTTCGCGGCTCCTGCCGAAAAGGATGGCAATATATCCAGAAACAATCACATAGTCCACCTTCTGCTTTTCCAGAATTCTTGTGAACTCTATTACAAGCTTGTCAAGGTTTGAGAGAACTCGGTTGAACTGGATTAGATTCTTTCCAAACTCTATTTCCATAGCAAAAAAGCGCATTAACTTGTTAAAAAAATATGGATTTCTATTGGCCAAGTATTGAATAAAAACCCTTGCACAGGGATTCGGTTTTTTATTCCTTTTCCAGTTCCATTGTTTTATGAAATTCCTTGATTTCTCAAAGCCTGTGACGTTTTCAATACTGAATGCAATGCTTGAAAGGCAAGCATTCACCCAGCTTTCACTAAGCAAAGAAAGGAACGTTTCGCTGGGGCAGGTGAACAAGGTTGCAAAATACCTCCTTGAAAGAAACCTGATCGAAAAAGAAAGCGGCTCTTATTCACTAAGCAACGCCTTTGGAGTAATTGAGTGCATTGCAAGAACAAGAGAAATGAAAGACGCGCTTATTACAAGAATGCAATTGTCACTGGAAAAAAGCGAGGCCGTGGAACTGCTTGGAAGCAAGGGTGTGTTGTGCCTTGACTCTGCCTTGGAGCAATTCTACCCACACGTTTCCTCACAGCGCGTCTGCGCTTACGTTCCAAAGAAGAAAAGCCTGCTGGATGAACTGGGCTCGCTGCAAGGAAACAATTCGGATGTCTGGCTTTACTCGGTTGACTTGCCACTGGAAACAATGGAAGTCAATGGGCACACTCTTACAAGCAGGAAGAGGACAGCAATTGACCTTGTTTGCGACAACGCCGGCTTTGCAGCATCCGACCTCTTCAAAGAACTCTGGAACCAGAGCATTCTCTAATTATGAGAGCTTGTCATAGTAGAGGAAGAAATAACGCTTGGTGTGCGCGGGTGTGTTCGGCACATACCACGCCAAACTCATCATTGCAGTACTTGCGTTATAAGAATAGTTATAGGCCCCAGGCGTGTTCTGGTCGCTGTAAGTGTAAGTCTTTATCACTTTGCCCTCTGCCCAGTTGTTGACCTCAACAAAGGAAAGAGAAGAAGTATTCAGGTCACAGCCCGTGCACTCAAGGCTTGAAAACTCTGAGGCAAAATTGATGTCAGTTGAAACCATTAAAGCACTCCTGTCCTGCCTGCCAGAATCAAACCGCAAGGGCTTTCTATAACCAAGAGCTGTGTAGAGCCAAGAGCGCGAGAGCTGGTTAACCGTATTGAGCAGTATGGTGTTCGCATTGTAAATGAGCACTTTGTTTGCATCAAAAACCTGGCTTTCACCCTTGCCCTGGGGAAACGCGACAGTAATTGAAACAGGGTGTGCTGGCGGCGTATAATGGACAGGTGTATACGAATATGCTGGCTTTGGAAAATTGCCAAAGTCAAAGTACAAGTAGTATAATCTGATGGCGTTTGCTGGAGTGGGGCCAGTAAGCGTCCACTTCACTTGAGACATTTCCGAACTGCTATTATAGGTAAGCTCGAATGGCTGGTTTTGGAGGGCTAGCAGGTCATTATTGGTTGCAGTTGTTGCATCGTACGCCGAATGGTTTTTGTACTCAACCAGCCTGAAACTGTTAGGGTCCACACTCAAGCCAGCAATACCCAGCCTCTCTCTTTCCAGGGCAAAATTTATATCCACTTGCACGTTCAGGTCCTGCCTCGGGTAATCCAGCGAATTCACTGTAATCGGAATCCTGTAATGCCACCAGTAAGCATCATTGACATCATTATCCCACCAGCCATCCCCCAAGAAAACACCAACGTTCTCGTCAACCTTCCAGTTCTTTTGAACTGGCTTTATTGAAACATTTAAGTCATCAGGCATGTCAACCCAGAACTCGGCTGAATTTGGAAAAAACCGGAGGTAAAAACTGTTAGCATCGTTCCCCACAACCACTGAAGTGTTCGTGTCCTTTAGCCTTGCCATGTACATGCGTGGAAACGAAACAATCAAGTCCTGCTGGGTTGAATCATTGAAGTCAACTATTGCGTTCTCGTCTGTTATGGTTGCATTAAGGTGCTGGTTGGTGACAGTTATCGTGTTAGAGTCAGTGAGTGGCTCGGTGTTTACACCGGAGGAAAGAGTAAGCGACTGAGCATCAGGGTAGCTGGGCGTGATCTTTCTCGTGGGAAGAGAGTAAAGCTTTGTGATAGAGCCAAGCGGCATGACAGAATAAAGCTTGTTCTCATCCTGGGTAAACGACTTGCTCAACATGTTGAACTTTGAGGGCTTTATGTTAACCTCTATTGGGTACTCGCGGTTGCAGTCATAGAGCGCAGGGTTACAGTTGCTCTTCAGGATGAGAGAGCGCACTTGAATCTCATCGGATACGCTTTCAAGAATGTCTTTTAACTGGCTTTCTGGAACGTGAGGCGGGCCCTTGGATACAAGGTAAGAAGACATCACCAGTGCAACGCTTATCGCCACAATAAACACAACCGAGCTCGTGGCCCAGTCAGCCGCCTCCATTCCCTTTCACCAGTCCTCAATACAATAATGCATTTCTCCATAAAAAATCTTCGCTTTGGCTTTCAGCCAGCAAAAAAGGGCAAGTTCTTACTTTTTTATTTTTTCGAGCACGATCTTTTTCTCAAAGAGCCTCTGGGTTGAAATCCTGTTGGTTGGAATAATTATTTCCTTTTGGGAATAATTTGCCTTTACAACCTTGAGCGTGAAAGAACTAAAAGAAAGCTTTTTTGGGTTTAATGGAATGGCAATGGAACCAGGGGAGGCATTCGCTGGAACTGGACTCTTCCAGATAATGTTTTCCAGCACGTCCTCGACTCTCTTACCATGCTCGTCAACAATGTTAACAAAAGCATCCCTCAACTCGTTTCCCTGTTTGTCTGTTACCACAACACGGAAGTCAGGCAAGAAAACTGCCTTGAAAGAACGCTTTTCATTGGACGCTTCAACATCCAAAAAGCTGTCAACGAATCCAAGGAGGCGGATAAAAAACTGGTATTCTCCAGCCTTGAGCTGAAAACCGGCAGTGTTTTCCCTCACGAAAACAGGCTTCGCTTTCCTGCCAGCCAAGAAAAACTCAGCATTGCCAGCATTTAAAGGATTGCCATTTTCATCCCATAACTGTACTTCAACATTGACCTTGGCTTCAGAGGGCTTTTTCTCTCCAATGAAAATTCTCACGAGTTTTTCAACAATCTTCCCATGCTTTGCCTTCTTCTGCTTCTTGGACTCACCCTGGCCCTCTGGCAATTCAAGCATGTTCATCTCCCTGGCCATTTGCTCCATCAAGTCCTCGGCCATTATGCGCAAGCGCTTTTCCTCTCTGAGTTCAGCAAGCGATTTCTCGCGCTTTGCTTTTGCTTGAACTGGCTTTTCCTTCAAGCCAAGCATGCGCTTGAGGAAGCAATTGAAAGAGGAAATCTCGCCCCTCAACTCGTCCATGGCCTCCTGCTTAGACCACTTCTCCCTTGCTTCAACCGACTTCTTTTTTGCCTTCTCTATGCGCTCAATGCTCTCGGAAATCCCACGCTTGAGTTCAAGTATCTCGTTCAGCCTAGTATTCTCAGCAGCTTTGATTGGCTTTTTCTTTCCAAAAAACTTCTCGGTGAGAGCGGCAAACAAGAGCGGGACAAACCCCAGGCCCTTAACTGTTAACCTGCTTTTCATGGAAAGCTTTTTTTCACCCTGTTTCAAAAGCCCCCTTGACTTGAACGCCCAGAGCACAACCAGCAAGAAAACAAGGCAAAGGAACAAGGAAAGCATTCCAAAAAAAACCCCCAAAACAAGGTAAAGCCAGAAAACCATCACAAAACCAGAAATGCCAACATAGGCGGCCACAATCGTGGAATGCCTCCGCAACGGGTAATTGGCATCAGTTGCGAAGAGCAATTGCTTAAAACCAACATAAGAAAGGACACCGATGATGACTGAAACAAACAAGGCAAGGAAAAATATTAGGCTGGAAAGCCTGACTGAAACAGGCAACAGCACGCTACAGGCGGGGTAAAACTCGAAGGAACTCACAAAAGCATTCTTCTTGGCAACAATCTGGTGCCTGCCAGCTGTCGCAATAGTGAAAGAAACCACCCCACTGGAGCCAGAGTTGATGGGCTGCTGGACCCTATTAGAGAAAAAGGTGAAGTCAACATTCTTTATCCTTCCAAGCGAAGGGTGGACAAGCGAAACCTGCACCTGGCTGCCCACGACAAGCGGCCCATTAATCCTTATCTCCAAAAGGTTTGACTGGGGGTCAAACGGGTCAGTGCCATCAATTTTCTCCTGGGTATCAGAAACGTTATCGTTGTCAGAGTCAAGAGCGTGCACTAACGAAAACTGCAAGAAAACCAACAGCACCAGTAAAACAATTGCTTTTTTATCCATTCCCAAAAACCATTAAAGCGAATAAGAATAAAATAAGGGCTTGTAGTATAAAAATATTATCAAACACATGAAGGGCGAGAAAATGAGCCAAGTCAAGCAAGTTATTGTAGTCAGGAAGGACCTTGGAATGAAACCAGGCAAGATTGCAGCGCAAACAGCACACGCTTCACTCGAAGCACTTGAAAAAGCAAAAAAGAAAAACCCGGAAAAAGTAAAGAGATGGAGAGAAACAGGCATGGAAAAAGTAATCCTGAAAGTCAACAGCGAGAGAGAGCTCCTCGAAATATTCATGGCTGCAAAAAAAGAACTGCCAACAGCACTAATCAAAGACGCTGGAAGAACCCAGGTAAAAGCCGGAAGCACAACATGCATTGGCATCGGGCCAGCGGAAGAAAGCAAGATAGACAAGTACACTGCCCAGCTAAAACTGCTTTGAAGAACAAGCAAAAAAATATTAACCGCGAAGACTACTAGTAAGTATATGATTAAGAGGAAAAAACGTTCACTCGCAGGCTTCTTCCTAATATACCTAACATTCGTTTTCATGCTTGTCTCACTCGTAGTGTTCACTCCGGGCATGAAATTTATCGAAGAAGAAGGACAAGTGAAACTAAAAAACAACTCTGTTCACATAATCAAAAACGTCCGCGTTGAACTCGCTGACGGAACACCGGTTGACTGCATTCCACAAATCATGCCCGGCTCAGTGATAGACCTGAACGTGCCAGAGAACAAGAGACCAACAAAAATAATTGCAACTGCTCCCTTTCACGCAACAGTTGAAAAAACCCTCCTGCCACTTGGAGAAAGTGGTTTCAGGCTGGTTTGGAGTGTGAAATATGACACCCCAGTGCAAGCAGGCAAAGAATTCGAACTCAAACTCAAACTCTGCGCGCAAAACGCTGGATTAAGCAACCTACTAATAAAAGAAAGCCATGGGGAAAACCTTTTTAAGGAAAAAAACGAGAATAGGGTAATACCCCTGTTAAAAAAAGGCGAGTGCAGAGAAATATCATTCACGCTAACCCCAATCCTGGCTGGAAAAACAATTGTGAAATTTGAACTAGAAGCAGAAAACTTTGCCAAAAAAATTGAAAAAGAAATAAAAATAGAAGAGTGAAAAAACAGGCAATGAAAAAAGGTGAGAAGATGGCGGCACAAAAGGAAGCAAGCATTATCAGTGCGATACGGGAAATGATGAAAAACGGGGAAAGCGAGGAAAAAATCCTAAAAACACTCATTGAAATGGGGGTAAAACCACAACAAGCAAAACGCCTCATAATGGTGGGACAAGCCGACACCCTGTCAATACTCCAGCAGGACATTGGCAGGATTGCCAAGGCACAGATAGAAAACGAGCTGCCGAGTCTGAGAAAACTCGTGGAAAGCGAGCTCCTAAAAGCAAGAAAAGAACTCAAAAAAAACGTGAAAGACGAACTAGACGAAGAAATGGAACTATTCAGAAAACAGGTCAGGGAAGACATAAAACTCGTCAACGACGTTACCGCGAGCCTGAACGAAAAAATAGCAAAAATAGACGAAAAAACAGAGGACACCAAGGCAGAAGTGAAAGAAATGCAGATGAGACGCCTTGGCACCAAAAATGAGTGGATCTCACTGCTCCTTGTAGGGGGAGGAATAGCCTTCAACCTCAGCGCGCTCGTTATGTTCTTTTACACATTCCAAGCAATAACACTCGACTCGCTGGTTCTCATAATGGTAATCGCCCTAACAGGCATCACGATGCTATTCGGCTCAAGCATAATCTAAAGACAGCAAAAACAACT
>CAZGDN010000056.1:0-6284 GCA_964525235.1 uncultured archaeon | reverse complement strand
TGATATCAACATCGCCACAAGGCACAACACATTCACTCGGCGCGTTTATCACTGGTTTTGGTGCGCTGTGCACGGTTAGTGTTATGCTTGTTTCGTCTGTTGTTCCGTTATCCTCTGAGTGCGCTGTCAGGCTGGTGGTTGTTACCTTGAGTTTTATTTGGTGTGTTGAGGCACTTGGGATTGTGTGTGTGAGTGTTTTTCCTTCTCCAATCTTCACACTGTCATAAAACCATTCATATTTCAACTTAGTTCCGTTGTAGGGATCCCTTGATGTTTGAGCATTTAGGGTTATTGTGTCACCAGCGTTTGCCGGGTTTGGTGTTAGGGTGAATGAGGCAAAGGGTTGGCATTTTCCTGCACTGCAACCATTCGGGCAGTTGACTGTGTCGTACTGATCTGTTGTAGTGCAGCTTCCATTGCTGCAGGTTCCGGTCCCCTTTTTTCTTTGTTTTTTGCTGGTGTTCTTGCAGTACCACGCGCTCCAAGAACCACTTGAACTGCAATCTTCTACTTTGTAGAGCCAGCCACTGCAGTCCGTGCCTGCATCGAACTTCCAAACCTCGTCGCCGTACCTGCAACGGTTCTCCTGAGTGCAAGAGGGCTCGGGCTCGGGGTCACCGCCACCACCCCCACCACATTTTGAATTGTCACATGTAATAGCCCACTCACAGTCAGATAGTGCGCCATCACAGCAGCCCCATGCATCGCAATCCTGTCCATTGGCACATTGACATGAATCAAGCTCCGCATCACAAGCAGCGTCGCAATCACAGCAATTATACTGCTTACAGTCACTAATGCCCTGACTATGGAGATTACAGCACTCAGCTCTGACTGAAGGCAAGAAAGTTTCACTGGTTGCCAATGATAAAAATATTAAACTGATAATAGTCAATGCTTTTTTTGCCGAGATCACATATCTACCTTCTTGATTTTTTACCTTTTGCAACATAATAGTATTCCTGCCACAAATTATTTATACTGTTTTATATATAAAGCTTAACATGTTTTGGCGTAGATTTTTCCCGTTTCACAATAAATGGTTCAAGTTAGGTGCACTTGGGACCGTTTGTTTTGTTGTGGTGCTTTTATTAATAATTTTTTCAACTGGTTTTTTTGATCGTAGCTTGCCACGCCGGTGTGCTGGCGAAAGCTGTCTTTCACTTGATAACGTTTCTGTAAGCAGGCAAGAATTTGTAATCGGAGACTCATCTTTTTTGCCAGAGACTTCCTCAAAAATACTTTTAAAAAAAGACACTGGCTTGTCTTTAACACTTTTAAATAACGGCAAAAAAATTCACAGGATTCTCCAATTGGTAAAGGAAGATGGTGCTGAATACAAAGTTTATCAAGAGTTTTTTGTTAAACCAAAGCAGAAAATAAGTCTTATTGGGGTTTTGAACTATGCAAAGGACAGTGTTCAGGGGCCTTATATTGTTTTTGGTGGCTCTTCTGGTGGACTATTGCTAGTTCCTCAAGCTAACGTTAATGAATACCTCATTTCCTGCACTACCTGCACTGGTGAAAAGTCACAGATTAAGATTGTTTTAGAGAAATAGCAACCAATACCCTAACACCATCAAAAACGCAAAATAGCATGCAAACACTGTTTTTTCTGTTTTGAATTTCAGGAGCAAAACACCATTCAATGCACCGAAGACAACACTTGTCATAAAAAGTTGCCAGAATCCAAGCATTGCTATTGAGAGTGGAAAGCAGAGCGAGGTAAGTAACGCCAGTGCCCTTATGCTTTTTTCTTTGCCCAAAATTACTGGAATGGTTTTAATGCCCTCTTTTTTGTCTTGTTTGTAATCCTTCAAATCCTTTATGTTTGACGCAATTGAGAATATTACAAATACTGCTAGGAAAATGTTCAGTGGTAATAGTTTTATGTTGGGGTTTTGGCTTGTAAAGCCTGCTGTAAAGGCTAGTGCGGATTCAAGGCCAATGAGGGAATTGTTCCAATACCCAAAGCGCTTGAAGCGAATCGGTGGAAACGAGTAGGCTAGAGAGAGGAGCAGGGCAGTTAAAGTAACTAAAAAGAAAGTTGTGTTGACAAATGAGGCAGCAGTAATTGAAAGTAGAATAAATAGTGCTCCAAGCGATTTATATTTTTTTGAGTCGTAATCGATTCTTTTATTGTCATGCAAATTGTTCATTATTAGCGCTCCTTGAAATGCGAAGAAAGATACAGAGAGAGCGAATAAGAGTGCTTGGGTGTTAATTGAATGCCCTGAAAAATATGCCATAAAGATAATGAAGCCAGCCGACAACAAGCCGAGGTAATGAGCGCTTCTCAACCAGTGAAAATTTCCCAATAATTCTTTTAATTTCTTTAAACCAATGCAAGCGTGCCAGACTGTTGCCTCGGCAATCACTAATGCAAACAGGGAAAAGCTAAAAATGGCTGGGGGAAAGAAGACTGGCAGTGAAGCGAAAAAATAGCCAGCCAAGTAGAATAACAGGCCGGCTGCAAACATTCTTTTTATGCTTGAAGTTTTGATGAATGTGTAGACAAGAATAAGAAGGAGCCCAAGCATTGAAGCTATTGTTTGGCCGTAAGTAAAATGGTGCGAGCCAAGGTAGCCGAAGAAAGAGAAAAACTCCTGCCAGAAATCACACCCCCCAATAAATGTCAGAATATACCCCTGACCGCCTGAAAAAAAGAAGTCAATCACTGGCACAAGCAAAATCAATGGCCAGAAAACAAAGGCTGCTTTTGTTGTTTTTTCAATTTTTTCTCTTGTGGCGAGGTGCAAAATAAGTGCTATCGCTAAAAAGGCACCCACATACCATAAAACATAATTTCTAATAAAATTTGTTGGAATCAGGGTTTCGTAGTAATCAGCTTCAAGCATTAAATCAAGCAGCCTGCGCAGGAAGCAGAATGCGAGGATTGCAACCAGCCACTGCCAAAAACTCCCTCTTGCGTTTTCCAGTCTTTTAATAATTTGCTTTAAACCCATGTTTTTCACCTAGACGTCCACAATGCACTGCGCTATTACCCTGCCGTTTTCTCTCCTTACGCTCAGCCCAGAGTAGCTCGCGCCCTTTACTTCAGTTTTCAGCTTGTGTTTCTTGGGGTGAATGCTTTCGCCCCTTGCTGTTCCACGCAATTCAAACCCTTTTTTCCCCTTTCTTATTTGCACCTCGAACTCGCAGAAAACCATTTCCTTCACAGAGCCCTCGTACAGCAATTCGTTCAGCCATTTTAGCAATAACTCGTTTTCGTTTCTTGCGCTGGCTTTCACTTTCACGCTTTCCTCTGGTTTCACGCTCTCCAGTTCAACCATTACACTGAACATTGCCTTCGCGCATTCGGCGAATGCTTCCTCTGCTGTTTTCCCAATGCCTCTTACTCCAACGTCGGCCTTGTGCTCGAATAATTCGAACATGCTATTTCTCCAGTGCCATTATCTTGCGCACTCTTCGCGCGTGCCTTCCGCCCCGGAACTCTGCTTCAAGGAATGCTTTCACTGCCTTTTTTGCCTGAGCAAAACTGGTTGTCCTGCCGCCCAGGCAGATTACGTTCGCGTTGTTGTGCTCTTTAGCCATTCTGCCGGTGAACTCGTTGTGTATAAGAGCCGCTCTGATTTTTTTTATTTTGTTGGCTGCCATGCAGATGCCAATTCCAGTGCCACAGATTGCTATCCCGATTTTCTTTTTTCCTGCCACTGCTCTTGCAACTTTTGCCCCGTATTCTGGGTAGTCAACGCTTTCCCTGGAGTAACAGCCCAAGTCCTCCACTGAGTGTCCTTCTTTTTCGAGCCATTTTTTGAGTTTTTCCTTGAGGGCGAATCCGCCGTGGTCCGAGCCCATCACTATCTTCATTTAGAGATCCCTGCAAGAAATAAAAAGGAAAAAGTAGAAAAAGGGAATTTTTTCCCTAAGCAGTCCGATAATAGTATCTTGAGTATGTTGTGCTTGTTGTGGTTGGCTTGTAGGTCTATTGGGGGTAGTCTGAGCGTGTGTTGCTGGTGTAAGTGGTTTTTTTAGTATTCTGTTTTTTGTTCTTTTATGCCGAGTTCTTTTAGGAATTGTTTTGGTGTTTTGTATTCTGTGAATGGTTTGAAGTCTCTGTCGTATGATATTAACCATTTTAACCCTAGGGTTTTTGTTGCTGCGATTTGTTCTAGGTCTTTTTCTTTTATTTTGCCTTTTAGGGCATTGGTTTCTTCTTGGTATTGGTTTGGGTAGACTAGGTTGCATGATTCGAGGAGGTATACTACGAGTTTGTTTGATTGGTTTCTTGAGTAGTATTTTCTGAAGTAGTGGGTTATTTCTTTTAGGACTCTTAGGTTAACGTATGCTTCTATTTTTCCTTGGTTTATGAGTTCTATGATTTTTGCTGAATTGCTTTTTTCGTACTCGAAGCCGTAAATGAAGACATTTGTGTCGATAAAGACCTTAACTTTCATTCTCAATGGCCTCGAGCTCTCTTGCCAGTTGTTTGGGCGCAATCTTTCTTTTCTTTGTTTTTTGGATGTTTTTCCACAACTGTTTTCGCTTGAATAAGTCCAAGTGTATTGCGTAGTGAACTAGAGACGACCTTATTGCTTCGCTTTTGCTGTTGAATAGCCCTGATTCCACCATTTTTTCCAGGATTCTGTTTTCAATGCCTTTGAATTTTAGGGTTAAAGCACTTCCTTCCATAACACCACCTTATAGTGATTATATAGTGATATTATAGCACAATCTATTTAAGCTTTTTTTCCGAAAAGAGCAAATTTTCTTGTTTCTAGGTGAGTGTTCTCTTGTAGTATCTTGAGTACGCCACCCTGCTTGTGCTTGTTGTGGTTGGCTTGTAGGTGTATGAGTTGATTGTTCTTGGCTTGTATGAGTAGGTTTTAGTGTTTGTGGTTCTTGGCGTGTATGTGTATGTTTTTGGTGTGTAGGTGTATTTAGTGTTGTTTGTGGTTGGTGTGTATGTGTTTCGTGTGAATGTTCTGCTGGTGTAGTTTGCTCTTGGTGTGTAAGTGTATGAAGTGGTTTTAGTGTATGTGTTTGTTGGCTTGCAGGTGTAGTGTGTGTTGCTGGTTTTTGGGGTTTTATAGCTGTAGGTTTTCTTTGTTGTTGTTCTGGAAAGGGTTGTTCTTGGAGTGTAAGAGTAAGTGCTCCTGTAATAGGTTTTAGAGTAAGGAGTGTAAGAATAGGAAGGCTTGTAAGAATACCTTGGCGTGCTCGAAGAATACCTGGCGCTCCAACCGGTGGGCGTTCTGGTGGTGGAGAGAATAGTTCTTGAAGGAGAATTGATTGGTTTGCTTGCATACACACTCGATGCTTCTGCGATAGGCGAGTAGCCGTATGTTGCGATGAACTGGGCTGTGGTTAGGCCCTTGCCCGTGTTGTTTCTCCGAGCGATATAGGTAGAATAACTAGAGGCACTTGGATTATTGGAATAATATTTTCTTATGCACTTGCTCGATCCGTTTTCTTGTCCGCATTCATACCCTCTAGGACACGCATAGGTAAGGCTTGTCTCTTGAATGCATTCGTCATTTTCATTTCTATAAGCTGTTTGCCAAGTAGCATATATATCAGGGCCCCTGCTTGGATCACAAAAAGGTCCACTAGTAGATTTAACTTCACACATACATCGCCCAGTTGAAATATCACAGCCCCATAAACAAACCTTTCCCTTTGGGTCTTCTTTCCATTTTACACACTGACCATCTATACATTTATGTGTTACTATATATCGTGTTTGTTGTCTCCAAGAATAAGGTTTGCCCAATTGAAATCCTGCTCTTATTCCATTTTCAATAAAACGCGGCCATTGTTCTGGCTTAAGGTATTCATACTGGTCGAATTCAAAGTCTGGATCTGTTTTTAATGGGTTAAAATAATGAACTCGATAAAGACACTTCACTTCATCGACAGAATAGTTCATTGATTCGCAGTCATCATCTGTTGTACAGGAAAGTGCGTTCGCGGTTAAAAAGAACAAAAAAATTAAAATTAAGGAAAAGAATGTTTTCTTCAAGTCAACCACCATAATAATCTACAGCCCCAATATTTATAAATCTTTCATTTTTTAATTGAAGTGAGTTATGTTAGAATTGTTTGGTGTTTTTGTATGAAAAAGCTTATTAAATAGGTTTAAATAGTTATTATTGGTGGAAAGAAAACTTAGAGCGATTTTGGCATTTGTGGTTTTTTCAATACTGTTTTTACTAATAATAAATATTGCCCATTCTTGTATTCCTGATTGTTGTGAAGTAGAAGATTGTTGTGATTATCCTTGTCCAGAGGAGTCTCCGCCTGAGGAGGATGAAGAGCCTGAG
>CAZGDN010000055.1:0-6656 GCA_964525235.1 uncultured archaeon | reverse complement strand
AAGGCCGTTGACTCAGTCAGCCTTTCGATAAAAGAGGGCTCGGTTTTTGGACTGCTTGGGCCGAATGGTGCAGGCAAGACAACGCTTATTTCAATGCTTGTCACGATGAGAAAGCCAACCAGCGGGAGCGCGCGCGTTAACGGTTTTGACATAGTGAGAGAAGCGGGCAGCGTGAGGAAGAGCATTGGCATTGTCTTCCAGGACCAGAGCCTGGATGACGAGATGACCGCAATGGAGAACCTGGAACTGCACGCAGCCTTGTACGGCGTGCCAAAAAAAGAGAGAACGAGGAGAATAGAGGAACTGCTTTCAATGGTTGGCTTGAGTGAAAAGAAAAGAGAACTTGTTAAAAGGTTCTCCGGGGGAATGAAAAGGCGCCTTGAAATAGCCCGCGGCCTGGTGCACCACCCAAAAATATTGTTCCTTGACGAGCCCACGATTGGCCTGGACCCACAGACAAGGGCAAGCATTTGGAAGTACATAAAAAACCTCAACAGGAAGGAAAACATCACAATAATTCTCACAACGCACTACATGGATGAAGCGGACAACGCATGCAACGAGATTGCAATAATTGACCGCGGCAAAATAATTGCAATGGACAAGCCAAAGAACCTGAAAAACCGCCTTGGCGGAGACATTGTCTCAATCAAGTGCAAAAACCAGGGAGCCTGCGAGAGAGAACTCTTAAAGGTCAAGTGGGCAAAATCAGTCTTGAAAGACAATGGCTTTGTGAACATCAAGGTTGAAAGGGGAGAGGAAAAAATCCCAATGCTTCTCAGTTTAATGGAGAGAAAAGGAGTAAGGGTTGAATCAGTCAGCCTGAGAAAACCCTCGCTGGACGACGTGTTCCTGCACTACACTGGCAGGAGCATCAGGCAAGAAGAAGCAAGTGCAGCGGATGCAATGAAGCTGAGGATGAAAATGAGGGGGCGCAGGCCATGAACCACGAAATAGAGGGAGTTTACGCGCTCTGGAAGCGCGAGCTGATAAGGTTTTTTCGCTCCAGGAGCCGGCTCATTGGAAGCCTTGGAATGCCATTCTTTTTTCTCGCAATCCTGGGCTCTGGCTTGAACAACGCGCTCAGCATGCCTGGAGCAACTGGCAATTACCTGCAGTTCATCGCACCAGGCATAATCGGGATGGTTTTAATGTTTGGCTCCATGTTCTCAGGCATAATCGTGATAATGGACAGGCAGTTTGGCTTTTTAAAAGAAACACTTGTTGCACCGGTCAGCAGGCTCTCCATCGTGCTGGGAAAAGCCCTCGGGGGAGCCACAACCGCAATGGTGCAGGGCATAATAATACTGGTGCTGGCGCTGCTCCTGGGCGCGGAGCTGCAGCCAGCAAACCTGCTGGTCCTGCTTGGCTTCATGTTCTTGATAGCACTAATGTTTGTGTCACTGGGCATCGCGATGGCTTCCACAATGCAGGACACGCATGGCTTCCAGTTGATAATGAACTTCTTGGTGATGCCCCTGTTTTTCCTGAGCGGTGCACTCTTCCCGCTTTCAACTGCTCCCGCGCTTCTGAAAAGTGCTTCGTTGTTTGACCCGTTGACCTATGGCGTGAACGGGCTCAGGTTTCTCCTCATTGGCTCTTCGGACATTCCGTTCGGGGTGTCACTGGCTGTTGTTTCTGGTTTTGCATGCGCTTTCATTGCCCTTGCAATCTTTTTGTTTAACAGAATAGAAGAATGAGTGGAGCAATGGCAGAGTGCAAGGAAGCACAGTGCAACTGAACTGACAGATTGCTTTAAAAACACTTAAATCTATTAGGGTAGAATAGAATGGATAACATTTTTTTGTTTTTGAGCATGGCATTCCTGTTAACTTTTTTAATTGGCCGGCTCATTGAAAAAATCAGGGTGCCATGGATTTTCGGCGCACTGATTGTTGGCTCACTCCTCGCCCTCTACAACCCATTCGCGGAGATCACTTCCTCTGCAACATTTGGCTTCCTGTCACAGCTTGGAATGTACTTCCTGCTGTTCATCATTGGCTTTGAGATTGACTTGAAGGAAATGAAAAAGAAAAGCAGTTTCATCGTCAAGTCAACGTTTTTCATAATACTCCTGGAAGCCATAATTGGAACGGTTGTGATATACTTTGTCTTCGGGCAATACATTTCAGGTGCAAAGTGGCTCATCTCCTTTCTCGTGGCGCTCTCGTTTGCAACAGTCGGCGAGGCAGTGCTAATACCAATACTGGACGAGTTCAAGATCGTGAACAGCCACCTGGGGCAGACAATAATCGGAATTGGCCTCCTGGATGACATAATTGAAATCTTTGCCCTGATATCGATTGTAATAGTTGTCGGCTCAGCAGCCCAGAGCCACTTCAACATAGCCCTGACACTGGTTTCGCTGCTTGCACTGGTTGCCCTCGCAGTTGGCTTCAACAGGCTTGGAAAGGAAGGTGCAAAATTCAACTTTTCAAGCATTGAAACCCTGTTCCTGCTCACGCTCTTTGTTCTCTTCCTGTTCCTT
The DNA here is from genome assembly GCA_964525235.1 of uncultured archaeon. GTDB lineage: Archaea > Iainarchaeota > Iainarchaeia > Iainarchaeales > DTGL01 > JAPLVS01. The sequence continues at coordinate 4,168 of CAZGDN010000055.1, read as the reverse complement.
GGAATCGGAAAGTTCGCGGAAAGCACAGCCCTGGCAGCACTGCTGGCTGGAACATCCATTCGCACATTCATTCCAAGCGAGAGGCTGAAGCTGATAGAAAGCGAGATTAGAACAATGTGCTATGGCTTCTTTGCTCCACTGTTCTTTTTGGGGGTTGGCGTGTCAATTGACTGGGGCTACCTCCTCGCATTTCCACTGCTTGTGCTGCTGGTTGTCGCAGTATCCAATGGCGCGAAACTGCTGGGCAGTTACATTGCAACAAAAAAAGAGTTTGGAACAAAGAAATCTCTCCTGCTTGGCATTGGCCTCTCTGTGAGGTTCAGCACCAGCATCGTAATCATAAAAATTCTCTTCGACAACCAGGTAATTGGCAGGGAGCTCTACTCTGTCATAATTGCTTCAGCCATTGTTTTCACATTCCTTGTGCCGGTGCTCTTCTCAAACCTGCTGACAAAATGGAACATTATACAAAACCCAAATTGAACACAAGAATAAAAATTAAGTCCAGAGATTGTTTTTATGGTGAAACGCCCCTTTTACCCGAAAAAGAAAAGAAAGGGAAATAAAGAGTTAACAAAACCCCTGTTCCCGGAACTCGCAGAAAGGGAAAGAAAGCAGGAAGCTGCAATGCGCATTGAGGCGATGAAAAAACGCCTGAGAACCCAGTTAAAGTTTCCAAACAGCAGGATTCCAGTAAAAGAGTGCGCTCGCATAATGGCAGTGAGAATCAACAGCAGAGCCGGAAGAATGCTTCTCTTAGAACTCCAGGGCCCGCTGAACCTGGAGCGCCACAAGGTTGAAAGCATAGCCGGCGAGGCAGACAGAGTAAAAAGAGCAATTGGGAAAAAAAGGCTCACTGAAGCCCAGGCAAGGGAATTCCTGGCGCACGTGAAGGAATTCAGCAAATTCATCTAAAACAAGTTAGGTATGCCTAACTTTTAGAAAGGTTTTTAAACTTGTTAGGCTTTCCTAACATAAGAGTATTGCTTTTGGTGCCCTTTGTGAGAAAAAAAACAACCGAGGATTACCTTTTGTCCATCTACCTCGTTTACGAAAAGCTTGCAGACAAAGGCGAGGGCGTGAGGGCAAGCGAGGTTGCCAAACTTCTTGGAATCTCGAAGCCAAGCGTTTCAGAGGCCGTGGAGAAACTTAAGGGAATGAAGCTCGTCAGGGCAAAACCTTACGGTAACATTTTCTTCACGAAAAAAGGGCTGAGGGAGGTGAGAAGGCTTGTTCACGCAAGGCGTGTTGTTGAAGTCTTCCTCTCGAAATTCCTGGGCCTGGAGGGAAACGAACTGCTTGAAGAAACCCACAAGATGGAGCACGCGTTATCAGAGAAGACAATCAAAAAACTCGACGACTTTGTGGGACATCCAAGAGTGTGCCCACATGGTAAAAAGATTCACGTACTGGGGCTGAAAAATGACTGAATTAAAAAAACTCTCCGACCTCAAAACAGGGCAGAAAGGCAGGCTGGTTGAAGTAAAGGGAGACAATGCACTGCACAGAAGACTGCTTGACATGGGCCTGGTGAAGGGTGCAATGGTTGAAGTTGAAAAGGTTGCTCCATTAGGCGACCCAATTGAAATCAGGGTGCGCGGCTACAACCTGTCGCTGAGAAAAGAGGAATCAAAAAACATTACCGTTGAGGTGGAATAAGTGCCCAAAAGGAATTATGCAGGCGTGTCTTTAGCTGGCTATAACGAAAACATTCCCGCCGAGGTGGGATAAGTGCTCAGGCCACTGGCAATGTCCAGAGAGGGGGAAACCGTGCTGGTTAGGGAAATCAGAAGCGGGCTTAAGCTGAAGAAAAGGCTTGGGGAACTTGGCTTGTACGAGGGCACAAGCGTTAAAATTGTGAGAAACAGGGCAAGCGGCCCGGTTATGGTGAAAGTGCTTGACTCCCAGCTTATTCTCGGAAGAGGCGAGTCCCTGAAGATACTCGTGGAATAAGTTAAAGAAGGGTGAATGAGTGGAAAAGGAAATTGTGGTTGCGTTAGCTGGAAACCCCAATGTTGGAAAATCAACGCTCTTTAACGCTTTGACCGGGGCAAGGCAGCACGTTGGAAACTGGCCCGGTAAAACAGTGGAAAAAAAGGAGGGAAGCTTTAAGCACAAGGGCAAAAAAATCAGGGTAATTGACTTGCCTGGAACCTACAGCCTCACGGCTTACTCTATTGAGGAAATAATCGCGAGAGACTTTATCGTGAAAGAGAAGCCGGATGTTGTAGTGCACGTTGTGGACGCGGAGAACATTGAGAGAAACCTGTACCTTGCAGTGCAGTTGATTGAACTTGGTGCAAGGGTTGTTATTGCCATTAACATGGTTGGACTGGCGGAAAAGCACGGCATTGAAATAAACGAAAAAAAGCTCTCAAGGCTTTTGGGCGTGCCGGTTGTAAAAATAGAGGCAAACAGGGGCACTGGAGTCACTGAGTTAATAGAAACGGTTGTCTCCGAGAGCACCAGGAGAAACCGGGTTAAACAGCTCATTCATTACGGGCAGGAACTGGAAGAACACATCTCGCTCATTGAACTGGAAGTGCGGAGAAAACTTGAAATCCCAGAGTTTTACCCGTCCAAATGGGTTGCACTAAAGCTGTTGGAGAGGGACAGGGAAGTAGTCAGGCTTGTTGAAGGCCTTAAAAATGGAAAAAAGGTCTTGGCGCTCGTAGAAGAGAACAGGGAACACCTTGAGAAAGTGTTCGGGGAAGACGTTGACACAGCTGTTGCCGACGCCCGCTATGGCTTCATTGAGGGCGCGGTTAGAGAAGCAGTGCAGCGTCACTTAACCGACAGGCTCTCCATGACCGAGAGGCTTGACGAAATCGCGTTGAGCAGGGTGTTCGGGATTCCGATTTTTCTCTTGGTGATGTGGCTGCTGTTCACAATCACTTTCGAGCTCGGAATGCCCTTCGTTGACCTCATTGACCAGGGCTTCTCTTTTCTTGGAGAAAACGCCGCTGGCTTCATTGAAAGCACTGGAGCACCAGCGTGGGTTTCGTCCCTTGTCTCGGACGGGTTAATTGGAGGAGTGGGAAGCATTCTTGTCTTCCTGCCAAACATTTTCCTGCTTTTCTTTATGATTGCATTGCTTGAGGACTCTGGTTATCTGGCAAGGGCAGCTTTTCTCATGGACAGGGTGATGCACAGAATCGGCCTGCACGGCAAGTCATTCATTCCAATGCTGCTTGGCTTTGGCTGCAATGTTCCGGCAATAATGGCAACCAGGACACTGGAGAACAGGAAGGACAGAATCCTCACAATCCTCATCAACCCCCTCATGTCCTGCTCTGCAAGGCTTCCAATTTACGTGCTCTTCACCTCTGCGTTCTTTCCCAAAAACCAGGGCACGATCATTTTCCTGCTTTACGCTATCGGCGTCCTCCTCGCAATCATTGTGGGAGTTGTCTTCAAAAAGCTCTTCTTCAAGGGCCTTTCAAGCCCGTTTGTAATGGAACTCCCGCCCTACAGGCTTCCGACAATCACAAGCCTTTTAATCCACACCTGGGAGAGAAGCAAGCAGTTCATCGTGAGAGCCGGAACAATTATTTTCACAGTCATGGTGTTCATCTGGTTCCTGGCAAACCTGCCACTCGGCGTAGAGTACGCATCACAGGAAAGCCTCCTGGGGCAGGCCGGGACAATGATTGCACCAGTACTCGCGCCCCTTGGCTTCGGGAACTGGCAGTCTGCAGTTGCACTGAGCTTTGGCTTTGTTGCAAAAGAAGTCGTGATTGGCACGTTTGGAACGCTTTACGGAACAGAAAAAGCAGGCCTGACTGAAGTGCTAAAACACCACTTCACGGCTCTCTCTGCTTTCTCCTTCATGCTCGTGGCCTTGATTTATGTTCCATGCATGGCAACAGTTGCAACCATTAAAAAGGAAACCGGGAGCTGGAAATGGACAGGGCTTGCTGTGGCATACAGCTTGGTTTTAGCATGGGTTGTTGCATTTGTTTTCTACCAGGGGGGGCTGCTTCTTGGATTTGGTTAGTGTGATGACAGCACTTGCTTTCAGGGCTGTTTCGGTTGCTTTCATGCCCTCTGTTTCAAGCACGTTTTGGACAGCAGCGTTTTTTTTAATTGGGCTTTTTTCCGCATACTTTTCCCTCAGGCTCCTTGCAAGGGCATTCAGGGGGGAAAGCCCCTGCGCGAGCTGCCCGCT
>CAZGDN010000054.1:0-6691 GCA_964525235.1 uncultured archaeon | reverse complement strand
AATGAGAACAATTCAATGGAGCACACTCACACACCCCATTTTCACAACCATTCTCACAATACTCCTCCTTCACCCAGGAGCAATCCTCCTTTTGAAAAACCCTAAAATCACCCTTACAAAACCAATGAGGAGAACAAGTAATGTTTTCTTCTGTTGTTTTTGGAGTAGAGTGATCTGTGGGGGTTTCCATGTTAGGCGTTTTATTGGTAGAAGGAGACTCCGTCCCATAATTACCAGAATCATCACCATAAACAGAACCGCCACCCGGAGGACCAACCTGACCAGAAGGAGGATTAACCTGCGTAGAAGGAGACTCCGTCCCATAATTACCAGAATCATCACCATAAACAGAACCGCCACCCGGAGGACCAACCTGACCAGAAGGAGGATTAACCTGCGTAGAAGGAGACTCCGTCCCATAATTACCAGAATCATCACCATAAACAGAATCATCAGAAGAAGAATCATCAGTAACTGCTACATCATCAACCGAAGGATTAGAATCATCACCATAAACAGAATCATCAGAAGAAGAATCATCAGTAACTGCTACATCATCAACCGAAGGATTAGAATCATCACCATAAACAGAATCATCAGAAGAAGAATCATCAGTAACTGCTACATCATCAACCGAAGGATTAGAATCATCACCATAAACAGAATCATCAGAAGAAGAATCATCAATGCTAGTGTCATCAGTAAGGGTTGCATCATCGTCAGCAGCAGGCCTGGCAGAAACACTATGCAAAAAAACTAAGAAAAAAACAGCAATCAGGAAAAAAACCGCCAAAAAAGAAAAAAATCGTTTCATATGATAAATAATCATCATTTTAGTATAAAAATTTGCCTATTCAAAAAAAATTAGCCAATTCAAAGAAAACAACCCAATAATTTAACCATTACCAGTCTTCGCCACTCAGCTAATCCTCAAAACAAACTAGAATACCCCACAACATTGTCAAAATGGCAATTGTAGAGTCCCGATATTTTTTCGTTTTGATTTAAACTCTTTTCTTGACACTACTTTAATGACGAAATTATCCAATAAACGGGTTAAATTCATCGTAAAACAGGTTTCTGGCGGGAAAGCTGTTCCCAGCCAGTTGGCTGGGTTGTATGGCGTGAGTGCTAGGAGGGTGCAACAGTTGGTGAAAGAGTACAGGGAAACTGGAGAGGTTCCCAGGCTGTCAAAAAACAGGAGGCCGAAGACCTTTCTCACTGAAGAACAAAAACACTTGATTGATAAAGCGCATGAGGAGTCTCGACTGGGAGCTCGACTGTTGCGTTATGACATTCGGTCCAAGCACGGAGTCAACATCCCGCACAACAAGATACACGCATACCTCAAACAAAAAGGCCTAGCAGAACCAGATGAAAAGAAACAAAAACAACGCAAGTACTGCCGCTACGAGAGAAAACACTCCTTGAGCTTGGCGCACTTGGACTGGCATGAGGCAAGCAGCGGCACAAAGGTCTTGCCAGTCATCGATGACGCAAGCCGCAAACTACTTGCCATAGGCGAGTTCTCTGCACTGGGCACGAAAAACGCGTTAAAAGTGTTAAAACAAGCCATTCAAACAGCCCGAGAATACAATGGTTTCATTAAGGAACTCAACTCCGACCGAGGCACAACCTTCATGACCGCTAGAGGAAAACCAGTTTTGGACAATCATGATTCCAACAAGCACTGCGCGAGCACGGCATCAAATTCATTCCATCCAAGAGAAGGCACCCCCAAACCAATGGCAAAACAGAGCGCTGGTTCCAAGAATACGACAAGCACAGGCACAGGTTCAAAACACTGAAAGAGTTTGCGGACTGGTATAACAATAGGATACACGGCAGCCTGGATCTCTATACAGGAGAAACACCCAACAAGGCATTCGTGAAAAAACTTCCACCAGAATGTATTTTAGGGTTATTCTACAAAAATATTGCAGGTGAATGAATGACTCGTTCAAGAAAATCAATAAAGCGAAATAATTTCAGGACTTTACATGTCAAAATGGCAATAGAAAAAGTTAAAAAAAGATAAAATGTTAATTATTTTAGGTGATGTGATGAATTTAGATTCTTATGTCAGAGAAATCATTTTTGTTTGTATAGTTTTAATAGCAATGACCTCGCCAGCATATTCAACAAATAACACAGGAATTTCTTGTAACCCAACAAGAGGAGATTTAGATTGTCGAAAGTTGAATGGACTTATAACAATAGAAACACCACAATGCATCGGACAAATCAAGCATTACAATGGAGGCGAAGAAATCTTCCGAGCAATGGATCAAATAATAAATGAAGAAACAAATGAGAATAAGGGAATACCAGGCGCCCTCAAAAGCGCAAAAATAATGCTCCTTGGAGCCCCATACACAAAATATATACAAAAGAGCTATTACGCTGAATATACCTGCAACCAACAAGGCAAATGTGTAATCAAGAAAGCAATAACAGACAAAGGAGAATACGTTGAAAGATGTGGTTTTGGATGCATCCCACAACTTTACTACGCTGAAAAAAACTACTCAAATGTTTGTGTCAACAAGGTATGTGGGGAAGGCATGCTTGCAGACCCAGGCTTCTACTGTGATCCAACAATGGGAAACAATGTTTATATTAAACATCAGCTATGGTGGTGTGATACTGAAGTAAGACCAGCGGTCATCTGTGGAGAGGGAGCAAAATGCGGTAATGGTTCGAGAGGAATAAGCTGCTATGGAATCGGAACAACCACTACAAGTTACAACCCAAGCACCCAATACACACTTATACTACCCCACAACATAAACCAAACAATAACAGTCGCAGCAATCCAAAACGGAAAAGTGATCGCAAGCAAGCCAATCAGCAACTTGAGTGCAGCAGAATACATAGCAAAAAACGGTCCACTCCACCAAAGCCAAGCAACCTACTTCGCTCAAGCCACAGGACTAACAACCACAATCGCAAACACCCAAAAAACAATCACGCCAAGCAACACAAGCATAACAACAGCCTCCTACAATTCCTACACCCCAAGAACCATCAACACCTACACCTACAAACCAAACTGGAACAGCTACACAAACACAACACGCACTAACACCCACAAGCCAAACTACTACTCAAACTACTACACTAGAACAAACACACCAAGAACCAGCTACACACCCTACACCTACACCACAAGAACAACACGCACACACAACCCAAACTATTACTCAAACAATTACACTACCAGAAAAACCTACACATACACACCAAAAACCACTAACACTTACACACCAAGAGCAAACTACACCAGCAGAACATACACACGAAACACATACACACCAACCACAAACAACACTAAATACACCTACACGCCAAAAACCACTTACAACACATACACTAGAACTTATTCATACGCCCCCAGAACAAGTTATACACGCACATACTCACACAAACCAAAAACACACACATACACCCGAACAAACACACACGCTTACACCTACAAGCCAACCACAACAACCACAAGCACAACATACTCAAGATACTACAAGAGAACCTATACATAAACATCAAAGCAAGGGGCAAAATCTGAAAGCCAAGCGCGCTCTGCGTGTGCAAAACCAGTATAGTAATTAGGCCAAGCTCTTAAGCATTGTTCTTTATTATTTTTGACAAGCATATTTGGTATGAGTGATTACTCCCCAGCGAAATGGAGCGCGTTCATCCTGGTTTCCTCACTCTTCACCACGCTCGCGCTCTTGCTGGCCTCCAATACTGGTCTTGTTTCCCTGCCACTTGGACTAACAAGCCCAAGCGAAAAAAACACCCTAGAGTGGAATCCTCAAAGCAACTACCAAAAAACCATTCTGTTACAAGCCTCAAAAAAAGCAGTTCATGCATTCTTTGAAAAAAAACCAATTAAAATCGAAAGAATAATTTGCTCAAACAAACGCGTCTATGTCACGCTGAGAGAAAAAGGCGAGTTAGTTGGGTGCCAGGCAAACCTAATTGACTCCAACAACCTCGCACTGAAAACAGCAGAGGCAACCCTTCACGCCCTAACAGACCCAAGATTCAAAAGCCCAGAAAACGAAGAAAGCACCTCAATAGAAATAAACGTACTCAATCCAGTCCAAGAAATAAAAGATAAAAGCATAGAATCACTAAAAAAAGAAATTGAACCAGGAATACATGGCATCAAAATCGAAAACAACAACCAGAAAGCCCTATTCCTGCCAACGGTAATGGTACAAAACCACTACAGCCACAAGAGAATGATTCAAGAAATCTGCAAAAAAGCCGGAATGAAAGAAAACTGCTTAGAAAACCCGCAAACAAAAATCTACAAGTTCACAACAACAGACTTCACAAGCGTAAACGGAAACCTCATAACACTCTACCGAGGAAATCCACTAATAAAAAACCAAGACATTTCAACAAAAACGCTAAAGCACTCAGTTGAACTCACACGCGACTGGTTCAAAGCAAACAACGACACAAATGGCCTATACTACTATGAATACTACCCAGCATACAACAGGTTCTCAAAGAAAAACTCGCTAATAAGACAATTTGGAAGCCTCGGAACAGCAGCCAGAATAGCACACTTCCTCAACGACAAAGAACTCGAAAAAACCTGCCAGGAAAAAGCAAAAGAATACACTTCAGCACTAAAAAAAGACAACAACAAAGCATGGGTTAACGAAGGAAAAAAATCAAAACTCGGCACAAGCGCCCTACTACTCATCGCTCTCCTCGAACTAAACGACAAAAACCAGTTCAGCAAAGAAATAGAACAACTAGCAAATTTTATTCAATCAATGCAAACAAAAAACGGCGCCTTCTACACCCACTACCCAAAAAGCACTGACGAAAAAAGCATCGACTACTACCCCGGAGAAGCACTACTCGCACTAATGCTGGCATTCGAAAAAACAGGAAAAAAAGAATACCTTCAAACAGTCGAAAAAGCATTCCCAAACTACAAAAAATACTTCGATGCAAACAAAAACACGGCATTCGTCCCATGGCAATCCTCAGCATACAGCCACGCATTCCTCGCAACAAGAAAAAAAGAATACGCAGAATTCGTCTTTGAGATGAACGACTGGATCCTCAAAAAACAATACAATAAACAAGCACCCTACCCAGACTACGCTGGCGGGTTTGCACACAACAGTATTCCAGGAGCAAGCACCTGTTCATACAGCGAGGGGCTTGCTGATGCACTAAGCATTGCTAAAAAAATCGGAGAAGACAAGTCGAAAAAATACTCAGAGGCACTAAAAAAAGCAGCAAGATTCATGCTACAACTACAATTCAACGAAAAAAACACATACTACATAAAACAACCAAAACTAGCAATAGGAGGATTCAAAAAATCACTAGCAAACGAAACAATAAGAGTAGACAACCAACAACACTGCGCTTCAGCAATACTCAAACTCATAAAACTCAACAACTAAAAACAAACAAACCACACCCACAAAAAGCCTTAAAAAAACAAACAAATGTTAATCAATAATGGTGATAAGATGAAAAAAGGTGTTTTTTTAGGTTCTATTACTTTGATATTCCTACTTACTTTTGTTTTAAATTCTTTTGCACAAACACAGAAATCTTGCACAAGCAACTATCAATGCAAAGAATTAGATTATTTTGTGAAATTACCAGAAAGTGAACAAACATGCATCGACCCAGCATTACATTATAACGGGCAAAGCGATCCACTTCTCCCAATAAGGCCCTATCTAACTCCAGAACTGATTGGCAAAGTCTATACAAAATATATACAACTAGGTTATACTGTGCATTTCAAATGTGAAAGCGGGTACTGCGTACCCAACGAAGCCGGGCTCTATGACAAAGAGGGTATAGAATATAAAAAGTGTCCATATGGCTGCCTAGTAACCCCAGTAACAAAAAAATACCCATGGCAAGATAAACCAAAAACATACTCTAATTTTTGCGTGTGCCTAAGCGGGCAGGTTGGAAAAGTATATTGCGACCCCTCAAAAGGACGACATGTATATTTCACCTATCAAGATTGGACCTGTGAAAAAGAAGAAGGAAGAGTAGCAGGATATTGCGGCATAGGTTCAAAATGCAAGATTGTCGATGAAAAAAAAGACAAATGGGCATGCGAACCGTTAAAGGGCGAAGAATTTAGACAATTCCTCAACGAAAACGGACAATATTCCCTGTTAATACCTGGCAACCTCAACAACAAGATTACAGTCGCATATATGCAAAATGGGAAAGTGATCAGCGAAAGAGCCATAAGTAACTTGAGCGCAATGGAATACATAGCAAAAAACGGTCCACTCCACCAAAGCCAGGCAACCTACTTCGCTCAACTTTCACTAATGGAATGAAGTCCAGTGTTTCATTGGCATGGTCTGAACGCGTTCGCATGTTGAGTATGAGCTTTGTCTTGTTATCGGCCAGGAACACTGTTTTAGTGTAGTTTCTGACCTTTTTTCCATCTACTCTGTTGAGGTAGTAATGAGATGGGTTGGTGTTGGAGAAGCCTGTTCCGTCAATGCTTGCTTCAACGTCTTTCAAACCCAAGAGTTTTCTGCAAGCTCTAACAAGCATCTCGAACACTCTTTTTGGTGTTCGCTGCACAAACTTTTGGAGAGTGGTGAAGTGTGGAATGCGCTTGATGCACAGCATTCTCTGCAGGTTGTTTTCTTCGCAGATTTCAACAAACCTGCGG
>CAZGDN010000053.1:3966-7010 GCA_964525235.1 uncultured archaeon | reverse complement strand
GCCAACCACCCTGTTTTTTTCCTGGAACATTGCTCCTGCGCCAAGGAATCCAATGCCTGTCACAATTCCTGCAGCGATCCTTGAAGCGTCAACACTCACTCCAACCGAATCCTGGGCAATGAGCACACCCATGAGCGTAAACAAGCACGCCCCAATTGAAACAATCGCGTGTGTCCTGAGGCCAGCTGGCTTGTCATGGCTTTCTCTCTCATAACCCACAATCATGCCAAGCCCTGCTGCCACCAAGAGCCTTATCACAATATCAATTTCAGTCAGCATTAAAACAAAAAAAGCACTGAAAAAAATAAATAACCCTGCTCGTAGCAGTTCTGCAATTGAATTTTGCACATTGAATTATCCGGTGTTCTAATACTCCAGCAAACAATTAAATATTCTTATATTGTAATTATTCTGATTTAAATGCCTGTAGAGAAGCGCTTGTTGTTGGTGGCTGCGTTTTTGTTATTTGTCCTTGTTATTGTTGCTGCGTGCACTGAGGGCGAGAAGCAGCCATGTGTTTTTGGTTCTGACTGCAATGGAGTACAGGAGTGTGTGGATGGCAATTGGGGCGAGTGCACACTTGATGCCAACATTTGTGTTCCTGGTTCAACAGAGAAATGCCAGCCGGTTTTTGATGGCCTGGCTTGCCCACTTGTTGATGGAACGAGGCAGTGCAGTGAGTGTGGTGACAGGTGGCTTGAGTGCAAGGCACCGGCAGGCATTGAGTGCTGTTCTGGCATAACAAGGGAATGTGAGAAAAGCGATGGGTGCACTGGCACACAGAAGTGTGTGGATGGCAATTGGGGCGAGTGCTCTTTTGAGCAGGTGTGCAAGTCATTCGAGCGGCGCGAGTGTGTTCCAACGGTTAATGGCGTTGAGTGCCCGGCAATAACTGGAAAACAGAAATGCAACAAGTGTGGAAGCGCTTGGCTTGATTGTGTTTTTTCAGGCAGAGTGGATTGCTGTCCTGGTCAGACAAGAGCGTGTGATGGCTCAGGCGAACAGGAGTGTACGGAAACAGGAAAGTGGGGCCCTTGCTTTGATGGTGACAGTTGCCAGGGAGTGAACTGCCCGGAGGGCACAGTCTGCAGTGTTCCAAGGTGCTCGATGGGTGAGTGCATTACCACTGTTCCAAAGGGCTGTTGCACTGAGGACTTAAACTGTGCTTCAAACCAGCGCTGCGTTGACAATAATTGCACTGACTTGGAGTGCGGGGAGTGCTTTTATGCAAGAGTTCACGAGTGCCAGCCAAAAAAGCATGGAGTGTGTTGCAATGGTCACTGGAATGCACACTACAGCTCATGCGAGCTTGATTTCAACAGTGTTACGCAAGAGGTTGCCTCGGTTGATGACGAGCGCTCACAATACTTTCTCGCAAAGGGAATTGCAGCTTTCAAGGAGGGCTTTCTTGGAAAAGCAGAACGCTACTCAGACCTGGCAAAGCTTGCTGTTTCAGCGTATAAGTCTCTGAGTGACTACAATGAAGAAGTTCAAAAAAAGATTGATGATGTCTTCCTGTCCATGGAGAGTGCAGTGGAGGGGCAGAAATTCACAGAATTCAGGAAACACAAAAGACAACTTGGAAAACTCTTCGAACAAAAAAAGCCGGTGGTGAAAAGAGTGCATGACCTGAATATGCCAGTGAATGGAACCAGTGAAGAAAAGCCGCCGGAGACTCCCTGGCTGTTAATTGCCCTGTTGTCCATAGTGCTAGCAGTCCTCATTGCACTGTTTGTAATAGAATTCAAAAAGAAGAGAAAGACCTTTTTCTCACAGGGCAGTAAGTGAACATGTTCACTTGCCTTTCTTGCTTTTTTCTTTTAACAGGACTTCACTGAATTCAGAAAATTCTTCTTCACCAAGACCAAGGGCTCTTAGCTTTGCCTTGTGTTCCTCCAATGGCATTTGCTCGTATTCCTCGCGCCACATCTTCATTTCAGGGGTGTCAGGCAAGGCGCGACCTTCTCTTTTCTTGGTTCTCATAAGCATCCCGGATTCTGTTGAAAAATAGAAAAACCTAAATTTTAATAAAGGCATCGCTGCCCCCTGCAGATTTAAAATTTTTAACCCTTTGGGGGCACTAGTACGCTATTGCATATTATAATAAATTTTTGCAGTCACTTTTTTTAACGCCATGAAAGAGCACAAGGTTCTTTATCGCTCTCAGGCTAACCGGTTGCTTGGAGGAGTTTGTGGGGGCATAGGGGAGTACTTTAATGTTGACCCCAACATCATCAGGATAATCTGGGCAGCTCTCGTTTTCTTCTGGGGTGCAGGAATTCTTTTGTACCTTGTGGCATGGATCCTGCTTCCCACCAAATAGCCTCTGTTGAAGTGATGGAAGACTAACCAGCATTCCACAGTGCTTCAAATTCTCGCTCCATTCTCTGAGCCATATCTTCATTGTAGACTATTAAGAGGTTTTCCGCGCTACCAGAATCAGCATTCTCGGAGTAGTTAAACGAACCGGTTGAGAACGCTTGGCTGTCAACTATTGTGACCTTGTGGTGCATTATTGCGTAGCCCTCTGGGTCAACGAGTTTGACTGGAACGCCGTGCTCGGTCAAAAACTCGTCCTTGGAGTAAGGACCAGCTGCTTGAGTTTTGTCCATCACAACCCTGACATCAAGCCCTCGCTTTCTGGCTTTCGTGATTGCTTCAGCGATTTCTTCTTTTGTCAGCGAGTAAATCATTACGTGCACGTTTTTCTCAGCTGAGTCAATGAATCCAATTAACTGCTCTGCGCACTCGTCCTGTGGGCAAACGAAGAGTGAAACGCTTTCATGTTCTGGGAGCATGCTGTTGCTGGTTCCGTGGAACAAAACCGTGTTTGCAGAAAAACCAGCTACAAAGCATGCCAGTGCAAGCCATTCTGCATACTTCAATCCAACCCTCATAGCATAAAATCTGGTCTGAGAAACTGCTTTAAATTGAGCGCTGGGCTGTGTTAGCTCTGGGTGAATGCTCTTGCTGCAGCAAGCATTGTTTTTTTGCCAGTGCTATTGCCACTGTTGCCTGTGTTCAATTGAGTGCATTATCACATC